>SVKC01000056.1 GCA_015068655.1 Oscillospiraceae bacterium
TTTAATTTTGAATTGAACCGCCGTGTGCCGAACGGCATGCACGGTGGTGTGAGAGGGCGATTAATTTCGCCCTACTCGATTTAAAGAATATATTGAAGGATAATGACAAGGACAATGCCTGGGATGCCGAGAAAGCCCGCAATCAGTGATGATATGGGGCTGACTGCAATGGAAAGTCCAATGAAGCCGCCAAGATAGTTAAGTCCGGCAAGGACAAGTCCTCCGCAAATACTGTTCAGGAGGATTTTGCCGAGGATTGCTACGGGACGTATGAATATACGACAGATTACAAAAACAAGAACCAGTCCCAAAACATATGCTAAAATTGACATTGTATCAAAAACCATTTTTCAACACACCCCTGCATAAGCTTATGCGGGGGTTGTCTGCTTTATGACGGTTATTTGAGTGTTGCTGTATATTTTTCGGTCAGGAGTACGGGATAATAGGATTTTTTTGCTTTTCTCAAGCCTTCAAGACCCATATCCTCTTCACGGTTTAAGAGCTTGAAGTCCGACCATTGGTGCTCGAGAAACTGTTGATTTATCATAGGAAAGCTTCCCTGAAAGTCGGTATCCGCGTGTTCAAGATGTATGACCGCAATGGAGTTTCTGTAACAAAGGACCTCTCCAAAGGAGAAGGCAACCATTTGTCCGTCAACGGTTATGCATCCGCCTGCAATATCAAGGCTCTCCCAGTTGTCAAGAAGGCGGTTGACTGCTGTGAGCTGGTCGCCTATGTTTGAAATACTGTCCTTCTTGCTCTCACACCACCGACAGAACATTTCACGGCAAGCTTCGCGATATTCGGGGGTCATTGTGTGGTATTGGTAGTTATATAGACTTTTGAATTTGTTTATGTGATTTCGTTTTGCGTGGTATTTGCTGCCTGACAGATTTATGAGGTCAGAAATGTTGTATACGTAGTCGTAGCTGTCAGGGTCTTTTTCAAACCTGAACATTCCCGGAAAGCTTTCCGAAAGAATGGTTTTCTGTTCCTTGCTGAAAAGGCGGATGAGGGGCGGTGAGCTTATTTCATTGAAGTATTCAAGGAGCTTCGACACAGCTTCCTGTATGTTTCCTGAAAAGGTGGACAGATTCACGCTTTCGGGCTCATTTTTATATTTCGAGAAAATACAGAGCGTGTCGCCGATTTCGGCGTAACGAATGTTGTATGAGGGCTGCCAGATAAACATATTTGTAAAGGTCAGCTCCGAATTCAGAAAAAGTCCTTTTCTGAAATAGGAATCAAGCAGCGGCTTGCTTTCCATAGTTACGGGCTTTATGTCAATAGAAGAACTCATTTGTTTCTCAACCTTTCGAAATTTTTGTAAGTGTAAATTAGTATATGCAGTAATGTCAAAAATGACACTTTTTTTACCTTAAAGCCGTACTTCCACAAGGTCAGAAAATATTTCTTTTGCCATATTTTCAATATGCTTGTGACAGGTGAAGAGGAATATCTGCGAAACAGAGCCTGAATTTTCAAGATAGTGCTTCAAAAACACAAGGGTGCTTCGACAGCTTTCGTCATCATATTGTGCAAGTACGTCATCAAGAAACAGCGGTAGAGGATTATGCTTTGAAGCAAGAATATCTGTTGCCGCAAGCCTCAGCGCCAGATAAGCTCTGTCAATTGCCCCAGAGCTGAGATACTTCCATTCATGATAGCCTTCTTCGAGGGAGCTTCTTGCTTCAATACTCAAGTCACGGGCTACAAGAACCTCGCTGTATTTGCCGTTTGACATACGGCTCAGGTATTCGCCTGTTTTTTGGCTTAGCTGAAAGCCGAGACCACGGTTCATTTCGGTTATTGCTTCGTCCATAGCTTCTGCCGCAAGGCTTATTGCTTCGTACTTTTCCGTAAGGCGGTCAAGTCTTTCTTTCTTTTCGGATATTTGGATGATTAGGTCACTTTCACTTATTTCCGGATTGTGCAGTTTTCCTTGCAGTTCCTCAAGCTCTCTGCGTTTTTGTGAGAGGTCTGTGCGTAATTTTGTTATGTCCGTAGGTGAAAAATCTGCTTTTTCTGTATTTGCAGTATATTCACGAAGCTTTGAAATTCTTTCACTTATGTCATTGATTTCAGGTCGGTCTATGCCTATTGCGGAGGCAACAAGCTGTGCGTTGTGCTCAAGTGCATCAAGTGATGAAAGGGCGGAATCGAGCTTCTGCCAAATATCTTCTGCTTCTTCAAAAGAATTTACGCCGTCAACAAAGGCGGCAACAGAATCAACAAAGCTTTTTCTTGCAGTCTCCGCATTCTGTCTAAGCTGCTCCTGTCCAAAGCTTTCGGTTGCTTTTTTCGAAAACTCCTGAAAATTAGCACAACCGTATTTGGTGAGACCTGAAAGAAGAGCGGATTCACACTCGGAATACTTTTTTTCGAAAAGCTCCTGAATATTCTCAGGCGAGAGTGAAAAAAGTTCATTTTCAAAAAAGGACAGCTTTTGTAATTCCGCTTTGTACAAGGTGTTTTCCGATGCTTTGGTTTTCTTTCTGTTCAAAAGTGCGAGAAGCAGAAATACAAGAGAAAGTATTATGCCTGCAATACCTGCTGTTTTGTTGAAATAAAAGAGCAAAAGGCTTGAAAATGCCGAAATGCCTGCAAAAATGGAAAACACAAGGGGTGTTTTGGACAGCTCCTTTGGAGCAGATTCGAAGGCTTCAGCAATTTTTTCTGAGAGAAGTGCCCTGTCCTTTTCAAGCTGAGTCAGGCTCTCTTTGAGCCTGAAAACATTTTCGTAATCTTCTGTTGTTATTCCGATGGTTTCACATTCTGATACTTCAGGTATAGCCTTGTAAAGCACTTTAGCGGTCGCAACCGGTTTTTTCAGAGCAAGACAGTCAAAGCCTTTTTGTTTCATTTGCTCCACAAGCTCTTTGTGATGCTTGAGATAATCGTGCAAAACCGTCAGTTGAGACAGCTCTTTTTCAGCTTGCTCATATTTTTCTGCCTTTTCAAAGGCTAAAACAGCATCTTCGAAATTGGTAATTTCGGATTTTAATTCCGAAATAGCCGAGCGAAGAGCTGCTTGAGCTTTTTGTTTTTCGCGACAGTCTTCGAGCTTTGCAAGCAGCTTTTCATAATTATCTTTTTCCTCTGCAAGAACTCCTTTTTTGCCGCTTTTTGAAACAAGACTTTCCTTCGCTGAAGCAAGGCGCGCACGTATTTTGCTTTGGGAATGGTTTTCGTCGCCTGTTGAGGAAAGATTTGCTATGCGCACAGCAAGGCTGTCCCCTGAAGAATCAGGAGAAAAACCGCCAAAACCATCAACAAATATGCTTCTTTCAAACTCATCAGAGGACATTCCGAAGAATTGAAGACCTGCATCTTCGGATGGCGGAAGAATAGTTTTCTCTCCCGTATCCGGAACAAAAAGTGTGGTTTTGTCGGTTGCCGCTGATTTGTTGAATTCTTTGTGTATACGGAGAAGGTTTCCTTCGGTTTCAAACTCAATTGCTCCCGACATAGGGGCAGAGCTCCAAGGCTTATATTTTTTTCTGAGGTTTTTTGAGACATCAGCACTTTTGCTTCCGCAAGAGCCGAAAAACATAAGCTTTATAAAGGACATAAGGGTGGTTTTTCCGTCCTCGTTGTTGCCGTATATAAGATTGAAACCCTTGCCAAAGGACAAACTGCGTCCCGAAAATTTGCCAAAGCCTTCAATGTCAAGCTTTTTAATTATCATCAGAGGGCACCTCTCTTTCGAAAGCGGTAAGTCCGATTTTCAGCGCTTTTTGATATTTTTGAAGCTCATTTTCACTTGCGTTTTCAAGTTTTTCCAGCATTTTTTTTACAAAAATACCTCTAAGAGAGCAATCGGTGGCCAATTGCTTCAGGTTTTGGGGGTCTGCATAGGTTTTGTCGGTCACTTTTATGTGTTCAACCTCACCGGAAAGCTTTTCCTCAATAACCGTGGCGCTGGGCGAAAACTCAGGGGGAACAGCTCCCGTAAGGGTAATTCGATACAGGTTTTTCCTGAAGTTTTCGGAATCATTTTCTTTTATGTGGTTGAGGATTTTTCCTGCCGCACCCAGAGAGGTTTCACAATCAGAAATGTCAACATCAAAGGTGAGATATTTTCTGGACGACAGCTCAATAAATTCAAGCCTGCAGTCTTCCTTTCCGACAGTTCCTGCATAAACTCCGTGTCCGCCAACCTCGTCAAAGCCTCTTCCGTCAGGACAGCCACAGTATGCAAAATAGGTTTTTCCAATTTTTTTTATGTCGCTCCGTTTGTGGATATGTCCCAGTGCAAGGTAGTCAAATCCGCTTGCGGAAATGGCGTCGGAGGTAATGGGATTATATACGCTTTCTGTTTGTGCAGACACAAAATCCCCGTGAAGAACGCAGATATTTGTCATTGTGTCACTAAGCTCCTTCGGGAAAGAAAGAAGAGAAAGCTTTTCAAAGGGGTCTGTGAATGCTGCACCGAAAAGTCTGGTATTTTTCTCGGGGAAGTCATAGCTTTCGGTGAATGAGGTGAAAACATAAACATTTTCAGGAAAGCTTTCCTTCAACCATACCGAACCGGGGCAGGCGCAATCGTGATTTCCCGGTGAAATTGCAATAACGGTTTCGGGTATTGATTTCATTGCATCAATTATTTCCGATACATCCTCGCGCTCGGGAAATGGGGTATCAAACAGGTCTCCTGATATAAGCAGAAAGTCTGCGGCTTCTTTTTTGCACAGGTCGATAACCTTGAAAAAGGTGTTCCTGATTTCTGCACGTCCGTTGCTGATGCCGCTTCGTGATGAACCAATATGAAAATCGCCGCTGTGAATGATTTTGACTTTATTCATAGAAACTTCTCTCCTTTCCTGTGAAAGCTTCGGTTTTTTAATTTATTATCGTGATTAAGAATCAAACTAATCTTCATACAAGACCTTAAATCCAATTTCAGATAAAATATCGGGGTCATGAAACAAAACCGGAATATATTTTTCTTTCATATATTCTTCAATAAAATATTTGCTTTTTTCCAGACAAACACTACAACCGGTCACTTTGCCTTTTAACAGATTCTCTTTGGTATAGCATTCGTCACCACAAAAAACATATGTATATTCACCGCAATTAACCAAAACAACTGAAGAACCTGCCGAATGACCACCGATATATTTGATTTCGATATTATCAAGTATTTTTTCACTTTTCTCGAAAGTTGAAATATGTTTCGCATTCCGCAAATATCTTTCTGCAAATTCCAGCTCTTTTTTTTGCAGATAAATATTTGCTTGGGGATAATTGTATACTGCATCTATATGGTCATGATGAGAATGGGTAATTATTACATCAGTTATCTCCGTACGCTTTACCCCGTATGTTTCAAGAACCTTTACGGGAAATTCAAATTCAAACAATTCAAAACCCGGCATTGTATCACAACCAACGTCGATTAAAATTTTTCTGTTTTTATGTTCTATTAAGAAAAACAGCAATGCAATAGGCAACTTGACGTGTTCGTTACCACCCTGAAATGCCATTTTTTCAGTAATTTCAGTCGCACCATACTTAAATGCTATTATTCTCATAGTAAAATTCCTTTCTTTCGACACTCCTACTATAATGAATGTGCCATGTGGGAAAACATTTTTAATGTTTTCCTGAGTCAAAACCTTGTTTTGACAAGGAATTTGCAAGGCAAATTCCCGGCACTTCATTGCAACGAAGTCTTTGAAAACTATTTCTCAAAATAGTTTTCATAACAGCAAAGCATTTGCTGTTATGGAATAGCGATATATCGCTATTCCGATTGAAGACATTCGTTATAAAGACTGTATAATCTAGATGCCAAAGTTTTTTTGTAATTGCGACACATAAGGTTTAGATGCAAACTTTCATAGGCTCCCTTGAGGCTCTTCTTTCGACATATCCATGTAGTTCATACCAAGTCAGTATCAAAAACTTATTTTTTGAATTTAATTATCCAATTTAAAATATCATCATATTTCATATCGCCTGATGCAACCGATAAACCAAGATCAACAACATCTGCATTGGTGCAATTCATTTTTATTCCCTCTGCTTCCAAAAACGTCAGCATAACATATACACCTATTCTCTTATTACCATCTACAAAAGCATGATTAGATATCAATGAAAACCCAAGACTTGCTGCTTTTTCTTCCTTTGTTTTAAAAAGTTCTTCTCCACCAAATGTGCTATAGGCATTATTAAGTGCACTTTCTAAAAGCCCAACATCTCTTACACCAACACCACCGCCGGTTTCTTCTGCTATTAACTGATGTAAAAGTAAAACCTTTTCTTTGCTCAATTTAATCATTTTGCCAACTCCTCAAAAGCAGGTTTGAATCTGTTCATAATTCTTTTTGCCGCCACATCTATTTTTTCATCATCAGTAATATCAAAGTAGAAGCCCGAGTCAACATCAATAAGCAAAAATTTCGGCTTATTATTTTTAAATATAACTGCCTGACCATTATTTTCTGCAACTTTAGCCACTTTAGAAAAATTCTGATTTGCTTCTGTCATAGTTGTAATTGTTTCAGTATTTATATTCATAATTACCTCCTATTATTTATACAATAAAAATATCCTACAATTTATATTATATACAAATTGCAGGATATTGTCAACCCATTTATTTTTCTACAATATTCGACATTCTTTATATGCTCGTGTCAAGGCAGGAGAACAGTGAATAATAGGACCTACTATTTTTTTCTTAATTTTTCACTGCATTTTTTCTGAACAAAATTCTTTAGAACCCGCGAGAATACTGGATTTTCTCGCATCCGATAGTATATGTAAATATCAAAATCGGCAAACTTATTCTTTAAATTTGAGGACTTGACACGAGTAAAATGTAATTCATTACGCATTTGAATGTTTATCTTTCTACTTCATCCATTCCGTATGAACTAACCCAATAATATCCGTTATCGTCCTTTTTGTATGTGTTCTTATAAATTCCTTTATAAGTAGATCTTTCTCCACTATATTCGTCAAACTCTGTATAATGTTGTATGTATAAAGAGATTTTTCCATTATGCGCTGTTGCTTTTATAAGTTTTGTGTCAAAATCGTACTTTTCCGCATCTTCATAATTCACATATTGCTCTGCATATTTTGTAAATAAGTATTGATTACTCTCCGCATTATAATAAACATTATATAAGTTTGCTGGTGCATATGGGTAAAACAGATTTACTCTATTAAACAAATGAAAACTATGGTAACCTATAGCATATGCTAAATTTTCATGTTTAGGTAAAGAATCACCGAACAAGTCCTTGCATATATCATCAATTACTTTTCCATCGTATACGGCTACTAATATTTCCTCGTTTGAATCACTTCCATAACTTGCACCTTGTTCTAATTGTACTCTTAGGCTATCAATACCATACGGTGATAAAGAGTGACTAGTATCTCCCTTAGATAAGAAATCCAAAATAATTTTTTCTGCTTCATCCTTGGTGTATTGCTTTTCTTCAAAATTTTCAAAACGCAAGAATGAAAACAATTCCCGCATAGTTCCACTAAACATGTTTTGTGGATTGTCCCAAAGAGATATATCACAATATCCTCCATAATAAGATGCAAATTCTCTTTGATTTAATACATCCAGAAAAAGTTTTTGAACTTCGTCGTCGTTTATATCAAGTTCTACTTCATTTTCTCTTCTAACTAAAACTTTTTGAGTATCGTTTTCCCATAAAACATTGCACTGCAAAGCCTCTCCAATAAATCTTACAGGAACAAAAGTCCTTTCATCTTTAATTAGCGGACAACATTCAAGTTCGTAAATGTTCCCATTGATAGAAGCAGTTTGTTTACCAATTATCAGAATAATTT
>SVKC01000057.1 GCA_015068655.1 Oscillospiraceae bacterium
CTTGCTGATTATTTCAAGAATTTTGGGATTGAACTTTCCTTCGTATCCCCGTTTTTTCAAAATTTCAGTAAGGTCTGCCGAATATCCTGACTCCATAATTTCAGGAATTTCAGTAACACCTGCGTTGTACACCATGGGAAGCTGTCCGCCTGCCGCTTTTGCATAAAAGCTCTTTCTGTCGAACTTCCAATAATCCGGAACAACTTCAACATCGGGATTCGCCTTTTCAAAAGCCTCTTTTCTCGCATTCACCGTATCAAGCTCTGTTCCCTCTTTGTCAGGCCATCCACCAATGGAAATCACGGTCTGTCCTTGCTCGTTCTTGTCGTTCTTACTCTTTCCGCAACCTGCAAACATCACACAAATCAGTGAAAGAGCCAGAACCAATGCCATAAATTTCATTGCGTTTCTTTTCATTTTCTACACTCCTTTTTATATTATTTTTATTTTTTCAAATTAGTAAATAAGTTGGTTCAGAACCTCTTGAACTTCTTCATTTGATTTCTTTGCAATCAGATAGCAGTCCTTACCACCGTCAGTCACCAAAGTTTTGCCCTCATCGTCAAAGGTAATGTTCTTCGGTGCGCTTTTTTTGAATAGAGGTGTATCCTGAATAACTGCACAATATACCGTAATCGGATCCCAACTGCTCCGTCTGAAAGCTTCTTTTCCGCAAACCACTTTATTCCATTCGCTGTAAGCCATTCTCACAGGATTCTCTTCTACCTGATGCTCCAGATTATCTCCCGTAAGAACATTTGTCCCAAGCTCAAATCCGCTGTAAACAATGGGAACAGGGAAATTTTTTGAAACACACTGTGCACTTTCAATATCCTGCACGATATTATATTCCTCATATGACAAATCCTCAAAATTGCCGCCCATAACATACATAGAAGAAACACTCTTCTTCACAAGCTCAACGCCGTTCAGAGGGCTTATGTCATCAGCCTCGGATTTAAGAAGCTCCGCAATATTATTGAGCATACCAATAACCACAATAACAACATCATTATTTGAAGCAAGAGCTTTTCTCATTACCCTGACAGCATTTTCGAACTTTGGTACACTGTGGTTTTCCAGATATTTGTCCATAATCTCACAAGTATACCGTGTGTAACGTTCGCCCTCCATAAAAGCTTTTACGTCATACTGTCCAACAGAAATATCCCCTCTGTTATACCAGTCATTAATTGCCTTTACCGCAACAGCTCCGCTTTTCTCCGATGTACAATGGGTAACAGCCAGAATCTCACACAGCTTTTCGTCCGCAAGTCTGTGCAAAAGAGCCAATGCACCTGCATCATCACAATCTGCGCCCAAATCGGTATCCAACAAAATCTTTAACATTCTATATGTAAACCTCTCTTTATAATCTGTTAACAATTTATTTAGCATTCTATATACATATTCATTATACTTCACCCTACTTTCACAAGTATAGGTTAAATCGCTGATTTTCTTGTATTTTTTGGTGGTTATTTGTAAAAATCTCATAAAACCAAATAGTATAAATCGCTGATTATCAGCTCAAATCTATTGACATTTCAAATATTCCATAGTATACTTTGATTAGAAACGAGGGATAAATATGAATATTAAACCCACCTTTATGTATAACAGCTCCCATGAGAACGGCTATTTTGTACAGTCGCATTCCCACACCTGTCATGAAATTGTATTTTACGATTCCGGTTGTCACGGCAAAACAATTCTTGACAACGTTGAATACGAATTTAATCCGGGTGATGTTGCAGTTAACCGAAGCGGCTGTGTTCACTCCGAATCCTTTATATACGGCGGAAAAATAAAATGGATTGGCTTTGAATGTGAAAATTTTGCTCTGGAAAGCAAGCTTTACCGCAATATGTGGGATATAAAATATCATCTTGACATTATCTTTAAGGAAATCATAAATCAACCCTATAAATATGACGAAATGATTTCCCACAAGGTGTCGGAAATGTTGCTTTTGCTTGAACGGACTCAGTATACAAACAACAGTGATAACAAAAATCTCATCTCTTCCAAAAACTTTATCAACGAAAACTATATGCAGAACATCAACATAAACGACCTGGCAAAATCATCAGGCTACAGCTCGGCACACTTCAGGCATCTGTTTTTCAATGAATACGGATTGTCGCCCCAGAACTACCTGATTGATGTGAGGTGTCAAAAAGCTATGGAGCTTCTCAGACAAACAAACCTCTCTTGTGCAGAAATTGCGGCACAATGCGGATTTTATGACAGCAGTCAGCTTTCAAAAATGCTGAAAGACCGCTACTCCGTTACACCTATTTCCATTCGCAAGCAGACATCTCCCCCTGCCGCCGAAATGAAATAGTTAAAATTTTCAAAAAAGTATTGTAATCTTAATTATAAAGTGATATAATATACAAAACTGAATAAGAAACGGGAGCTTGTGTTACAGGCTGAGAGGAAGGTAAAACCTTCGACCGAGAACCTGATTTGGATAATGCCAACGTAGGGATGCCTGAACAAGAGTTTTAGGAATACTTAAGTAATCTTAGGAGTTACCAAATCGGTAGCTCCTTTTTTGTTGCGATTTTTGGAGGTGATTTGAGTGGTAAGAATTAACGGAGAAGATTTGGATGTAGGCGGCAAATCTGTTGCAGAATATCTTAATTCTGCAGGATACGACTTAATGCGTGTTGCAGTCGAACTTAACGGTGATATAGTTCCAAAAGCACAGTATTCTGATACAATTTTTAAGGATGGCGACAGCGTTGAGGTTGTAAGCTTTGTGGGAGGTGGCTGATATGATTCCAACTAAAGAAGAATGGATAAAAGCATTAAATGACAGACACAGAATTGAGTTGCAGAAAAAAATCTCATCCACAACTGTTGCTGTATGCGGTCTTGGCGGTCTTGGCTCTAACATAGCCACCTCTCTTGCCCGTGCAGGTATTGGAAAACTCATACTGATAGATTTTGATAAAGTAGATATAACAAATCTTCACCGTCAGCAATACAAGGCAAATCAAATTGGGATGAACAAGACTGAAGCTTTACAGAACAACCTGAAAGAAATAAATCCTTATATTGAAACTAAAATACATAATGTTTATCTTGATGAAAACACTGCAAAGGATATTCTTTCAGAAACAGATATTATCTGCGAAGCATTTGACAACGCAGAAGCAAAAGCAAGCATTGTCAACTTTGTTTTATCTGAAATGCCCGAAAAATACATTGTTGCTGCATCGGGAATGGCAGGCTTAGATAGTGCTAATTTGATAAAAACAAGAAAAGTCTCAAAACGGTTTTATCTTTGCGGCGATGAAGTAAGCGATATAAAAGACGGAATCGGGCTTGTTTCATCAAGAGTGATGCTGTGTGCTGCACATCAGGCGCACACAGTCTTAAGAATTATAGCAGAAGAATACGAAGTATAGAAAGAAGGAAATGCAAATGAATAATGACAAACTTGTTATCGGCGGTCACGAATTTAATTCCCGTTTTATTTTAGGTTCGGGAAAATATTCTCTTAACCTTATTGAAGCTGCAGTAAAGGATGCAGGTGCGGAGATTATAACCCTTGCAGTCCGCCGTGCAAACACAAAAGAACAGGAAAACATACTTGACTTTATTCCAAAAGGAATTACCCTGCTTCCTAACACAAGCGGAGCAAGAAATGCAGAGGAAGCGGTAAGAATTGCAAGACTTGCCAGAGAGCTTGGATGCGGTAATTTTGTTAAGATTGAAATTATGCGTGATTCAAAGTATCTGCTCCCTGATAACACGGAAACAATCAAGGCAACAGAAATTCTTGCAAATGACGGATTTGTTGTTATGCCGTATATGTACCCTGACCTGAATGTTGCCCGTGATTTAGTAAATGCGGGAGCTGCAACCATAATGCCACTTGCATCTCCTATAGGTTCTAACAAAGGTCTTGCAACAAAGGATTTTATTCAGATTCTTATAGATGAAATTGACCTTCCGATTATTGTGGATGCAGGAATCGGTAAGCCGTCACAGGCTTGTGAAGCAATGGAAATGGGTGCTGCAGCTATTATGGCAAACACAGCTCTGGCTACAGCAGGTAATCTTCCTCTTATGGCATCAGCCTTCCGTCAGGCAATTGAGGCAGGAAGGAAAGCCTACCTTTCAGGTCTTGGCAGAGTTCTTACTCGTGGTGCATCCGCATCAGATCCTCTTACGGGATTTTTGCGTGATTAAGGAGGCTTTATAATGGAAAATCAATTTTTTGTTGACTCGGAACACTTGTCACCTGAAGCACTTGCAAAAAAGCACAGACTCGAAACAGAACCTTCCTCACGAAAAGACCACATGGAATATTTGCCCGGTATGGAGAAAATAGAATCGGATGTTTGCAAAAATGTAATGGAACAGATGAATTCTTTTGATTACTCAAAATATACTGCAAAGGATGTAAAAGCGGCATTAGAGCATGAAACCTGTACCATAGAAGATTTTAAAGCACTGCTTTCTCCGGCAGCAGAACCGTTTTTAGAACAAATGGCACAAAGAGCAAGACTTGAAACAAGTAAACACTTCGGTAACACAGTATATCTTTTCACTCCTCTCTACATAGCCAATTACTGTGAAAATTACTGCGTGTATTGCGGCTTTAACTGCTATAACCATATTAACCGTATGAAGCTTTCTATGGAGCAGATTGAAAAAGAAATGAAGGTTATTGCAGACAGCGATATGGAAGAAATTTTGATTCTTACAGGCGAAAGCAGAAGTCAAAGCGATATAAATTATATCGGTGAAGCGTGCAAGCTTGCAAGGAAATACTTCCGTATGGTAGGACTTGAAATATACCCCGTAAATACCGATGAATATAAGTATCTTCACGAGTGCGGTGCTGACTATGTAACCGTATTTCAGGAAACTTATGATACAAAAAAGTACGAACAACTTCACCTGCTCGGTCATAAGCGTGTGTGGCCTTACCGATTTGATGCACAGGAACGAGCACTTATGGGCGGTATGCGAGGAGTTGCTTTTTCTGCACTTTTGGGCCTTTCGGATTTCAGAAAGGATGCTTTTGCAAGTGCGCTTCATGTGTACTATCTGCAAAGAAAATATCCTCACGCAGAAATGTCGCTATCCTGCCCAAGACTCAGACCTATTATCAATAATGATAAAATCAATCCTTTAGATGTTCATGAAAAACAGCTATGCCAGATAATCTGCGCTTATCGTATTTTCTTACCCTTTGTTGGAATTACAGTATCTTCCCGCGAAAGTGCAAAGTTTCGAAATGGTATTGTAAAGATTGCCGCAACAAAGGTTTCAGCAGGTGTATCTACGGGAATTGGCGACCATGAAAGCAAATACAGCGGAAAAGAGTCAAATGAAGTACAGGGCGATGAACAGTTTGAGATTGACGACAACAGAAGTCTTGACAAGATGTACAATGACATCACTGATGAGGGCTTGCAGCCAGTTCTGAATGACTATCTTTATGTATAGGAGAAAATTAAGATGAGAAATTTTGATACAACTCTTTATTTTATAACAGACAGCACCGGATTTAGCGAAGAAGAGTTTTTAAGAAGAACCGAAGAAGCATTAAAAGGCGGTGCTACTATTCTGCAGCTTCGTGAAAAGGAAAAAACCACAAGAGAATATATTTCACTTGCAGAAAAGGTACATACACTTACAAAGAAATATAATGTACCGCTTATCATTGACGACAGAGTGGATGTCGCTCTCGCTATGTGTGCAGAAGGCGTTCATCTTGGACAAAGCGATATGCCGATTTCTACGGCAAGAAAAATCCTTGGCGATGATTTTATTATAGGAGCAACAACCAAAACCGTTCCGCAAGCCCTTGAAGCATACAAACAAGGCGCAGATTATCTTGGAGTTGGTGCAATTTATCCCACCACAACAAAAGTCAAGACAGTTCTAACATCAACAGAAACACTTGACGCAATATGCAAAGCTGTGCCAATTCCCGTAAACGCCATTGGCGGACTCAACAAAAACAATATACAGGTTATAGAAGGAATTGATATTGCAGGTTTTTGCGTAGTTTCTGCAATTATGAAGGCAGCTAATCCTAAAGGCGAAACCGAAATTTTGCTTAAATTAGCAAAGGACTTGACAAATTAAATAAACAAGCGGCAGATTGGGGGCACCACCTTATGTCGCTATAATGAATGTGCCATGTGGGAAAACATTTTTAATGTTTTCCTGAGTCAAAACCTTGTTTTGACAAGGAATTTGCAAGGCAAATTCCCGGCACTTCATTGCAATCATGCGTGGCTTTCAAGCCAATAGCTTGAAAGTTGCGGAGCATATTCCGCTTAAAACGGCATTTTGCCGTTTCCACGCCAATGATTATATAAAACGATGCTGAAAAATGAAAGGAGTAATTGAAATGAGAATGAAAACAGCATTGACCATTGCAGGAAGTGATTGCAGTGGAGGCGCCGGTATTCAAGCAGATATTAAAACAATGACAATGAATGGTGTTTATGCTATGAGTGTTATAACGGCACTGACGGCACAAAACACAACCGGCGTAAGAGCAATTCAGGAGTCAACACCTGATTTTTTGAAACAGCAAATTGACGCAGTATTTGAAGACATCTTCCCCGTTAGTGTCAAAATCGGTATGGTATCTTCAAGGGAGCTTGTATGCGTAATAGCAGACAGACTAAAATACCATAATGCGAAAAACATTGTTGTTGATCCTGTTATGGTTGCAACAAGCGGTTCTGCACTTATGAAAACAGATGCAGTTGCGGCACTTATTAAAGAACTACTTCCGATAGCAACACTCATTACACCCAACATACCGGAGGCAGAGGTTTTGTCAGAGCTTGCCATTGAAACCAAAGAGGATATGGAAAAGGCAGCAAAAATTATCGGTGATGCACATAACTGTGCAGTTCTCCTAAAGGGCGGACACAGCATCAATGCTGCCAATGACCTTTTATATGAAAAGGGAGAATATCATTGGTTTGAAGGAAAACGAATAGACAACCCCAACACGCACGGTACAGGATGTACATTATCAAGTGCAATTGCCGCAAGCCTTGCAAAAGGCTTTACGCTTTCTGAATCTGTACAAAGAGCAAAGGAATATATTTCATGTGCTCTATCCGCACAGCTCGATTTAGGACAAGGTTCAGGACCGATGATGCATAACTTTGACCTTGCATCGCATTTTGCCGAAGAAAAAAATATCTGATTGAAAGGAGCTGACAGAATGGAAAATTATACAACACAAATGGATGCCGCAAAAAAAGGTATCATAACACCTGAAATGAAAGCAGTTGCAGAAAAAGAATACAGAACACCGGAGGAAATCAGAGAACTTGTTGCCAAAGGACAGGTTGCAATCTGCGCAAATAAATTACATACATGTATTGCTCCAAACGGTGTAGGTTCAATGCTCCGCACCAAAATCAATGTGAACTTAGGAGTATCCAAAGACTGCAAGGATTATAACATCGAAATGGAAAAAGTTATGGCGGCGGTAAATATGGGCGCAGAGGCTATAATGGATTTGTCTTCACACGGAAACACTCAACCATTCAGACAAAAGCTGACAAGTGAATGTCCTGCTATGATAGGAACAGTTCCCGTATATGACAGCGTTATTCACTATCAAAGAGATTTAGACACACTTACTGCAAAGGATTTCATTGATGTCATAAGACTTCATGCTCAGGACGGCGTGGACTTTGTAACCATTCACTGCGGTATCACAAGAAAAACCATAGAACAGATAAAAAACCACAAGAGAAAAATGAATATAGTTTCCCGTGGCGGTTCTTTAGTTTTTGCATGGATGAGTATGACAGGTGAAGAA
>SVKC01000007.1 GCA_015068655.1 Oscillospiraceae bacterium
ATAACCTCAAGATTGTTGTCCTGCCATTTTGCAACTGCAACATCTTTTGACATTATATAAAAATTCAAGCAAACGCACCTCCTTAATCCTGAAACATCAGGAAGTTTTTTAAATCTTCTGGGTAAAGTCCCATCACTTCAACTAATGGTTTTGTTTCTTCATTCTGCATAAGCAAAAGAATGATAGTTATAAAATTCCCCCAAGTGAGTTCTTTTTTATAATTTTCTATATGGTTGAGCGTTGTTTTTGTTAAACCAACTCTTTGAGCAAAGGTGTCCTGTGTTGCTCCGAGTTTAGCACGAAAAACAGGTAGATTTTCAATTAGTGTAGATATAAGCTCTGCACGTTTGTTTTCATTTATTGCTTCACACATATTTATTCCTCCGATACTTTCTCAATTTAACCTCTAAAAATTATGTTTTTTGCAAGTTTAGGTATTTCCTTACCATATTTTTTTACACCTGCAAAAATGATAGTACCTACTGAAAATAATGCAAGACCTTTCTTTACACCGCCTGCAGCATCTTTCATTTTTTTATGGTCTTTTTTGTTTAATTTTTTATTTTCGTATCTTTTCTTCATTTTCAAATACCTCCAATAATTTATCTCCACTTATAGATATTGATAAACAGTCATATTCCTTTGCATCTTCCAAACAAATGCGTTTTTCTTCAATCAAGAAATTTGATGCATTTTCGTAGATTTTATCAAAATCTGAATCTTTATGAGTAAACTCTATTGTTTTAAGTTTAGAATAATCTATATGTTTGGTTTTATCTATACTCATGTCAAATACTAATTTAGCATTTTCTATATCGCCAATCATAACATAAGCTCCCGCCAACATTCTGGTTGCCTGAAGATATAAACCATAATATTCGTTGATTTCATCATATTCATTATCTTTTTTGTCTAAATAACTTCCAGGAGAAGATACCTCCCTTAAAAACCTAACTATCGCCGATTTGGGAAGTGCATCAAATTCACAAACTCGTCTTTTGAAAGTTTCAAAGATTTGGTTCTGAGCAATAGTTATATTGTTTATAGCATTTAACATCGCGGTCGAGCGACTGTCATCATCTTTTTGAGAGAGGGCGAGAATGAAACCTTGCTTTCCAGCTTCAAGCAATGCTATTCTATCATCCATTTGACCATGCTCGATGCGTTCTACGGTTTGCAAAGTAGATTCAACAAGTCCTACGAGTTCATTCATCCGTTGTTGCATATATAAGTTATGGTAATTATTTGTTATATCTTTTGTTGGATTTCCGTCAACAAAAGATTTTTTTCTAACTGAAAGAGGAGATACAATTTTGTTTCGTCCGTCTGAACCTATTTCCATAAGTGATGGCCACATTTTCCCTGTTTTAGAATTCTCCATCATCCAGTATTCACCGCTTTCAAATCCACCTTGAAACTCCAAAGGAATTTCAACAACATACTCCACGCCTTTTTTTACTTTTGAAAGCACATTAGCGACATCTACATATTGGCATACTTTATTAACTATCCCTTTGTAATCTATATGTGGAATATTTGGTCGCACATTTAAGACTTTTCCATATACAACCTCGACATCATCAGTATCCTGCATTATAATATCGTTATCTGTCTTTATAATTTCATCCATATGTATACTCTCCTAGGATTACATTAATATATTTATTTTATTATACCACATAAATTATAATAAATCAACAGTTTTGCTATAAAAAGTGAAATAATTTCACTTTTTATAGCAAGAGTTATAAATAAAATATACTTTTTAGAATAGAAAAATGCATCCAGATGCAAAAATCTATTTTAGAAACTAAAAGGATATTAAAAAAGTTATTAGAGTTATAAACTTTTATTGAAGGTAAAATATTATAATAACATAGCAAAAAGCACAGACCAAAAAAGTCTGTGCTTTTAAAATGCCCATTTTATGCGGCTTCCAAAGACTTGGGTTTGTTACACATTATATGTATTGATGGAGCAGATGCTTTTAAGCGAACTCCGAAGCGGCTTCCTTGTTTTACGATTTCTGGCTCTTCAAGTGCCAGTTCATCTATTGACGGTGAGACAATTCCGTAACCTTTTCTATTTACCTCTTCAAGAGCAGAGGCAACTTTGTCATAACGACATTTGATTTCAGAGAGCTCTTTGAGAAGGTTCATAAGACTTTCTTCGCCGTTTATTTCAAAACCGGTCATTTCCTCAATTATTTTATAATACAGAGAGTCAGGAAGAATAAGGTTTAGAGAGAGTGTTCCGTTCACCATGTTTATATCCGAAATCAATACGTCGGTTATATGTTCGTTTTTAAAAAAGCTTTCAGCAAGGGATGATGCATCGGAAAGCTTTAATGAATCGCCTACTGTTTCTGTTACAAAATTCCGGAGGGCTGACTTTAGCGGGTGATTGTATTCAAGAGCATCTGCCCACTTTGGAAGACTGATTCCGATTTCTGTAACAGGAAAGGCAAGAAGAAGACTTTTCATAATAAGATTGATGTCTTCATAAGAAAGTTCCATACAGTTTATGGGAAGAACGCAGGTTTTGTACTTTTCTTCAAGATATTCCTTGTGCTCACGGGTGTTTTCGGAATGGGGGTTCAGTGTGTTTAAAATAATTATGAAAGGTTTTCCAAGAGATTGAAGCTCAGATATTACCTGTTCTTCGGCAGGAACATAATCTTCTTTATCAATGTCTGTTATACTTCCGTCTGTTGTAACAACAAGCCCTACTGTCGAATGCTCACAGATAACCTTTTTTGTGCCTATTTCGGCAGCTTCGGCAAAGGGCATAGGATTTGGCGACCAAGGTGTCATAACCATTCGTGGATTATCGTTTTCGATATACCCCAGAGCACTTTCAACAATGTAACCAACACAGTCAATGAGCCTTATTTTGAAGGATGTGTTGTCTTCAAGCCGTACCTCAACAGCTTCGTTCGGTATAAATTTCGGTTCGGTTGTCATAATCATTCTGCCACCCGCACTCTGTGGTAGTTCATCCATAGCCCGCTCACGCTTGTGTTCATTTTCAATATTGGGTATTACCAAAAGATTCATAAAGTTTTTTATGAAGGTGGATTTCCCCGTTCTCACAGGTCCGACTACTCCCAGATAAACATCGCCTCCTGACCGCTTTGCAATGTCACTGTAAATATTGTATTCCGACATTTGTTTTCCTCCTTGGATTGTTTTCGGTTATTTTGTTACCATATTATGCACAAGCTTTCAGGAATATGTTTTATTTTGAAAAGAACGAAGGGTGTCTGATTGTGGAAGGTGATAACCCGTTGACAAAAGTGTGTGAATATGATAAATTTATATAAGACAATTAAGAAAAGAGGGTACAAAATGAAAGATGGCAGATATGGGATTTTTCTTGATATTGATGGCACATTGCTGGGAGCCTCAGAGGATGTTTTGAAAAAAAATATAAGCGTTATACAAAAAGTGAGAGCGCTGGGACACAAGGTGTTCATTTGTACGGGAAGATCAACGGCATATTTGCCGAAAATGATTGATTATGAAAGAAGCTTTGATGGCGTTATTACCGGTGCAGGAGCGAGAATTGTACTTGAAGGTGAAGTTGTTTTTTGCAGCCATGTGGACTATGATTCAGTAATGCGGTTTTGTAATTTTTCCAGCGACAAGCCCAATATTAGTTTTCTTGAAGGAACAAAGCAAATGTTTTTTTTCGGTAATGACGGGAAAGAACGAGAAAATTGCACACAACTGACTCTTGAAAATGTTGAAAAATATGTTGATGACAGTATTGAAATTGAAAAATTTGCCATATTTGGAATTGCTGCTTCGGGTCTTGCAGATGTTATGGGTGATGATTTTGTTGTTTTGCAACACAGAGGTTATGCTGAAGTAATTCAAAAGAACTGCAGCAAGTCAAAAGCTATGTTTTTTGTGTTGGAAAGGCTTGGTATTCCAAAGGAAAATTCAGTTGCTATGGGCGACAGTATGAATGATTTTGATATGGTTGAAAAGGCAGGAATTGGTGTTGCAATGGAAAACGCTGTTTCAGAACTGAAAACTATTTCAGATATAACAACAACAAGTGTTGATGATGCAGGTGTTGCAACGGCACTTCAGAAGATATTCAATCTATAACTGAAAGAAGGGCTTTTATGAATCAGAAAATGTTGTTTGTGTTTAATCCTATGTCCGGAAAAGGCGGAGTAAAGAACAACCTTTCGAGTCTTCTTGATATTTTCGTCAAAGGTGGCTGGGATGTTTTGGTGCGTCCTACCCAAAGTGTTGAGGATGCATATGATTATATACGTGATAATGGTGAAAATTTTGAACAGGTGGTTATTTCAGGTGGTGATGGAACTCTCAATCAGGGAATTCGAGGAGTAATGTGTATTCCCGAAAATAAAAGACCGAAAATCGGCTATATTCCGGCCGGAACCACAAATGACTTTGCTTCCAATATGAAAATACCAAAGAATATGAAAAAAGCTGCAGCCAGTATTGTAAACGGCACAGAGTTCAAGTGTGATATTGGTGTATTTAACGATAAAAATTTTATTTATGTGGCGGCTTTTGGAGCTTTTACGGATGTAGCCTATGAAACTCCACAACAAACGAAAAATATTATAGGGCATCTCGCCTACGTTTTTGAGGGTGCAAAAAAGCTACCCAATATCAGACCTTATCACATGAAAATTTCATATGATGCAAATGAAATTGAGGGCGATTTTATTTTCGGAATGGTGTCCAATACAAATTATCTCGGCGGAATAAATGCTGAAAAAGCCTTTCAAGCACAGATGAATGACGGATTGTTTGAGGTTATCCTTGTGAAAAATCCGAGAAATGTGGTAGAACGTCAGGAATTAATTTCGAGATTGGTAACGCAGGAGCTTTCCTCTGATTCTTTTATTTCCTTCAGAACCTCAAAGGTGTGTTTTTTATCCGAAGAAGCTGTTCCGTGGACATTGGATGGTGAGTTTGGCGGAACGGTTGAAATGGCAGAAATTATAACAAAAAAACAGGCGGTTTCTCTTGTGTTGGAAAAAGAGCCTGATTTCAGAATAGAAGGAAGTGTGGAATAGTGGAAAAAACACCGCTTTCCTTGCGAAAGCATATAGCTGTGTTTGGAAAGACAAATGCAGGAAAATCAACTCTTTTCAATGCACTTTTAGGTCAGGATGTGTCTATTGTTTCGGATGTGTCAGGCACAACCACGGACCCTGTGACAAAAGCAATGGAGCTTATCCCATACGGACCTATCGCGTTGATTGATACGGCAGGACTGGGTGATGAAACCGAGCTTGGAGAGGCAAGGGAAAAGAAAACCATGGAAATTCTTTCAAGGGTTGATTTGGTGCTTTATGTAAAAGATATTTCGGATAAGGGACAAAAAGAAATTGATTTTGGAAAAACGCCCAAAATAACTGTTTATACAAAGTGTGATTTAACAGACAAAAATACTGTTGAGAACGTCAGAAAATCTGACAAGGATAGTATCATTCTTACGGGTTATGATAATCACGCTTTATCCGAACTAAAAGAAAGAATGGTTTCAGTGCTAAAAGCTATGGAGCAGGAAACGGAAACTCTACTCGGAAATATTGTTCCTGAGGGCGGTATAGTTGTTCTTGTTATTCCAATAGATACGGCAGCGCCGAAAGGCAGATTGATATTGCCTCAGGTACAGACTATCCGTGATTGTCTTGATTATAATATCCGTACTGTTGCAACAACAGTTGAAATGCTGGAAAAGACGCTTTCGGAGCTTAATAATATTGACCTTGTTGTGACGGACTCTCAGGTTTTTCACAAGGTAGACGGAATTGTTCCGTCAAACATACCGCTCACATCCTTTTCGATGCTTCTTGCAAATCAAAAGGGAAAGATTACACAGCTCATCAAGGGAACAGAAATTGTAAGTTCACTTGAGGATGAAGATGAAATTCTTATGCTTGAGGCTTGTACACATAATACAACACATGATGATATAGGAAAGGTCAAAATTCCTGCACTTCTTCAAAAAAAGACGGGAAAGAATTTGAGGTTTACGCATTTATCGGGACATGATTTCCCTGACGATATTGAAAAATATAAGCTTGTAATCCAATGTGGCGGATGTATGATAAACAAAAAAGCAATACAGAATAGATTGAAAATTTTTGAGGAAAAAGGTATTCCTGCAACAAATTACGGTGTGATTCTGGCATACTTGAATGGTATTCTGGAACGTGCCGCAGATGTGTTTAAAAACAAATAAAAACGGAGGAAAAGAAAATGGAAACAACACTTGTTGTAATGGCGGCTGGTATGGGTAGCCGATACGGTGGGCTCAAACAAATGGAGCCAATCGGACCCAATGGGGAGTTTCTTATGGATTTTTCTGCCTTTGATGCAAAAGAGGCGGGTTTTTTGAAAGTTGTTTTTGTTATAAAAAAAGAGATGGAAGAGGACTTCACAAGAATTGTAGCTAGCCGTGTAAAAAAATATATGGATGTAGAATATGTTTTTCAGGAAACAGAAAGTCTTCCAGAGGGCAGAGTGAAGCCATGGGGTACGGGACACGCAATACTTTGTTGCAAGGATACGGTGAAAACCCCTTTTGCAATTATCAATGCAGACGATTATTACGGAAAAACTGCATATATTGAACTCAACAATTGGCTGAATAATATGTCGCCGGAGGAAATGGCATTGGTTGGTTATGAACTTGCCCAGACAACAAGTGAGAACGGAACGGTTACAAGAGGTATATGTCAAATAGAAAACGGCTATCTTTCATCAATTCGTGAAACAAAGGGTATAAGTGGATTTACATACTGTGAGGATGGAAAAACTGTACACCAACTTCCTAAAGATAGTATAGTGTCTATGAATATGTGGGGCTTTGGTACAGGAATTTTTCAGCATCTTGAAAGAGAATTTGAATTATTCAAAAAGGAAAATGATGTGATGAAGGATGAGTTTCTTGTTCCGACGGTAGTTGATACTCTTATACAAACGAAAGACGCAAAGGTAAAGGTTTTACGCAGTCCTGACCGTTGGTATGGAATGACTTACCGCGAGGACAGAGAACTTGTTGAAAAAGCAATGAAAGAATTCTGTGAAAAAGGGATGTATAACGGAATTTCGTAATGTTGAAAAAATACTCGCCTATGATTGATTAGACGAGTATTTTTCTTATTTATTTTTCTAGCATATTTTCAATGAAAATACCATAACCTCTTGTTGGATCATTCACAAAAACATGGGTTACAGCACCAACCAATTTGCCATTCTGAATAATCGGACTACCCGACATCCCCTGAACAATACCACCTGTTTTTTTTATCAGTCTTTCATCGGTGATTTTTATTATCATATTTTTGGTGTTTCCAGCGTAGGCGGGAAGGATTCTTGTTATTTCAATATCGAATTTTTCTGTCAAGGTTCCTTCTACGTTTGCGAGAATATACGCTTTGCCAACACAAACGTCTTCTTTTTTTGCTATAGATACGGGAGGATGATGATTCAGCGTGAAATTTTCAGCAACTGTACCGATTATTCCACATTTACTGTTATATAATATAATGCCAAGTGAATTATCTTTTTCTGAAAAAATACCATTAAGCTCACCGGGTGAGCCCCGTTCACCTTTGTCAACAGAAACTATGGTTGAACTCAATATTTCTCCGCCATCAATATTGAGCATATCCCCTGAATCGCTGTCACAAATTCCATGTCCAAGCGCCGCAAAGTATTTGGTTTCAGGATTATAAAATGTCATTGTTCCGATACCTGATGCCGCATCCTTGACCCATGCTCCGATTTTGGGCTTTTTGTCTGATGAAGAAAATCCCGGTGATATTATCATTTCAATGTTTTTTCCATTTCTCAAAATTCCAATAGAAGCAGAGGATGTACCGCTTTTTTCCACAGCGTTGCACAAATCTTCCACATTGGATATTTTTTGGCTGTTGAAGGTTTTTATTGTATCACCCTGCTTGATACCGGCAGCTCTGGCGGGGCATATGCTTTTTCCGTCTGCTTTGGTTATTTCAGAAAAGCCTACCACAATAACGCCATCTGTGCTCAAAGTAACTCCGATTGTTGTGCCGCCGGGAATAACAGTATCAGGGGTATTCCGAGAAAAAACTTCAATATTCTGTATGCTTTCTTCGTTTGGGATGTTTACGGTACAAAATACAAACGTAAAAAAAATCGTGATAAAAAAGTTTTTAGCATATTTCATTTATTCACTCCCTTCCTGACCTGATTCAACCTTTCTACTGATTTATTTTGTCTCAGTCAGAAGGAAATATAGTATGTAATTCTGTTATGTACATTAAAAAAAGACCTGTACGGCCTTTTTTTAATACAATTTGAATTATCTGTTATTGTTGTTTTCGTTGTTCTTGCTATTGTTGTTATTATTGTTTTTGTTGTCGTTCTTGTTGTTGTCATTGCGGTTGTTCTGATTTTCTTTGTTTGACATAATATAAAACTCCTTTGAATTTTTTTTGAGATTTTATCTCAACAATATTATGTACCTCATAAAATTTTTTTATTCGCATTTGTTGCAAAAAAATTTTTTCTGCATATTATAAAGGGATGGAAAGGAGCTGTAAAAATGAGAAAATTCGGAACAACGAAAAGAAATCCAAATCCACCTTGGCCCAATCAACAATCGGTTGTTGTGATTCCACCGGGTTCAAGTCCTGCTGCTATCGGAATGTCGGATAAAGCTCTTTATAAACCGACAGAAAACAATGCAAGCATATCAAAAAATGAAATGTCGGAACAAAATGAACGTGAAAAAAGAATGGACCCCATTATGGGAGAAGGTTTTCCGCAAAAAATCAATCCTTTGCCCGTTTCTTCTGTTAATAATTATGGTATTGCACAGAGAACAAACGACGTAACAGCCTATCTTCAAAATCAAAAAGGAAAATATATAAAGGTTGAGTTTTTGTTTGGTGAAAATATACATATGGAAAAAACAGGAACGCTGGAGGAAGTAGGAAAGGATTATATTGCAGTCAGGGAAAACGGAACAAACAGTATTATTGTTTGTTCAACAAACAGAATCAAGTTCATAAATATTTTTGAATACGGAAAATAACTTTTGAAAAACAATGGGAATTTTTTTAATTCCTATTGTTTTTTTTTGCGTAAAAGAGTATAATAAACCAGTAAATTATTATAAGGAGATTTTTACAATGAGAAAAATTCTTGCAATATGGGCAGCAAAGCTTTCGGCTGTTGCGGGTAGAATAATGGGAAAAAACTCTTCATCAGGTCCCGGAACAATTGCTTTGAAAATCTGTCCGGACCTTATTGAAAGACTGAAAGGAAATATACGTCACAAGGTTATTGTTACTTGCGGAACAAACGGAAAAACTACAACAAACAATCTCATATACAGTGCACTGACCAAATGCGGTTACAGCGTTGTATGCAACAATTTGGGTGCAAATATGCTCAGCGGAGTCGCAACAGCCCTTGCCCTTGAATGTAACTGGCTTGGCTCTTTCAAGGTCGACTATGCTTGTCTGGAGGTAGATGAAGCATCCACCGTCAGAGTATTTGAGCACATAAAGCCTGACTATGTGGTTATAACAAATCTTTTCAGAGATCAACTTGACCGTTACGGCGAGGTTGATATGACTGTTGAGCTTATTAAAAAGGCTTTAAGTATGGCAGACGAACCTGTTCTTATCCTGAATGGAGATGATCCTGTTACCGCAAGCTTTGGTCACGGGTATAAGAATGCTGTGTATTACGGAATAGGTGAGCAGGTGCTCCGACAAACAGATGATACAAAAGAAGGTCGTTATTGTACAATCTGCGGAGCAGAGCAAAAATACAACTATTTTCATTATAGTCAATTGGGCGATTATTATTGTCCAATGTGTGGAAACAAGCGTCCGAAACTTGATTTTGAAGCAAAAAACGTAAATCTCACAAACGGGCTTGCGTTTTCGGTTGGAAATACAAGAGTAAGTCTCAATTACAGAGGTTTCTACAATATTTATAACATTCTTGCGGTATATTCAGCAATGAACACTATGGGAATTAAATATGATTCTTTCAAGACTGCTCTTGAAGAATACAAGCCTCAGGTTGGCAGAATGGAGGAAATAAACCTCGGTAAGCCGGTAATTCTGAATCTAGCAAAGAATCCCGCAGGATTCAATCAGGCAATTGCAACAGTTCTTCAAGACCCGAGGAAAAAGGATGTTATTTTTGCAGTAAATGATGCCCCCAGTGATGGTCAGGATGTTTCATGGTTGTGGGATGTGGATTTTGACAAAATAGTACACAATGAACTGAATACGTTGTCTGTTTCAGGCACAAGAAAATATGATCTTGCATTACGCTTCAAATATTCCGACATAAAGGTTGATAATATAAGTGCTGATATGCGTGAGCTCATGCAAAAGTGCTTGGCAACCGATGCAGAGGTATGTTATGCCCTTGTAAATTACACAGCTCTGTTCGGTACAGAAAAA
Source organism: Oscillospiraceae bacterium (assembly GCA_015068655.1). Taxonomy (GTDB): domain Bacteria; phylum Bacillota; class Clostridia; order Monoglobales; family Monoglobaceae; genus SIG440. The sequence goes on from SVKC01000007.1 coordinate 10,469, forward strand.
ATTATGCTTGATATAAAGAAGGAAAGAGGTGGAAAATAATGTCTGATTTCAAACTAAATATAGTACATCTTTATCCTGACATTTTGAATCTTTATGGAGACAAAGGAAATATAGAAACATTCAAAAAACGCCTTCTTTGGCGTGGAATTAATGTTGATGTGAAGGAATGTACCTGTGACAATACTCAAATAGATTTTGACGAAACAGATGTTTTCCTTCTTGGCGGTGGAACAGAGCGAGAACAAAAAGCTGTTCTCGAAAAATTGCTTGAACATAAAAAGGAATTTTGTGATTTTGCAGAAAATGGCGGTACGATTCTTGCTGTCTGTGGCGGATTTCCTCTTCTCGGAAAAGAACTGAAGGACAAAGATGGTGTATTTGAAGGTCTTGGAGTACTGGATATATTCACCGATTTGACAAAATCGGAAAATAGGCTTATTGGAAATGTAATACTAGAGTGTGAAGGACTTTCGGATAAGGTTGTTGGTTTTGAAAACCACGGGGGTAGAACAGATATAAAAAATCATACTCCCCTCGGCAAGGTTTTGAAGGGCTTGGGGAACGATGGAAAAAGTGGATTTGAAGGTGTAGTGTACAAAAACGTCACAGCAACTTATCTTCACGGACCATTGCTTCCAAAAAATCCCGAGCTTTGTGACAAAATTCTTTTGAAGGCACTCCAAAACAAGTATAGTGATTTCACGGAATTGTTGCCTCTCAATGATGAGTTGGAAAAAGCTGCAAATGGATATATTACAGAAAAGTATCTGTAATACGTCAAAATCACTGTTTTACACTTGGATTAAGACATATTCTCGAGAAATACAACATATTGTGACACATAAAGACAAGGGACACAATATCTAATAAAAATGTTGGAAAAATTTGTAAAAAACTACTTGACAAATTTGTAACTCTTGGTTATAATCTAAATGTAATTGGAAAATTTTAGAAAATAAAGGAGTTAACAAAATGGAAAAACAAATTAATGTCTTGATTGCAGACGCAGACATAAAGTATGCTGAGCTTTTGAGCCGCAACATATCCGGAGACTTCAAAATCAATGTATGTGACATTGTATCAAATGGTTATCAGGTAATTGAAAAGGTGGACATACTGAAGCCGGATGTTCTCATAATGGATGTTGTACTGCCAAATATTGACGGTCTTGGAATTCTGGAAAGACTGAGAATAAAGCAACGTGAATTTGACAATTTCACTATGCCGAAGATTATTGTCCTTTCAACCTTCCAGCAGGACAGAACAGCTCAGGATTGTATCAATCTTGGTGCGAATTATTATATGGTCAAGCCCGTAAGTCACGAAAGCCTCATCAACAACATAAGACGTCTTTGTGACAGTCCGGAAGAGAAGAAGAGTGGTTCATCCTTTGTGAAAAGATATACTTCTTGCGAAAACCTTGATATTGAAACAATGGTAACAGAAATGATTCACGAAATAGGTATTCCTGCACATATAAAAGGATATCAGTATCTTCGTCACGCTATTATGCTTGTTATTGACAATCTTGACATAATTAACTCCATAACAAAAACACTTTATCCAACTGTGGCACAGGATTTTCGTACAACTCCCAGTCGTGTTGAAAGGGCTATACGTCATGCCATTGAGGTTGCCTGGGACAGAGGTGATACAGATGTGCTTGATTCTATATTCGGCTATACAATTGCAACTTCCAAGGGCAAGCCTACAAACTCGGAGTTTATTGCAATGATTGCTGACAAGCTGAGACTCCAGATTAAAAACGCAAGCTAAAATTCAAAAAGAGCGGTTCATTTGAAACCGCTCTTTAAATTTATTTGCTGAATACATATTCTGTTGTAGTATCGTATTTTTCGCCTTTTCGGAGAATAGGTGTATTGAAATGCGGAATGTTCATTGCATTGGGGAAATATTGTGTTTCAAGACATATCCCGTGATGCTTGCCGTATGTTGCATCGTTTTTGTATGAGTCATTTTCTTTAAGAAAATTAGCTGTATAAATCTGAACACCCGGAAGGTCGGTATATACATTCATTTTTATGCCGGTAATATCACCGGTGACAGTTGCGATATTACGGAAGCCTGTGCCTTCAAGTACGTAATTGTGATCAATACCGTTTTCTACAATAACAATCTGTTCATAGTCAGAATTGAGTGCAGGTCCGATTTCTTTTTCCGAAAGGAAATCCATAGGTGTTCCTTTTACCGGACGAATTTCACCTGAAGGAATGCCCTCTGAATCTGTAGGAGTGAAGAATGGTGCATTGAGTACGAGTTTGTGATTGTCTATTGTACCGCTGTCTGCGCCGTTGAGGTTGAAATAAGAATGATTTGTTAAATTAACAATAGTGTCACTGTCACAAGTTGCCTCATAATGAATTCTGAGAGAATTGGATTCTGTGAGTGTATATGTAACAGTCACCTTCACTTCACCTGGAAAGCCTTCATCGCCGTCAGGGCTCAAAAGAGAGAGTTGGAGGGAGGGGGCATCACCATCAATCGCCTCAACGTCCCAGAATTTTTTTGAAAAACCAATAATTCCGCCGTGAAGATTGCCTTTGTGATTGTTTACCGCAAGTTTGTATGTTTTTCCGTTCAACTCAAATTCAGCGTTTGCAATTCTGTTGGAATTGCGTCCAACAAGCACGCCCAAATTTGCATCATTATCCAGATAATCCTCGACCTTGTCGTGTGCAAGTACCATATCTGTTCCTTCAAAAACAAGACTTTGCACTACACCACCGAAATTGAGAACTTCCATAGTCATACCATTTTTGTTTTCAAGCTTGTAGCAAAGAACATCTTTGCCGTCTAGTTCACCGAATTTTGAAATACTTATCATAATACAGAATCTCCTTTATTTGAAATATTGATATATATAACATTTTAGCATACCGTTGTAAACCTTGCGTCGTTTGTCCGCAAAAGTTCCGTAAAGCGGTTCAAACTGTTCATGAGATGTCAAAATGAATTTTTTTGCTTGAGTAAACTCTGCAAATTTTCTGCCCATTGTACGATAAAGTCTTTCACAGAGCTTTGCGTCAAGAAGTCTTTCGCCATATGGCGGATTGCATACGATAACACCCTTGTCGGTGAAGGGGGTGAGTTTTGCCATATCACAAACACTGAACTTGATTTTGTCTGCCACACCGGCATTTTCGGCATTTTTCTTTGCAATTGCGATTGCCTCGGGGTCAATATCGGATGCATAAATCATTGTTTTTGTGTCAGTACGTGCATTTTCTTTTGCCTCATCTCGAATATCCTTCCACATTTCCTTTGGAATATGATTACGCCAGGTTTCTGCAACAAATTTTCTCTTTATGCCCGGTGCAATATTGCAGGCATAAAGTGCTGCTTCAATGGGAAGAGTACCACTTCCGCAAAATGGATCGAGAAAAATTCTGTCACCTCGCCAGAAGCTAAGGTCAATCATAGAATAAGCAAGGGTCTCACGCATAGGAGCAAGTACACTTTTTTCACGATAGCCGCGTTTGTAAAGATTTTCGCCGCTTGTGTCAATATACAGAGTGATAACATCCTTTATAAGAGAGAATTGGATAGGATAAAGAGGCCCTGTTTCCTCAAAGTGTGTTATTCCATAGTGATTTGAAAGTCTTGTTACTATGGCTTTTTTTATGATTTTCTGACAGTCGGGAACACTATGAAGCAAGGATTTCAAAGAATGACCTTTTACAGGAAAAGCAGCATCTGCTTCAATAATGTTTTCCCAGCTTATTCGCTTTACCTTTTCAAACAACTCCTCAAAGGAGGTGGCTTTGAACTCGGCAATTTTTATCATAATACGTTCCGCACTGCGGAGATTTATGTTTGCAAGGCATATTGCCTCTGCATCGCCTTCAAATGTAACACTTCCGTCTTTTACCTGAGTTGTTTCATAACCCAGATGTCTGACTTCGTTTGCGACAATCTGTTCTGTTCCCAAAAGGGTGGGAATCGTAAGCAACATTTTTTTCATTATAAGATTACCTTTCGGATGTATTTTGTAAATAACATTATATCACGTTGCCTCATTTAAGTCAATTAAAATGTAAGGGTAAAAAAGAAAAGAGTCCGGAAAAACCGAACTCTTTTGAATGTATATATTCTTAATAAGAAAACATCACATATATATTAATTATCTACCGAATGAAACGCCTGTTGCTTCAGCAATTGTAACAAGCTCACCGTTTGGATCAACAGCCTTGTTTGCACCGATAACATTTTCCAGTGATTCGTATGACATATTTCTTCCGTCAAGTGTAACCATATTGCCGAATTTTCCTTGCATAAGGAGTTCAACAGCATATGAGCCGTATCTTGTTGAAAGAATTCTGTCGTTTGCAGTAGGAGTACCGCCACGCTGAATGTGACCGAGGACAGTTGCTCTTGCTTCGTGTCCTGTGAGTGCTTCAAGCTGCTTTGCAACAACCTTTGCAATACCGCCGAGACGAATGGGGTCAGGGCTGTCTTCTCTCACGTCGTCAACAACATGTTCGCCGCCGAGGGGTTTTGCGCCTTCAGCAACAACAACGATTGCATAATTCTTTCCGCGAGCAAAGTTCTCATTCAGCTTGTCAGCAACCTTCTGAATATCATATTCAATTTCAGGAATAAGGATTGCATCTGCAGCACCGCCAACACCCATTGAAAGAGCGAGGAAGCCTGCATATCTGCCCATTGCTTCAACTACGATGATTCTACCGTGAGATTCAGCCGTTGTTCTGAGTCTATCAATTGCTTCAACAGCAGTAGAAACAGCAGTATCAAAGCCGAAGGTTGTATCTGTTGCCGCAAGGTCATTGTCAATTGTTTTTGGAACACCGATAACCTTCACGCCCTTGCGTGAAAAATCACGACCGCTTGTGAGAGTACCGTCACCACCGATAACAACAAGTGCATCAATACCATTCTTTTCAAGGTTTTCAACACCAACATGTGAAACATCACCATGACAGGTGTTTCCGTTTTCGTCCTCATAAGTGTAGTCAAAAAGATTGTCCTTGTTTGAGCTATAAAGGATTGTACCACCCTTTGCGATAATTTCATCAACAGCTTCAATATCAAGGTTGATGAATTCTTCTTCACCGAGATAAAGACCACGGTAACCGTGCTTTATGCCGACAACCTCAAGTCTGTATTTCATAATAGCAGTTTTTGTAACCGCACGAATAACGGGATTAAGTCCGGGGCAATCTCCGCCGCCGGTCATTACAGCGATTTTTTTTATTTCACTCATTTTTTTACCTCCTGAATAATGCAATTTTATTTATATTTGCAATAAATATTTCACAAAAACGCACATTATATTTTATAATAAAATGTCATTTTTTGCAATAGAAAAAGATTTTTTTGTTAATATCAACCATTTATTTTGTGAAAATATAGTATATAATACCAAATTACCGAAAAAAAGTTAAAATTATTTAAGTTTTTGTTAAAAAAATTTAAGCTATTGTTTTTAAAAAAAGAATTTTTTCTTTGTTTTAGAAAAATTTTTAATTTATTAACACGGAGTTAACATTTTGATAGTATTATTTTTGTGTTAAAAGTAAAAAAATATACAGCCGGAGGTAAAACAATGGAAGGAAAATTTACAATATTACAAAAACTATCCTTCAAATCTTTTTTCACAAAAAAGAGAATATTGATTTCGTCAATCGCAGCGGTCTTATGTGTTTCTCTCATATGCTTTTTTGTATTCGGCGGAAAAAAAGAAGAAGACGTAAAGGCTGCTTATGTTGAAGCACAGGCAGTTGTGGGAGATATTATCGAAACAATTGAACAGAGCGGTGTTATTGAACCTCTTGATCGATATGAAATCACGTCACGTGTAAAAGGCGAAATTATTGCTTCTCCTTTTGAAGAAGGTGATTATGTCAATGAAGGTGACACTCTTTACAGAATTGATGACGAGGATGCTCAGCTTTCAATTGAAAAGGCGCAGAATAGTATTGAAAAAGCAGAAATGTCCCTTGAAGAAATTCAGGACGATATAAAAAAGCTTGATATTTTTGCCCCGGCAAGCGGAAAGCTTTCGGACTTCGACCTTGAAATAGGTGACAGCGTTGGAAATGGCATAATAGGTAATATTGTAAATACAGATGTTCTCACTATGGATATTCCTTTTTCCGTAACTGACTTTAATCTTATCAATGTCGGCGATGATGTGACAATAACAAGTGCGCTTTATATGACATCTATTGACGGAAAGGTTACTCACAAATATGATGCAACTGCCGGAACGGGGTCTGACGGAAGTGTATTGAAAAACATAGAAATTGAAATAAAGAACCCCGGTGCCCTTGCTGAAAACACTACCTTTGCCGCAACAGTACATACACCGTCAGGTGACATAAAATCAGCAGGCTCAGGAATTGTGGACAAAGGAACTGTAACAAGTCTCAAATCAGATGTCAGCGGTACCGTTTCATCAATTGCTGTGAAAAACGGCGACTATGTAACAAAAGGACAGCTTCTTGTGAAGCTTACAAACAATTCGCTCGTAAATTCGAAAAAGAGTAGTGAACTTAATCTCAAGGACAGCAAGCTGAATATGGATTCGAGCCGAAAAACACTTGAGGATTACAATATTACCGCTCCGATTTCAGGCACAATCATTACCAAGAACAGCAAAGCAGGCGATAATATTGATAATTCAAGCGGACAGACTGTTATGATGGTTATTGCAGATATGAGCAAGGTGAAGTTCACTATTACGGTTGATGAACTGGATATTTCGGATATACAGCTCGGACAGACGGCAGTCGTTGATGCGGATGCCCTTCCTGATGAAACTTTTACTGCTGTTGTTACATCAATTGCAAGCGAAGGGGTTTCTTCGGGCGACGGTGTCACCACCTATGAAATTGAACTCACGATTGATGAGCCGGGAAATCTCAAATCAGGTATGAATGTTAATGCAAATATATTTATTAATGAAGCTAGAAACGTCCTTTCGATTCCTGAAGAAGCTATTATGAACGTTCGCGGAAATATGGCATCAGTTCTTGTAAAGTCGGATAGAAAGGAAAATTCAACTGACAAAAAGGAACAAAAAACTGCAAAAGAGCAAAAGGGTGAAATGCCGCAAAAAACCGATAATGCTCAAAACACCGAGACGCCCCAACGTCCATCAGCCGAACAGAATGGTGAAATGCCACAAAGACCCTCAAATGGACAAAGCGGTGCCATGCCGACAGGTGGCGGAAATGCCAATATCCCCGAAGGCTATACAATTCGTCAGATTGAGGTTGGCATTTCTGACGGTACAAACATAGAGGTAGTGTCAGGGCTTTCTGAAGGTGATACAATTATTTATATTCCAAGTACAGCAAGCTCAATGAATCCCTTTATGCGGATGATGATGGGCGGCGGCATGATGGGTGGAGGTATGCCCGGAAGCAACAGAAACGGCGGTATGAATTCAGGAAACCGTAATAGTGCCAATGCAGGTGTCAGAAGATAGTAGGAGCTGATGAAGATGGAAAAAGAAACTCAAAGCAACTCGGAATACATTGTTGAAATTCGTGATATGTACAAGATTTACAAAATGGGCGACAATGAGGTAAGAGCTTTGAATGGTGTAAACCTGAAAATAAGACCTCACGAGTTTGTTGCAATAATCGGTCCTTCCGGTTCAGGAAAGTCAACTCTTATGAATATGATTGGATGTCTGGATACACCGACATCGGGAGAATATTATATTGATGGGCATGAAGCTTCCACGCTCAAGGAGGATGAACAAGCGGCAATCCGAAACAAGGAAATTGGATTTATTTTTCAGCAATACAATCTTCTCCAGAAGCTTTCAGTAGAAGAAAATGTAGAGCTGCCGCTTATTTACGCAGGTGTTCCTGCTGCAAAAAGAAAAGAAATGACAAAAATTGCCTTGGAAAGAGTAGGCCTTTATGACAGACGTCATCACAAGCCTACGGAATTATCAGGCGGTCAACAACAGAGAGCATCTATAGCAAGAGCTCTGGCGGCACGTCCGCCTATTATTCTTGCGGATGAACCTACGGGTGCCCTTGATTCAAAAACAGGTACCGAAGTTCTTTCTATGCTCAAAGAGCTTCATCAGGAAGGCAAAACGGTAATACTGATTACTCATGACAATCGTATCGCTCACGAAGCAGAACGAATCGTTCGCATTATGGACGGAGAGATTGTTTTTGACTCTCTTGTTGACGGCGACAAATCTCAGGTGAATGTTTAAGGAGGTTCTTGTATGAATTTGAAGCAAGCCTTTAAAATGGCTATAAAAAGCATTATGGCAAGCAAGATGAGAACCTTCCTCACTATGCTTGGCATAATCATTGGTGTCTGTGCTGTGATAGTTCTTGTGAGTGTGGTTCAGGGTTCTACGGGCAGTATCTCCGATTCAATAGAATCCCTTGGTGCAAACAGCATTTCTGTTTCTTTTACAGGCAGAAACAGTACAAAATATGTTACCTATGAAGAAATGCAGGAATTTCAGTCTGAAAATGCAGAGTATATATCATATGTTGTTCCCATGATGAGCGGTATGGGAAGAGTGAAATATGATTCATCAAACATTACGGTATCTGTAACAGGAACCAATGAAGATTATCTTTCTGTAAAAAACAGAGAGGTTACAAGCGGTAGATTTATAAACGGAATTGATATTGAAAAACGGAGAAAGGTTGCTGTAATCGGAAGCTACAATGTTCAGGAGCTGTTCGGTTTTGAGGACCCTATAAACAAACAGATAAAAATTAATAATGAAATTTTCACTGTTGTGGGTGTACTGAATGAAATATCCGATTCCGAGGAAATGTCTGAGGACAACGTTATAATCATACCTTATACATCAGGACGTTTGATTTTCAGGACAAACAGAATCCGTTCCTATACGGTCTGGGCATCAACCGCAGAAAATGTGGAGACTGCGACAGATATGGTCAACAATTTTCTGTATTCAAAGTTCAAGGACGAGGATGAATATAATGTTGTAAGTGTTGCAAGTATGATGGACGCACTTGATGAAATTACGGGAATGATGGCATTGCTTACAGCTGGTATTGCCGGAATATCTCTTGTGGTCGGCGGTATAGGTATTATGAACATAATGCTTGTGTCTGTTACTGAAAGAACCAGAGAGATTGGTATAAGAAAAGCTATCGGTGCAAAACGTTCAAGTATTCTCTCTCAATTCTTGATAGAATCAGCTCTAGTGAGTTGTATGGGTGGTGTGGTTGGCATAATTCTATCAATCATTGGGACATCAATTCTTGGAAACGCAATGAGTATAAATGCTTTCCCGAGTGTTTTTGTTATGCTGGGAGCTTTTGCGTTTTCTGCAGTTATTGGAATTTTCTTCGGTTGGGCACCGGCAAACAAGGCAGCAAAGCTGAATCCAATTGATGCCCTTCATGCTGAATAGTGTATATACAAAAAAGGAGTAGAAATATGAATATAATAAAAAAGATTATTGCATTGCTTTGTGCAGTTGCATTGATTTCAAGTGTTTTGACTGTATCAGCGGCTGCATCAACATATTATGATGTTCCTGAAAGCGAATATTATACAGAAGCAATCGAAGCCCTCACAACCTATGGGATTGTTTCCGGTTTTGAGGGAAGCTTTCGTCCTTATGCACAGATAACCCGTGCAGAGTTTGCAAAAATGACAGCTATAATTTCCGGACTTGATGATGAGGTTTACAGCAGTGCAGGAAACAAAAAATTTGATGATGTTTCTATTGACAATTGGGCAACAGGATACATAAATACAGTTGCGAACAACAAGCTTCTTGTAGGTTATCTTGATGGAAGATTTATGCCTGACAAGTGCATAACTTATGCGGAAGCGGTTACTGTTGTGCTTAGATGTCTCGGCTATTCGACAACAGACCTTGGAGACAACTGGCCCTATTCTTATATGATAAAGGCAAAGAGTCTCGGACTTACTGATGGTCTGACTTTTTCCGACAATGCCCCTATTTCTCGCGCAGATGTTTGTGTTGTAATAAACAGAGCCTTAGATACAGAAATAAATCATTCTGTTGAAAAGCTGATTTCAAAGCTTGAAATTACTGCAAAGGAGGATGTTTTCCTTATTTCCACAAAGGCTATTGAGCCTGAGCTTGCTTCTGACGAAATCCGAACAGACATTGGTATTTTCAAAACCACTAAAGATGCATATAGTTTTCAGATTCCCTCAAAAGGAACAGTTTTTTTCAACAAGGATAATGAGATTATCAATTTTGAACAAACCGAAGAAATTACACAAAAAATTACAACCGTTGAAAGCATTGTGAATGGAGACGTATATTTTGCAGATGGAACGAGCTGTGTAGGACTTGGAGTTTCAAACAGCACAGGAGTCTTCAACGACGGCGTAATTACGACCTACGGCTCATTCAAAAACAGTATTCACAGGGGTGCTCGCGTGACAATTGCTTTCGACAAGGAAAAAACTGTGAAGCTTCTCTTGATAGGTAACGCAGAATACACTGAGGCTGTAACCGTTTACAGTGACCTTTACACAGCCCTAAGCGGTGTTGGTGTATCAAAAGAAAAAATTGACAGGGCTGAAATCATAAGAGACGGTTATGCTGCAACAATTGATGATGCTGAAGTGTATGATATAGCATATTTTGTTGAGGAAGAGTCGAAAATTTATCTTTACAGCGACAAAGTTTCGGGAACATACAACAAAGCGTATCCGAACAAGGCAAATGTTACGAGTGTTGAAATTTCAGGCATGACACTTGAGCTTGAAACGCCCTCTGCAATAAGCAAGCTTGGGGAGAAAAGCGGAAGCTACAAGCTGGGTTCAAGAGTTACAGCACTCCTCGGCAGGGATGGAAAAATAGCCGACGTTGTTGATTTGAACTCTTCTGGAAAAGCAAATTATGGAATTTTGCTCTCATATTCAACAGAGGATTCAACGGATTCTATGGAAGCGGGAAAACAGTATAATTATATTACTGTTATAAACGGCGAAGGAAAGACAATGAAATACAAAACAAAAACCGATTACAGTGAAAGAATCGGTCTTGTGGGAACACTTTCCTTTGATAGTGACGGATATGTTTCATTCTCGGCTCTTTCTTCCACAAAAAAGATTTCGGGCGATATTGACAAGAACAAAGGAACTATCGGAAATCGCTGGCTCACAAGTGACTGCGTTATTCTTGAGAGAACATATATTCCCGATACACTTTCAGGAACAGCAACAGCTCAGAAAATAAAGCTTGAAGACTTTGATATTTCATCACTTTCGGAATCTCAGGTTGTTCACGCTGTTATTTCGGGAGATTTTGAAGATATATCCTTGTTGATTGTTGAAAACATAACAAATGACAGTTCTGTTTATGGAATTATTGAAAGTGTAGGCGGCGGTGCAAGTACAAAGAATGCATCGGGCTTGTATACCGTGTTTTCGAATGGGTCAACAAAGACGTATTCTGCAAGCTTTTACAACAAAATCCCTGCAGGAACAGCTGTTGCACTTCAGTTTGAAGGAAACTCCCTTGCGTCTATAAAGAGATTATATGCAGCTGCCATAAGCCGAACAGTTTCGGCAATTGATTCCAATCGACTGAAAATAGATGACAAAGTTTATGCTTTGAGTGACAATGTACAGATAATTCAGAAAAAATCTTCAGGATATATCGGTCTTTCAAAGTACGATATTGATGAACTGGAAGGCAAAAGCGTAACAATTCACACAGACAGCAATTCCAAAGACAGTCTTGTAAGAATTATTGTGGTAAATAACTAACATTTCAAAAAAGCAATTTTCGCAAGAAGATTGCTTTTTTGGTTATATCATTGACAAAAACAATGGATTTTGTTAAAATAACATTATGATTTTAAAGACAGGAAGGAAATGATTTTTATGACAAAAGTAGACATTTTTTCCGGCTTTCTTGGTGCAGGAAAGACTACACTTATAAAAAAGCTTCTTGATGAAGCATACAAGGGCGAAAAGGTTGTTCTTATCGAAAATGAATTTGGAGAAATAGGTATTGACGGAGGTTTCTTGAAGGATGCCGGTGTTGAAATTACAGAAATGAATTCAGGTTGTATTTGTTGCAGTCTTGTAGGAGATTTCAGTGAAGCACTCAAAAAAGTTGTTGCAGAGTTTTCTCCCGACAGAATTTTGATTGAACCCTCGGGTGTAGGCAAGCTTAGTGACGTTATCAAAGCAGTTGGCGATATCAATAGTGATGAGCTTCTGCTCAACAGCTTTACAGCAGTTGTAGATGCGAAAAAATGCAAAATGTATATGAAGAATTTTGGTGAATTCTACAACGATCAGGTTGAAAGTGCAGGATGTATCGTCCTCAGCCATACAACAGGTCTTGATGATGCAAAAATCAGTAATTGTGTTGAGTTGATACGCGAAAAAAACGAAAGTGCAACCATTGTTACAACTCCCTGGGAAGACCTTGACGGAAAGAAAATCCTTGAAGCAATGGAGGGTGGAAAAACTCTTGAAGCAGAGTTGAAAAAACTTGAGGAAGAGGAAATTTGTCCTGAATGCGGAGGACATCATCACCATCATGAACACGATGAACATTGCGGTTGCGGACACCACGACCACGAACATCATCACGAACATTGTGAATGTGAACACCATGACCACGAACATCATCACGAACATGGCGAACATTGTGGTTGCGAACATCACGACCACGAACATCATCACGAACATGACGAACATTGCAGTTGCGGATGTCACGATCATGAACACGGTCATCATCATGCTGATGAAGTATTTTCAAGCTGGGGAATTGAAACAACTGCAAAGTTCTCCGAAGAAGAAATCAAAAATGCCCTTGAACAACTTGAAAATGAAAGAGATTTTGGTATGGTTCTTCGTGCAAAAGGTATAGTTGCTGAAAAAAGCGGAAAGTGGATACATTTTGATTATGTTCCCGGTGAAGCTGATGTACGTTTTGGCGCTCCTGAAGTTATTGGAAGACTTTGCGTTATTGGTTCAAAGTTGAACAAAGAAGCTGTTGAACAGTTTTTCTCCACGAAAGACTAAGATATTTTTTCTGAAAGAAGGGTTTTTATGGATATAGCTGTATACTTGTTCACGGGCTTTCTTGAAGCCGGAAAGTCTGCGTTTATAAAAGAAACAATGGACGACGAGCGTTTCACAAATGGTGAGCGAACCTTGCTTTTGCTTTGCGAAGAAGGCGAGATTGAGTTTGATACAAAAAAAATGGAGAAAAAAGAGGTTTTTATTGAAGTCATTGAGGATATTTCCGAAATAAACTCCAAAAACCTTAAAAATCTTTGCAAAAAACACAAAGCGAGTCGTGTTGTTATTGAATACAACGGAATGTGGCAGCTTCCTGTGCTTTATGCCAATATGCCGAATTCCTGGGTTCTTTATCAGGAAATTACATTTATGGATGCAAATAATTTTATTTCTTATAACACGAATATGAGAAGTCTTGTTGTGGACAAACTTCAAAATTGCGAGCTTGTTGTATTCAACAGATGCAAAAAAGACGTTGACAAAGAGGAGCTTCACAAAATTGTCCGCGGTGTAAGCCGAAGCACTGATATAATTTATGAATACGAAACGGGTGAAATTGAACCGGACGAAATTGAAGATCCGCTCCCGTTTGATGTTGATGCTGAAGTTATTGAAATCGGCATAAATGATTATGCAATCTGGTACAGAGACCTTGTTTCGGAAATGCCGAAGTATGACGGCAAAACCGTGAAATTTACGGGTATAACGACCATTGACAAGCGTATGCCAAAGGATTGCTTTGTTATCGGAAGACCTGTTATGACTTGTTGTGTGGATGATATTGCCTTCAAAGGCATACTTTGCTGCAATCGAAGTCCCTTTATGAAAAATGGTGAATGGATTGTTCTTACTGCAAAAATTAAAATAGAAAAACATGCTCTTTATCAGGGCGAGGGTCCTGTACTTTATCTTGAGGATTACGCATTGACCTCGGAACCGGATGAACCTGTTGCAACATTCTATTGATTGTTTTATCAAAATTAAATAATTTTTCACAACTCCTGAAATATTGCATATACTATCTACAGAAATATTTCAGGAGGCGATTTTTTTGTCAGGAATAGCAGGAATAGCCAACTATCAGAGAAATTTGTGTTCCGAGCTTGAAAAATTGAGGAATATGACCGATGCATTAACAAAGCGCGGAAATAACGCTTTGAAAATAAAAAACGCAGGCTATGGAATTTTCGGATGTACGTCAATGATATGCTGTGAGAATCCGGACAAACAAATTCCGTTTTCCCATCGACGAAATGGAACGGAATACACCATATGCTTTGACGGACTTTTGTACAACAGCAATGAACTACAAAGTGAGCTTTCGGAAAAAGGTTTTCACTGTGACGGGACAGATGATGCAGAACTTGCACTTTTAGCATATATCCGCTGGGGTGCAGGCTGTCTCAATAGAATGAATGGAATTTTTGCTTTTTCTGTTTGGGATGCCGAAAATCGTGAACTTTTTCTGGCAAGAGACCGTTTCGGTATAAAACCTCTATATTACACACGGAAAAACGGATGTATTATTTTTGCATCGGAAATAAAGGGAATTCTTGCAAACAGTGATATTGAAGCCGTACTTGACAAGGATGGTCTATGCGAAGTGCTGGGACTTGGACCTGCCCATACTTGCGGATGCGGAGTTTTCAAGGATATAAATGAAATCTTGCCGGGACATTTTGCTGTATACAACGCAAATGGTTTCAATGTTCACAAATACTGGTGCCTTGAATCAAAGGCTTTTGATGGTGATTTTGACGAATGTGTTGAGGAAACAAAACGACTTTGCTTTGATGCCATAAACTCTCAGCTTGAAAGCAAGAAACGCAATCTTGCATTCTTTTTGTCAGGCGGCGTTGATTCGAGCATAATTACCGCTCTTGCGGCGGAAAAATTCGGCGAAGGAATAGATACATTTTCTCTCCGATACCGCGGAAATGATGAGTTTTTTACGCCTACAGAATATCAACCTGCATCCGATGATTATTATATCGACCTTGTGAGCAATGCTTGCAGAACAAATCACAATATAATCACTGTAGACAACGACGGTCTTATTGAATACCTTACAGATGCAGTTGATTGCCGTGACCTCCCCGGAATGGCTGATGTAGATTCTTCTCTGTATTTTCTGTGCAAGGAAATGGGAAAAGGTCACAATGGAGCTTTGTCGGGTGAGTGTGCAGATGAAATTTTCGGTGGTTATCCCTGGTTTCATCGAAAGGAAGATTTTGATGCCGATATTTTCCCTTGGTCAAAAAATACAGAGCTGAGGAAAAAGCTTGTTTCACCTGATTTGCTTTGTGGTGATGAAATAACAGATTATGCTGCTCGAAAATATCGTCAAAGTATTTTGGAAACTCCTGTTTTTCAGGGAGATACTGCGGAGGAAAAACGGCGTCGTGAAATTGCTTATCTCAATATAAAGTGGTTTATGTACTCGCTGGGTGCACGCAGTGAGAGAATAGGTATGAATTGCGGCTTGGAAATAAGAATGCCGTTTTGCGATTACAAAATAGTTGAATATCTGTGGAACGTTCCCTGGGATTTCAAAGCTTGGTCAGGACGAGAAAAAGGTCTTCTTCGTACAGCTTTTGATGGTGTGCTTCCTGAAGAGGTTTTGTGGCGCAAAAAAAGCCCTTTCCCAAAGACACATAACCCTGAATACGAATATCGTGTCAGAGATATGGCTTGCGAGCTTCTCAATAACAAAAATTCGCATATATATAATATTATAAACAAGGATTACATTTTTGACCTTGCATCTATGCCCTCGGATTACGGAAAGCCTTGGTTTGGTCAGCTTATGGCAACGCCGCAGCTTTATGCATATCTGATTCAGCTTGAATACTGGCTGGATAAGTACAACATCCGTATTTCTATAAATTAAGAATTAAAAAAAGGAAAAAACAATGTCTGCTATACTTGAAACAAGGATAACCGAAGAGAATTCGGGGAAAACTGTTGAAAAAATACTGAAAAGAGAATTTGGTGTTTCGTCGGGACTTCTGAAGCACCTGAGAGATAATGGAAAGATTTGTTTGAACGGAAACGTTTGCCGTACAGTAGATTTGTGTTATACAGGAGATTTTCTTTCGGCAGATGTTTCCGAGAATCTTTCTGCTCCGTCGAATATTCAACCTTTTTCTTATCAACTTGAAATTCTTTTTGAAGACGAGTTTATTCTTGTGGTGAACAAGCCCGGCGGAATGGCATCTCACCCTTGTCCGGGAAACCGAGAGAATTCTCTTGCAAATGCGGTTATGCATTACTGGCAAACCCTTGGTGAATACCGTTCCTTTCATATTGTCAATCGATTGGACAAGGATACGTCGGGGATATGTGTTGTAGCAAAGAATACATTTTCACACAGTGTCATTGCCGAGCAAATGAAAAATGGAATTTTCAAACGTCAATATACGGCGATTGTACACGGTATACCAAAACAATCCGGAGGAGTAATCGAAGTACCAATCGGACGGGCTGAAAACAGTGTTTTGAAAAGAATGGTTACAGAAGACGGGAAATATGCAAAAACCCTTTACAAAGTCCATTCCGTGTTCAAAGACTTCTCAAAAATTGAGATTGAGCTTGAAACGGGCAGAACACACCAGATAAGAGTACATTTTTCATATATGGGACATCCTTTGGTGGGTGACTGGCTTTATGGGAACGGTGACAACGAAAAACACTTAATCAGCAGACAAGCTTTGCACGCCGGATTTGTTTCTTTCTGTCACCCAAAAACAAAAGAAAAGCTTGTTTTTGAATGTGATATGCCTCAGGATATGAAAAAACTGTTATCTGCTTTGTGAAAATACAATGTAAACAATAATGAAACATAACAAATTTTCAAGAAAAATTACCAAAAAGCGAAAAAAAGTGTTGACTTATAACCAATTTTCTAGTATTCTATTACTATAAGTCTTAAATAGTGGAGTTATGTTGTTTATAACTAAAGGAGAGTATTTATGTTTTTAAAGGAAATAGTTGTCCAGAATCAGGTTGGGCTACACGCAAGACCTGCTACATTCTTCATTCAAAAAGCAAATGAGTACAAGTCCAGCATCTGGATTGAAAAAGACGAAAAGAGGGTTAATGCAAAAAGCTTGCTCGGTGTTCTTTCTCTCGGTGTAACAAAAGGTGTCAGCATCACAATTCTTGCTGAAGGCTCAGATGAGGAACAGGCAGTCAACGAGCTTGTATCATTGATTTCTTCGGACTTTTCATAAAGAAAAACAGAATATAATAGTTTTTTAAAAATGTCTTACAGAAGTAAGGCATTTTTGTAATATAACAGAAAAATCTCAGGGAGGTGTATTCAATTGACTGATTTAAAAAAGAAGCTTTCATCTTTACCCCTTTGTCCGGGAGTATATCTTATGAAAAATGACGAAGGCAAAATCATTTATGTTGGGAAAAGCAAGGTGCTCAAGAATCGTGTGAATTCTTATTTTGTCAATCTTTCAAGTCACACACCGAAAACGAGAGTTTTGGTAAGTCAGATTGCGGATTTTGAATACATTCTCACAGATTCAGAGGAAGAGGCTCTCGCTCTTGAATGTAACCTGATAAAAAAACATCGACCAAAGTATAACATTCTTCTCAAGGATGACAAACAATATCCGTATATAAAAATAACAACAGGAGAAGAGTTTCCGCGAATAGTTGTTACCAGACAGGTAAAAAAGGATGGGAGTCTGTATTTTGGACCCTATACTGCAGGAATGAGCATAAAGGAAGCGGTAGAAGAAATAAGAAAAGTTTTTAGACTGAGAAGCTGCAAAAAGAGCATAAAGCAACAAAATGACCGCCCATGTCTTTATTATCAGATTGGTCAATGCAGTGCACCATGTGCCGGACGAATATCAGCAGAAGAATACAAAGGTCTTGTTTTGGAAGCTTCTGCGGTGCTCAATGGTAAAGATGAAGCTATTCTTTCGGAACTCAAAGAAAAAATGCTTTCAGCGTCTTCCGCACTTGAGTTTGAAAAAGCAGCCCAATACAGAGACCGAATAAAAAGCATAAACGACCTCGGTCAAAATCAAAAAGTCTCATCATCGGGTGAAAATAATATTGATTATATAGGTATATACAAGGAAGGAATGACTTATTGCGTTCAAATCTTTTATTATCGAAACGGTAACGCTGTAGGGTCGGAATACTTTACACTTGAAAACGAGCTTGCGGAACCCTCTGAGGTAGCAGAAAACTTTGTAAAGCAATTCTACTTTACAGGTGTAAAAATACCGAAAGAAGTGGCTATTTCGGAAGATTTTGACGACAGAGAAACCATTTCGGAATGGTTTTCCTCCAATGCTGGACATCGAGTTACCTTTACAGTGCCACAACGTGGAAAGAAAGCTGAAATTATGAAAATGGTGAAAAACAATGCTCGTGAATCACTGTACAAGCATCGTTTGTTACAAAACAAAAGTATGGAAAAGCAGAACAGAATTCTTTCATCGCTATCTGAGCTTCTCAACCTTTCAAGTCCGCCGTATAGAATCGAATCCTATGACATTTCAAACACATCCGGGGAGTCTTCTGTGGGAGTTCAGATTGTATACGTTAATGCTGTTCCCAAAAAAGGACTATATAGAAAGTTTAATATAAAAACAGTAGACGGAGCAAATGATTACGAAAGTACACGTGAGGTTATTTTTCGCAGAATAAACGAAGCATACAAGGAAGAGGATATGATAAAGTCAGGTGCACTTGATGCAGACAAGGCAAAATTCTTGCCACTTCCTGACCTGATTTTGCTTGACGGAGGGAAAGGACACGTTAATGCGGTAAAAATGCTTTTTGACACAATGGGAGAGGATATTCCGGTATTTGGTTTGGTGAAGGACAAAACTCACCGTACAAGAGGTATAACTGACGAGTATGAAGAAATTGAACTTGACAAAAAATCCGAGCTTTTCAGATTTCTTGCAGGTATGCAGGATGAGGTACACCGTTTTGCAATCACCACTTTCAGGAAACGCCACGAGGATAAAAATATACATTCCGAGCTTGAAGACATAGAGGGTGTAGGACCTGCAACACGAACGAAGCTTTTGAAAACCTTCGGAAGTATTGAAAAAATAAAAACAGCAACACTTGATGAGCTTGAGGCTGCTATTCCTGTGAATATTGCAAAAAAAGTCTACACGCATTTCAATAGTTGAAAAGGAGTTTCGTATGGGTGTTATCATTGATAAAAACGCAGATTCGGATGTGTTTTTACAATTAAAAGAGCTTGGAATAAAATACTGTAAATCTGCCGATATTGAATATTTGTACCGACCCGTAAATTCACATCCTGATATGCAGATTCACTTTTTTGATTACAAAACAGCAGTAGCAGCACCTTGCGTATTTGATTATTACAGAAAAAATCTTCCGGCAAACATCAATATTCTCAAAGGTGAAAGAAATCCTGACAGAACATACCCGGGTGACTGTGCATATAATGTAGCTAAACTGGGTAAAAAAATTGTAGGGAATTTTCAGTATGTAGAACCTGTAATAAAAAAACTTTACCGTGATGCCGGATTTGAGTTTATAAACACAAAGCAGGGCTATACAAAATGTAATATGTGTATCATTGATGATAATTCTGTTATTACAGAAGACAAAGGTCTTGCAAAGGTTTTGATGGAACACTCCATTGATGTTATAGAGATTCCATCAGGAACTGTTGAACTTCAATACTTTGACAATGGTTTTATTGGTGGTGCATCAGGTTTTTTGATGCCAGAAACAATAGGTTTTTTTGGAAATATTTGCAAAAATCCATATTATGAAAAAATTTTTAGCTTTATAAAGAAAAAGAATGTTGACATAATATGTTTATTGCAAACTAACATAAAAGATTTTGGCAGCATATTGTATTTTCCCGATTGAAAAGAAGGGAGAGGAGCGTTTGGATACGAGCCTTGGGATATGTAGCTTTGTCAAGACTGACGCATTGGAAAAGAAAGTTATAAGCACGCTTGGGAATGAATTGGATTATTTTTGTGTACAAAAAAACTGTGACAGAGGAAGAGACATATATTATTTTTGTATTAACTCACAAAATGTGCTTTCGAAAGAAATAATTGCAAAAAACCTGAGCGAATGGATTATGGAAAGCTTTGAACAGAAGATTCTTTCGGATATATTCGATGTGTATTTTGACGGTGCAGAAATCAACAAATGGGATATTATTCAAAAAACCGTTGCAAAAAAGGATACCTACAAAGAGAATTATTACAACAGGTATTTTGTTAAAAAATTAACAAAATACCTTGAAGAAGAAAATTATATAAATATGGAAGGGTTCATAAGGTTCAGACTTTCAGATTACAGATGGAAGCTTTATGACAGATTATGTGAAACAATTGAAGAATATTATATCGAACAGGAGTACAAGGAATTTGTCAGTCTCTTGAAAATGTATATTGATGAACGACCGCCAATGATTGATTTGTTACACATAAAACCTTGCCATGACGGAAATTTTTCACTTTATGACTTTAGAAAGGAAAAAATTGATATAAGTATAGAAAAAAATTCTTCCTGTAATCAAATAGAATTTTTTTTGACGAAGGACGATATGTTGCTGAGTATTTTAATCGCATTGACACCAAGACGAATTATCTGGCATAATACAGAAATTCTCAAAAATAATAATCTTCAAAATACACTCAAAGAAGTTTTTGGAGACAGGTTTTCTATTTGTGATGAATGTGACTTTTGTAAAAAATGATACAGAATTTTTTATTTTGCCTGAGTAAAAAAACTCAGGCTTTTTTGAGAAATCTATTGATTTTTGATGGAAGATATGGTATAATTCAAATATAGTTAATTGCACATAATAAAAATTATGTGCAATTAGAAGGAGGCAAAAATATATGAAGAAGTTTTCCGATATTCCCGAGCCTTTGGTTTCTTTTTTGCTTTATATTGAAAACATTCAGGGAAAATCACCAAGAACGGCTTTGAGTTATTATTATGACCTTCGGGCTTTTTACAAATTTCTGAAAGTTAAAAAAAATAATCTTTCTGATGACTGTGATTTTGATTTAATTGATGTTCTTGATATTGATATTTCATATTTATCAACTGTGGACCTTAATCTTGTTTATGAATATATGAATTTTCTGAACAGAGAACGTTCAAATTCTCCGTCATCCAGAGCAAGAAAAATTGCTTCAATAAAATCTTATTACAGGTATCTTTACAAATCAAAGCTTATTGCAGAAAATCCCATGGCTGATCTGGAGACCATAAAGCTCACAAAGAGGCTTCCTGTTCATTTTACGCTTGAAGACAGCGTACAGCTTCTTGAAGGTATCGACGGAAAAAATGCGCTTCGAGACTATTGTATTATAACATTGTTCCTCAATTGCGGAATGCGTCTTGCAGAGCTTGTCAGCATCAATACAACAGATATTCGTGGCGACAAGCTTACGGTAATCGGTAAGGGCGACAAGGAACGTACGGTTTACCTTAATGATGCCTGTCTTGATGCAATTGATGCATATATGACTGTACGCAAAAATCAATCTCCAACAGCATCGGATAAAAATGCGTTGTTTCTTTCATCGAGAAACCGTCGTATAAGCCGTCGTACAGTACAGCATATTGTAGAAATAAACGTGAAAAAACTTGGTCTCGATCCACACAAGTTTACAACACACAAGCTTCGTCATACCGCCGCAACATTGATGTATCAGTCAGGTGTAAACATTCGGGCACTTCAAAAAATTTTGGGACACAAACAGCTAACTACAACCGAAATATATACTCACGTAAGTGATGACCAGATAAAAGAAGCTGTCTCCTCCCACCCTCTTTCGAATGTAAAAAAAAATAACACCGAAAAAGGTTGACATAATTATATTATGTCAACCTTTTTCTTAATAACCGATTTCTTTTGCAAGGTTTTTGAGTTTTTCAGCAGATTTTTGGAGTCCGCAAATTTCTTCTTTGTCAAAATCTATTTCAAGAATTTTCTCTGCACCATCATCCGAAACAATTGTCGGTACTGAAAGGCAAATGTCATTTATACCATATTCTCCATCAAGAAGACTTGAAACTGTAAGAATAGATTTTTCGTTTCCTATTATACATTCCACTATTCTTTTCACAGAAAGTGCAATTGCATAATAAGTTGCGCCCTTCTTTTCGATAATTTCATAAGCAGAGTTTTTTACATTTTCAAGAATATGCATATTGCTCATCGGTTCTTTGTCACATACACCGCTATATTCACAGAATTTGTCAACATTCATCCCCGCAACCGAAGTTGCACTCCATGCAGCAACCTCTGAATCGCCATGTTCGCCTATAATATACGTATGGACGTTTCTCACATCAATATTTGTATGTTCTCCGAGGAGATATTTCAGTCTTGCAGTATCAAGCACTGTTCCTGAGCCTATAACGTGATTCTTTGAAAAGCCTGAAATCTTGTAAGTTATATAAGTTAATATATCAACAGGGTTTGTAACCATCATAAGAATTGTATCATCGTGACAGTACCTCAAAACATTTTCTACAATACTTTCAAGGATTTTGGCATTTCTCCTGAGCAAGTCAGTCCGTTTCTCTCCCGGTTCCTGGCTTGCGCCTGCTGTAATTATAACCATATCCGAGCCCTTTATGTCACTATAATCTCCTGCAATAATTTTCACTGGACTCACGAAGCTTATTCCGTGATTCATATCGAGAGCGTCACCTTCAGCCTTGTTTTTGTTTATATCAATCAGAACAATTTCCGAAACAAGTCCGCTGAGCATAATTGTGTATGCGGTTGTTGCACCAACAGCTCCTGCACCGATTATAGTTATTTTTCCTTTAAACATATCATCATTCCTTTCAGTTGAAATATATTTTTTCCGAAAATCAAATATATATTCAATTTATGATTTACAAAAAGAATTTTTTATGATAAAATAAGGTAAACAATTATTTTGAGGTGATTTAATATGTATTACATAGGTATCGATCTTGGCGGAACAAATATTGCCGCAGGACTTGTTGATGACAAAGGAAAGCTTTTGCACAAGCTTTCGGTACATACTCCGTCGGATGTTGATTATACTGTTATAGTTGAAGAAATGGTAAAGCTTTCAAGAAAGGTTGTATCTGAATACGGTGCAAATGAAGCGGATATAAAGTCTGTGGGTATTGGATGTCCCGGTTCTATTGATTACAAAAAAGGGTCTGTTGCATACTCAAACAACATAAAAATGTATGATGCTCCTGTACGTGAAGAATTTCAGAAATACTGGAACATTCCCGTTGCTCTTGAAAACGATGCAAATGCAGCTGCTCTTGGTGAATATGTTGCATGCGGTGAAGCTGCAAGTGTTTTTGTTGCAGTAACTCTTGGTACAGGCGTTGGCGGTGGAGTTATCATTGACGGAAAGATTTTTACCGGTTCAAACGGTGCCGGTGCCGAGCTTGGACACTCAACTTTGGTACACAATGGTCTTCCCTGTACTTGTGGCAAAAAAGGTTGCTGGGAATGCTATGCATCAGCTACCGCTCTTGTCAATCAGACAAAAATAGCAATTGAAAAGCATCCTGAAAGTCTTATGACCAAAATTGCAAAGGAACGTGGAAAGGTTAACGGAAGAACAGCATTTGATGCAGCAAAACAAAATGACAGCGTTGCAAAATATGTTGTTGAAAAATACCTTGAGTATGTGGCTGACGGTATCGTAAGTATGGTAAACATCTTCCAGCCTGACAAGGTTGTAATCAGCGGTGGCATAAGCAACGAAGGCGATTATATTCTTAAGCCCATTCGTGAATATGTTGAAAAATATGATTACAACAAGCTTTTCAACAAGGTTGAAATCTGCACAGCAACGCTCCTTAATGATGCGGGCATTATCGGTGCAGCATATGCCGGCAAACAGCTTATTTAACACACAAAAACTAAAAAAAGGGGCTGTTACAAAATGAAAAAAGAGCGGTTCGGCGTGGAAACCGAACCCTACAAATTGTG
Organism: Oscillospiraceae bacterium; assembly: GCA_015068655.1. Taxonomy (GTDB): domain Bacteria; phylum Bacillota; class Clostridia; order Monoglobales; family Monoglobaceae; genus SIG440. The sequence goes on from SVKC01000007.1 coordinate 34,482, forward strand.
TCGCAAAAACGAGTACACAATATACGTAGGGGACAGGTTTTATCCTGTCCCGAAAATTTCATTTTGCTACGTCCCTTTTTTAAATTGTGTTATATTTCCGGAACAAAGCTTGGCATAAGTTGAAGTTTGAAAAGATTATTTCTGTGTTTTTTATCAATCAATTCTTTTGTTTCAGGGTTTTCTATAATACCTTCTCTAATATACTTATCAAGCTCTGCATAGGTGAAGCCGAGATTTTCTTCGTCAGTTTTTCCGCACAAGCCGTCAATAGGAGTTTTTTCAACCAGTTCATTTGGCAACCCAAGAATATGTCCTATTTCCTTCACCTCTGTAACAGTCAGGTTTGACATAGGCGAAAAATCACCTACCGAATCGCCGTATCTTGTTGAATAACCAACCCAATCCTCCGAAAGATTGCAGGTATTCACAACTCTTCCGTTCACTGACTGGCTGACAGCATACAAGGTGGACATTCGTATTCTCGGGGGAAGATTTGTACGGCTGAGAGTGCTTATTTCAAGTTCTTTGGGAAGACTTTCCATAACAGCATCAACGGCAGCTTTTATATTGATTTCATAATTTTTTATACCAAGATGCTTGACCAAAAGATAAGCCATATCAATATCGTGTTGGCTTCCCTGAGGCATCAAAACACCGATTACACGCTCTTTTCCAAGAGCCTCAACACAGAGTGCCGCTGCAACAGAGCTGTCCTTTCCGCCGGAAATTCCAACAACAGCGTTGCATCCTTTTCCGTTTTCTTCAAAAAAATCTCTGATCCATTTTACACAATCATTTTTTACCTTTTCAGCATTAAACATTTTTACACCTCATTATATTTTGTTGCTCAGGGATATTGTTATTGGATTATCGGCATCCATAGCAAGGGCTTTTTCAAGATAAAACTTCGCTTTTCCTGAATACCCAAGTTCAATACAGCACGCACAGGCTCTTTGAAAAACGGTTATATCTTCAGTAAATTCAGAAAGACACTCGAAAATATCAAGAGCGGACTTAATATCACCATTTTTGTAAAAATATATTCCGTAGTTATATGCAAATTCTTTTGAATCAACATTCTCGAGTTTGCATATAACAAATTTTTCATCCACCCACAATACTTCGGCACAGATTTTTTCCGGAAAAGCACCACACAACAGTCGTGCTGATACTGTACCTTCTTTCACAGTATAATCGTTGTTTGCAATATATCCGCATTTTCCAACATTTTCACAAAATACAGAAACAGCATATTTGTCAAAAGGATTTTGGGGTTCCTTAATCAAAAAAACCTTCTTTGTATTTTTGAACGGTTCATTTCCAAAATAATGGCTTATACCCGTAACAGTAACCAATATTTCGGCATCTCTTTCCGCAAAAGCCAAAATTTCATCAACAGAAACCGCTTTTACTTTTGAGTCATCAGGAATGTTTTTTTCAATCGCATTGTATGTTTTTTTCGAAAAAAGCTTTTTGTAAAAATCAAATAATGTTTTCCACATAGATTTTACGCAAGCTGTTCAGCTCTTTCCATCGCCTTGTCAATATTCGCACAGAAGTTTTCTTCACCGCAAAGCTCAAAAAGACCTGATTTTTTCATTGCCTTCAGCGGTTGAGCATTGACATGCGAGAATACAACAGTAATGCCTTTTTCACGGCAATTGTTTACAAACTCTCCAAGAACCTTCAATGCATCCGTGTCAACCGATGGTACAGCCCTCATTCTGAGAATAATACACTTTGTATATTCCTTGGGTGTAATTTCTGAAATCTGGGATGATACAGCGAAGAAAATCGGACCACAGAGTTCAAAAACACTAATGTGCTTCATTACAAAACGAAGTCCAGGTTCTTCTCCTTCATTTGCCTCTTTTACGTATTTCCAGCCTTCAACCTTTGTTTCATCACTCATTCTCTTCATAAAGAGGACGCAAGCTAAAACAACACCAACCTCAATAGCTACAACAAGGTCAAATACAACTGTCAAAACAAAGGTTGTTACAAGAACAATAATATCACTCTTGGGAGATGTCTTGCAGAGATAAACAAACTGTCTCCACTGACACATATTATATGCAACAGAAATAAGAATTGCCGCAATTGCAGGCATTGGAATCAGTGCTGCATAAGGCATAAGAACCACAAGTATCAAAAGGAGAACCAGAGCATGAACAATTGCTGAAATCGGTGTACTTCCTCCGTTCTTTACATTTGCTGCGGTTCTTGCAATTGCACCAGTTGCGGGAATACCACCAAGAAGAGCAGAACCGATATTTCCGAGACCCTGACCTACGAGTTCAGCATTAGACCGGTGTTTTTTTCCTGTCATTCCGTCTGCAACCACACAGGACAGCAAGGACTCAATTCCTGCAAGAAGAGCTATTGTTATAGCATCCGGAAGAATATCCACAATAGCACCGAACGAAAATGACGGCATTGTTATTTCTGGAAGACTACTGCTTACAGTGTATAAGTCACCTATGGTATTCACGTTCATTTTCAAGCCTGAAACCATAGCTATTCCCGCAACTACAGCAATAAGTGATGCGGGAATCTTTTCAAGATGCTTTATTTTGGGCCATATAAACAGTATAAGCAGACAAATAATACCTACAATCACTGTTTCAAAATTCACTGTACTAATGTTTTCTGCAAACAAAGAAAATTTTTCTATTGCCTCAATGGGTTTTTCGCTGTATGTAACGCCAAAGAAATCCTTCAACTGACCGATAACCAGAGTTACAGCAATACCTGATGTAAATCCGGTTGTTATAGTGAAAGGAATAAACTTTATGAGATTACCGAGCTTGAATAACCCCATAATAATCAGCAGTATACCTGCCACAATGGTTGCGAGAACAAGTCCTTCCATTTGTTTTGTTGCAACAATTCCTGCAACAATCGTTGCGAAAGCAGCTGTTGGTCCCGTAATTTGCACACTGCTGCCACCAAATACGGCCGCCAAAAGACCTGCTACAATTGCAGTATAAATACCAGCTTCAGGACCCACCCCTGATGCAATAGCAAGGGCAATGGAAAGAGGTAATGCAATTATCGCAACAATAATACCAGCAACAATATCCTTTATGAGCTTACTGCCGTTATAGCTTTTCAAATCGGAAAAAAGCATAGGCATAAAATTTTTCATCAAAAAGACTTCCTTTCAAAATTTATCGTTAACGTAATTCGGGGCACCACCCGTTTTTGAGTGATGCCCAAAAATATTTTACTGGAAATACTAGAACAAGCCGGGGATGTTTATGCCGCCGGTAAGCTTGCTCATTTCGTCTGCGGATGTTTCTTCAACCTTGTGCAAAACATCATTTACTGCAACCATAATAAGGTCCTGAAGCATTTCGATATCGTCCGGGTCAACAACATCAGGTTTCAAAATAACCTCTTCAAGCTCACGCTTTCCGTTCATTTTCACCGTAACAGCACCACCGCCCGAAGATGCTTCATACACCTTTTCTTCCATTTCCTCCTGCATTTTCATCATCTGCTCCTGCATTTTTTTTGCCTGCTTGAGCATCTGGTTCATGTTGCCTCCCATAGGCATTCCACCTCTGGGAAATCCGCCTTTTGCCATAATTTTCAAATCCTTTCTTTTGTTTGTTTATTCTTCAACTACCGTCATTTTGTCGCCAAGAATATCCTTCTTTGCGGCAATGTCCATAACGGAGGCTTGTCCGTCTCTTTGTTTCAGATTTCCTTTTTTCGAAACAACAACTCTGAGTTGAGTGCCTTGAACTCCTGAAAACAAAGCTGAAAGATACTGCTTGCCTTCGGGAGTGTTTATCTTTTCATAAGCCAAATCACCCGTCAGCACAAGTTCAATTTCGTCACCAAAAAACAAGGCTTGTGCATTGAACAAAAAGGTGTAAAGACTTTTGCTTTCAAGCTTGATTTTGCTGAGTGCATCACGCCATTTTGTCCAGTTTGCCGCATTGTCAATATGCGGAGCTGCTTCCTTTGACACATCTATGCTAACAGGAGCTTTCGCAGGAGTTGTACTTTTTTTTGCAACAACGCCACCGGCTTTCAATCCTTCAAGCTCGTGTTCCAGCTTTTCTATTCTCAATGCAAGTTCTGCCGCACTTCCTGCTGTTTCCTTTGCACAAAGCTTCACCACGGCCATTTCAACTGCAACGTTCGGTGCAGACATTTTTTTTGATTGAAGCAAAAATTCCCCAAGCAGTGAAATTATTGAAATAAGTCTGTCAACAGAATATTTTTCAGCTTGAACCTTCAGCTTTTCTACAACCTCATCTGTTTTTTCGAGGATGAAATTGGGTTCATTTGTTGATTTGCATATCAAAAGAGCACGAAAGTGCGAGATAAGCTCCTCAAGAAAATCTGCTGCTTCCTTTCCTTTTTTTAGGAATTCATCAGCGGTGTTTAGAGCAGTGCTTGAATCAAAGTCTGCTATACTTTCAGCAAGAGAAAAAAGCACTCTTCTGTCGGCAACACCGACAATATCAACAACATCATCATAACGAAGTTCACCTTTTGCAAAGGCAATACACTGGTCAAGAATACTCAGACCATCACGCATTGAGCCATCAGCAAGCTCTGCCACAAGCTCAAGAGCATCGGGAGTAATTGCAATTTCTTCTTTTTTCACAATTCTGTTGAGATGCTTTTCAATATCGTTAATGCCGATTCTTCGGAAATCAAAACGCTGACATCGTGAATGTATTGTTGCAGGAATTTTGTGTGGCTCGGTTGTAGCAAGAATAAAAATAACATGACCCGGAGGCTCTTCAAGAGTTTTCAGCAGAGCATTGAATGCTTCAATAGTAAGCATATGTGCCTCGTCCACTATATAAACCTTGTATCTGCATCCTGTTGGGCTGTAAATAACTTCTTCGCGAATACCACGAATATTGTCAATACCATTGTTGCTGGCAGCATCCATTTCATATACGTCGAGAATACTTCCATCCAGTATTCCCCGACAAGTTTCACATTCGTTGCATGGATTACCATCAATTGAATTGGTACAGTTCACAGCTCTCGCAAAAATTTTTGCCGAAGATGTTTTCCCCGTACCCCTCGTTCCGCAAAACAAATAGGCATGAGCAATACGACCTGTTTTTATACTATTTTTGAGGGTTTCGGAAACGTGGTCCTGTCCAACAACATCTTCAAAAATCAATGGACGCCATTTTCTGTACAACGCCTGATATGTCTCAGCCACTTGTTTCACCTCACATAAAAAAATAAAAAGCTATGTGCTTGAGTTTGAAACAAAAACACCTCCGTTACTCAACCGACAGGCTCAGACCCGGCACCCCTGCGGCACATCAAAAAGAACTGCTTAACGCTGCTGCATTCCTGCCCTGACGTGGTTCACAGGTTTCAATTGCGCAGGACCGTAATCGTCAACACCCGCCAAAATCAAGGCAAACAAGACGAATTTGTCCCTCAGCTCAAGTTTTCATCCCCACTATAGCGGATTGTGGGTTACAAGGTACCGCTAACACCCCAATTTAACATAGCCAAAAAATTATATCACAGAAATTCGATTGTGTCAAGTTTTTTCACTTGTATCTTTAACTTTATTTTGTAAAATTAAATATAAATTATATCAATATTGATAACTGTATTAAATCTTGAATCAAGTTGTTCCGCTTTTTTTTGAATATCAGCCTTCAAAGTATCTGTTTCTTTGTAACCGGCAGGAACTTCTACATCAAAAATAAGATTAATATTATTCGTTCCGTCGACAATTCTAAAATCATGTATATTCATTTTTTCATCAATTGAACGCACAAGGTTTTGAATATCAAGCTTTATGTTGTTTGTATATTCACAATCTACCGATATTGGGTCCATGTGAACAACAATATGGATTCCAAGCTGTTCATCAATCTTGTGTTCAAGAGTATCAATTTTTTCATGTATTTCTACAATATTACAGTTATCGGGAACTTCAGCATGAACCGATGCCAAAATACGCCCGGGACCGTAATCGTGAACAATAAGGTCGTGAACACCCACTACCCCTTCCGTTTCAAGGACAATTTTTCTTATTTCTTCGGAAAGCACGGGGTCCGGAACAGAGCCAAGAAGTAATCCGATTGTGTCCATTGTTATCCCGAAGCCTGAATAAATAATCAAAAGGGAAACTACTGTACCCACAATACCGTCAAGGGACGGAAAATCAATGAATTTTCCAACAACTGCTGCAACAATAACAGCCGAGCTTGCCACTGCGTCATTGAGACTGTCCCGTGATGCCGCAAGGACGACAGGTGAATTTATGGCATTTCCCATTGTTTTGTTATAGCAGAACATCCATATTTTTACGGGAACAGAAAGACAAAGAAAGCCGAGCAGCCAAGGTGACATCACCAAGCTTTCGGGATTTATTACCTTTTGTACTGAGCTTTTGAATAGCTCAATGCCAACCATTATTATGATAAAGGATACAATCAGTGATGCAATATATTCGTATCTTCCGTGTCCGAATGGATGTTCACGGTCAGGTTTTTTGCGGCTCAGCTTTGCACCTATAATGGTAACAACAGACGAACCTGTATCTGATAAATTATTGAACGCATCTGATATAATCGCAATACTGTTCATCATTGTTCCTACAAAAAGCTTTACACCAAACAAGAAGAGATTGCATATAATGCCAAGAATTCCTGATGCAAAACAGATGCGGGTTCTTGTTGCCGCATCTGAAAGCTCCTTGTCCTTTGCTAATACTTTGATAAGATATTTTGTCAAAACAAAACCTCCGGTTTACTTTACTTTTTTAACATTTTCAAAACCTAGAACATTCTCCAACTGTTCAATACTTTTGTCACTTTTCAGCCACATTGATTTTGGTGCCTGAAGCGTTTCCTTCGTATCTTCGTAATAAATCAGTACAGGAACAGAACCGTTGGCTCCCAAAAGAATATTTTTTACACGAGTCAGTTTCTCTGTCTCATCCGATTTCAGTCGAAGATAAAGCTTTTTGAAATCAGGAACCCATGTGTTGAGCAGTTCAATGCCTTCAAGGCGAATTTTTGACGGACGTTCTTCTTGAATATCAAGGTTTCCCTGAAGAAGACAAATATTTTCTTCTTTCAGAATTGCTTCAAAACGCTTTACTTGCGATGGGAACACCAGAACCTCAATCTCTCCTGACATATCTTCAAAGGTAATGTAAAGCATAAGCTCACCACGCTTTGTAAGCTGTTCGCGACGTTTCGAAATCATTCCTCCAAGCTTAACCTTGTCATCGGAAGAAAAATTTCCGTTTTCATTTTCGTTTATTTCCAGAATGCTTGTGCTGGAATTACGGGAAATAATATCTTCAAGACCATCAAGGGGATGCCCTGAAACATAAACTCCCATATATTCCTTTTCATCTCTCAAAAGATCTTTTTTGGGAAGCTCAGGAATATCGGGAAAATCATCTTCCACAGATGAAATTGTGTCTTCAAAGAGACTGAACAGGTCAAGCTGGTCAGGAACAGTATTTTTTTGTTCACGTACAGCCGAATCTATAACGCTGTCATATACACTCAAAAGAACCGAACGTTTCAGCCCCAATGTATCAAAAACACCGCTCTTTATCATAGATTCAACCAGTCGCTTGTTAAGCTTTTTGTCTGCCATACGATTGCAAAAATCCCTGAATGATGAAAAATCACCATTGGCTGTTCTTTCTTCTGTCATATCATTTATGAATGCGGAGCCAACATTTTTTATTGCCGCAAGTCCAAAACGTATATTTTTTCCGTCAGGAACAAAATTTGAATAACTTTTGTTTATATCAGGCGGCAAAAGCTTTATACCCAGCTTTTTTGCTTCATTTATGTGCTTTGTTACTTTTGTGGAATCCCCAAGAATGCTTGTGAGAAGAGCTGCATAAAACTCCGTAGGATAATGGCATTTGAGCCATGCTGTATTGTACGCCACAAAAGCATAAGCCGCTGCATGAGACTTGTTGAATGCGTATTTTGCAAAATCCATCATTTCATCAAAGATAGAAATTGCCGTTTTTTCATCAATACCGCGGCTGATTGCACCTTCAACCTCTACCTCGCCTGCATCATTTTTGACACCATATACAAAGTTTCGTCTTTCCTGCTCCATTACATCGGTTTTCTTCTTTGACATTGCACGTCTCACAAGGTCGGCACGTCCGAGAGAATAACCGCCAAGCTCACGTACAATCTGCATAACCTGCTCCTGATACACAATACAGCCGTAGGTTACATTCAGAATAGGCTCAAGAAGCGGATGCTTGTAAGTTATCTTTCCGCTGTTTTTGTTTGCAATATATTGAGGAATGGAATCCATAGGACCCGGTCGGTAAAGGGAAATTCCCGCTATAATATCTTCAATTGAGCTTGGCTTCAGCTCCTTCATAAACTCTCTCATACCACCGCTTTCAAGCTGGAAAATGCCGTCGGTTTCACCTGCGGAAATCAACGCATAAGTATCGGCATCCGACATATCAACCGAATCCATATCTATATCAATGCCGTGTGTGAGCTTTATATTATTCACGGCATCACGAATTACCGTAAGCGTTTTCAAACCAAGAAAATCCATTTTCAAAAGACCGAGACGTTCTATAGTAGTCATTGTGAACTGTGTTGTTATTACGTCATCGTTTCTGGATAGGGGAACATATTTGTGGACAGGCTCTCTTGTTATAACTACACCTGCCGCATGAGTTGAAGTATGTCTCGGCAGTCCTTCAAATTCCATAGAAATGTCAATAAGACGCTTTACCTGGGGGTCAGCATCATACATTTCCCGAAGCTGCTTATTTTCCTCCAGCGAGCCTGCAATTGTTACATTCAGACCTGTCGGAATTTGTTTTGCCACGCTGTCAACAAAGCCATAAGGCATATCAAGGGCTCTTCCCGTATCGCGAATTGAAAGTTTTGCTGCCATTGTACCAAATGTTACAATCTGGGCAACCTTGTCAGAACCATATTTCCGGTTAACGTAATCAATAACCTCACCACGGCGTTCGTAACAGAAGTCAATATCAATATCGGGCATGGTTACACGCTCAGGATTGAGAAATCTTTCAAAAATCAAGTCGTATTTTATGGGGTCAATATTGGTAATTTCAAGACAGTAGGAAACGATACTTCCTGCAGCACTGCCACGTCCCGGACCAACCATAATACCATTTTGCCGTGCAAAATGAATAAAGTCCCACACAATGAGAAAGTAATCTACATAACCCATTTTTTCTATTGTACAAAGCTCATATTCCAATCTCTCGCGAAGCTCGGAAGTCGCATCAGGATAACGTTTTTCAAAGCCTTCACCGCAAAGCTTTCTCAAATATCCTGAAGAATCATATCCTTCAGGCAAATCAAATTTGGGAAGATGCAGCTTTCCAAATTCAATCTCAACGTTGCACATATCGGCTATCTTCTGAGAATTTTCGATTGCTTCAGGAATATAAGAAAACAACTCAGACATTTCTTCTTCGGATTTTACGTACATCTCGCTGGTGGACATCTTCATTCTGTCCTCGTCATTAACTGTTTTTCCCATCTGGATACACATAAGAATATCCTGATATTCCGCATTTTCTCTTCTCACATAATGAATATCGTTTGTCGCAACTATACCCAAATCCAGTTCACGGGCAAGCTTCACAAGCTCACGGTTCAACATTTTCTGTTCAAAAATTCCATGATCCTGAATTTCAACAAAAAAATTCTCTTTGCCGAATATATCAATAAATTCGAGAGCACTTTCTCTTGCTTCATCGGTGTTTCCTGCAAGTATTTTTTTTGAAAGCACACCAAACATACAAGCACTGAGGGCGATTATTCCCTCGCTGTTTTCACGGAGAACCTCCATATCAACACGAGGCTTGTAATAAAACCCTTCAACATAACCGATTGATACTATATTGATGAGATTTTTGTAGCCTTCGTTGTTTTTTGCAAGCAAAATAAGGTGTGAGTTTCCTGCGTCAACACCGTGAGTTTTGTCGTGACGGCTTCGCGGTGCAACATAAACCTCACAACCAAGCACCGGCTTTATCCCTATTTCCTTTGCATATTCATAAAAATCAATAACACCAAACATACAGCCGTGGTCTGTTATAGCCATAGCGGTTTGACCGACTTCCTTTGCACGGTCAAGAATTTTTTTAACTGTGCCCTCACCGTCAAGAAGGCTGAAGGCTGTATGCGTATGTAAATGTGCAAATGCCATATTATTTCCTGCCTTTTTACTGTTGGTCTGCAAGCTCAAGGAGCTTTTTCAGTCTATGATTTACCCCTGACTTCGAAAGGGGTGGTACAAGCTTTTTCCCAAGCTGGTCAAGACTCAAATCCTCATATTCAACCCTAAGAATTGCTATTTCTCTGAGCTCATCGGGAAGATTGTCAAGCCCTGTAGTTTCACTTAGCTTTTTTATTGCAGCAATGTGACGTCCCGAGGCTTCCATTACCTTGTCCATATTTGCTGTTTCGCCATTGGAGGCCCTTGTTATATCACTTCTGACCTCTCGTTCAATTTTCACATTCAGCATCTCCATTTGTGCACTGAATGCTCCCATATAAGCAAGAGCATCACATATTATATCACTGTTTTTTGTGTAGAGAACAAAAGTGTTTTTCTTTACTACGCTACGAAAACCCAAATCCATTTCCTGAAGAAGTGTTTTGAATTCATCGTGAATTTTCTTGCTGTGAGAAGCAAACTCCATATTGTAATTCTTTTTTGGATCTGTAACTGTTCCTCCGCCAAGAAACGCACCTCTGAGGAAAGCCCCTCTGCAACAATTATTCTTCACAAGCCCATCTGCCAACCCTTTTGAAGAGGTTTCGTATTCTACAATCTTTGAAAGAACTCTTTTATCGGACAAAACACAAAAATAACTGCTTTTCAGTCGCTCTGCTTCAACATCAACATCCAGACATCTTTTCAAAAGTGTTATGAAACGCGAAACTGCATCAATACTATCAAAGGATACTCTCACCTGAGAGCCTCTGAATCTGCCGGCAAACATAATTACCCCCATCATTTCAGCTTCGCAGCAGCATATATCGTTGATTTCCTGTTTGCACAGCAGTTCTTTTGTTTTTTTTGAGAAGGATTTTTCCACAATTCTCACCTCCGATAATCGGTGTTATTCTCAAAATTCACCTATCAGCTTGACCTCCGGCTCAAGTTCAACTCCGAATTTTTCAAAAACAGTCTTTTTTATAAATTCTATCAAATCAAGAACATCCTTTGCTGTAGCTGTACCTGTATTAATTACAAAACCTGCGTGTTTTTCGGAAACCTGAGCACCACCGATTGAATATCCCTTCAGCCCTGCTTTTTCAATCAAACCTCCGGCAAAATGCCCTTCGGGACGTTTGAAGGTACTTCCGGCACTGGGCTTTTCGAGAGGCTGTTTTGAAACACGCCTTTGAGTATAATCTGCAATTCTTGTTCTGATTTCTTCGGAATTTCCTTTTCTAAGCTTCAATGTACAGCCAAGAATTATATAGTCACCTTTTGAAAACTTGCTTGTTCGGTAGCCAAAGCTACATTCCTCACAATCGCTTTCAAAGATTTTTCCTGTCATATCCATATAACGGACGGATTTTATTATTTCCTTCATTTCGTGCTCGTATGCACCGGCATTCATATACACAGCACCACCGACTGTACCAGGGATACCTGATGAAAACTCGGTGCCTTCAAGCCCTGCCGCAAGTGCTACATTCGAAACTCTCGAAAGAATAGCTCCTGCCTCGGCGTAAATTTCATCACCACATGCTTCAATTCTCTCCATTTTTTTGCAAAGACACAAAACAACTCCTCTTATCCCCTTGTCACCAACCAGAAGATTTGAACCATTTCCAAGAACAAAAAAAGAAAGATTATTCTTGTGCAGAAGCTTCAATACTTCCGAAAGCTGTTCTTCTGTCCGTGGAGTAAGAAACCAGTCCGCTGTGCCACCTATTTTGAAGGTTGTGTGATGGCTCATAGGTTCGTTTCTGAGAACATTTTCTTTTCCCAGAACCTGTTCAAAAATTTCCTGCATATATACACGCCTTTCTTAGTCATACTCTTTTGAATCAAATATTTTGTTTGCCGATATATTTTATGAAACATTCGGCATTAAAATTCATATTCGCTTTTGTATTAAAAATCTTCTGCGCCCATCTGTTCCATTAGTCTGCTGTTCAATTCTTCGGCTGCGTTATAGCCCATTCTGCGTTGACGGTTATTCATAGCGGCAATTTCAAGAATAACGGCAAGATTTCGTCCCGGACGAATAGGGATAGTTAAGGAAGGAATATCTATGCCAAGAATCTCAGTATAGTTGTCAGCTAGACCAAGACGGTCATATTGCTTGCCCTTTTGCCATACTTCAAGCTGAATAACAAGGTCGATTTTTTCTGTATCTTTTACAGCACCCATACCAAAAATCTTTTTTACATCAATTATACCGATACCACGCATTTCAATGAAGTGACGAATTATTTCAGGTGAGCTTCCCACAAGGGTTTTTGATGAAACCCTTCTTATTTCAACAGCATCATCAGCAACAAGTCTGTGACCGCGCTTCATAAGCTCAACAGCTGCCTCGCTCTTTCCTATGCCACTCTCACCCAGAATAAGTATACCCTCACCATATACCTCCACAAGCACACCATGCCGTGTAATTCTTGGTGCAAGCTCAATGTTCAAAAAAGCAATAAGCGCACTCATAAAGCTCGATGTACCGAGAGAAGTCCTGAGAATATTCACTCCGTATTTTTTTGCAAGCTCAATAATTTCAGGAAGAACCTCTATTTCCCGGGTAATAACTATTGCAGGGCTTTTCTTGCTCAAAAGTTCATCCACTCTTTGGAAACGTTCCTCGTCCTTCAAGGATGTGAGATAGGTGTTTTCAACCATACCGATTATCTGAAGACGGCTTGAGTCAAAATAATCAAAAAAGCCTGCAATCTGAAGTCCGGGACGGTTCACCTCATTTGTTCCGATAAGAATATCGGGCTTGGGAACATAAACCTCTTCAAGCTTGAATTCACTGATAATTTTACTAAGTTTGACCGTAAACTCCTGCATTGTTTTCACCTCGTATATATCTTTCTTCAAAGAATGTTTTTCATATTTACAAAATACCATAATAAGTATACCACACTTTTTCCCGTTTGGAAAGATAAAAAAGCATTTTTTCAAAAAGAAATATTTAATTTTTGTATTGACATTTCGAAAGCTTTGTGGTATTATCTTTTAGTGGCAATCATCTGGTCCGGTAGTTCAGTTGGTTAGAATGCCAGCCTGTCACGCTGGAGGTCGTGGGTTCGAGCCCCATCCGGATCGCCATATGCTGCCTTAGCTCAGTAGGTAGAGCACTTCCTTGGTAAGGAAGAGGTCGGCAGTTCGATCCTGCTAGGTAGCTCCAGAAAAAAGACAGATTTCGACAGAAATCTGTCTTTTTTTTCAGCGATATAAATTCCTGTCGGAATTTTCGATATACCTTCGGTGCGATATATCCTGACGGATGCGATATGTTGCCTTACGGCAACAAGAAAAGGAATTTATATCATATCGCAACGAAACGAAGTGGAGTTATATCGAATTTGCGAAGCAAATATATCGAACGAGCGTGAGCGAGTATATCGCCAAAGAATTTTTAAAATATCTCAATGGTTCTGCTTTCCCCAAAAACCCCTTGCAACTTTGTTGCAAGGGGTTTGTACTGTTAAAGAAGATCTTTCCTCAACTCTGTCGGGTCTTTTGCACTGAGCAAGCCCGGGGCAATATCGAATACCGTTTTACAACCGCTTTCTCCCGCTTTGTTGAGTTTGTATGCCGCTCTGGCATAGGCAACTATTACAGATGCCGTAAACTCAGGATTTGAATCAAGCTTCAGACTATACTCGATAATGTGATTATGTTCGAGATTTATTCCCGTTTTTCCGCTTCGGATAACAAATCCGCCATGAGGTATTCCGCTGTGGTCACGCTCAAGCTCTTCACGGGAAATAAAATGAACTGTTGTTTCATAATCAGCAAAGTAATTTGGCATAGTCTTTATTTCATTTTCAATTCTTTCTTTGTCTGCTCCTTCTTCTACCACAACAAAGCATTCTCTTGTGTGCTTCTGCCGTGTGGAAAGTTCCGGTGCTGAACCGTTTCTTACTGCATTGAGAGCATCCTCAACGGGAATAGTATATTGCTTTGCGTCAGCAACGCCCTCAATACGTCTTATAGCATCAGAGTGTCCCTGACTTACACCTTTTCCCCAGAAAGTATAGTCTTTTCCATCCGGAAGAACTGCACTTGCATACAGTCTGTTGAGAGAAAACATACCGGGGTCCCAGCCAACAGATATAATTCCGATTTTTCCCGATTCCTTTGCTGTTTTATCCACATTTTCAAAATGCTCGGGGATTCTTGCGTGAGTATCAAAGCTGTCAATTACATTGAAATACTTAGCAAGTTCAGGTGTTTGTACAGGAAGGTCTGTTGCACTTCCGCCACAAAGAATGAGAACATCTATTTTGTCGGTCATATTCACAAGCTCGTCAGCATGAAAAACCGAAACACCTTCGGTTCTGGTTGACACACTTTCGGGAGAACGTCTTGTAAAAACTCCTACAAGCTCCATGTCAGGATTTTGTCTTATTGCAGCTTCAACACCTTTTCCCAAATTTCCATATCCATAAATTCCAATTCTTATACTCATTATTTCAAAACCTTTCCGTCCGCAGTTTCAAATATACGATGTGTGCAGACAGCGCATCATTTTGTATTATTATACCACTATTTTCCCTTGCAATCAATATTTTTTTTATATGAAAAGAAAAAAAGCGGATTTGCACAAAAAATACAAAACCGCTTTACTTTTCATTCATATATTTTTAACATAGGTTGAAGCTGTTTTCCATCAAGTGCCGCTTCCGTAGTCGGGATAATAAAATTCATATCCGCAACAAGGGAGTTTTCTTTGGTTTCGCTGTCATCCTGACCGAATGGCACAATATAAATATTCTTCATATTTGACAGATAACCAATATTTTTTGCATTGTTGCCAAGTCCGTCATTTGTGGAAATTGCAATAACAACAGGTCGTTTGTTTCTAAGATGTGATTTCACAGCCATAGTAACCGAGGTATCTGCAATTCCTGTTGCAATTTTTGCCAGAGAGTTTCCTGTACATGGTGCAACCACCAGAATATCAAGCATTTTCTTTGGACCTATTGGTTCAGCATCCTTCACGGATGCAATAATTTTTCTTCCTGTTATTGATTCAAAACGTTTTCTGTTTTCTTCTGCAGTTCCGAATCTTGTATCCGTTGTATAGCTTATTTCTGACATAATAGGAACAACGCCACGGCATTGCTGTGCAAGCTCTTCAATCTTTGGAAAAACCTTTGAAAATGTACAAAAAGAACCTGTAATAGCAAAGCCTACCGTTGCATCACAAAGCTTCATTGTTTTACCTCCATTTCATCAAGTATATTGAGAATTGTACTACAAATAATGTCCCCTGCCGTTTCGGCTGCAACCTTTCCTGGCAAAGAAAGAGCCCAGATAACCTTTATACCAAGTCTTCTTGCTTCATCAAAATCCACTCCGCCAGGCTTTGAGGCAAGGTCTATAATCAGAACGTTCTTTTTGACCTTTGCCAGCAAATCAAAATCAAGTATCAAGCTGGGTGCTGTGTTGAAAATTATGTCAAATGTATCAATCACATCATCCAGAGAATAAACTGATACAGTATCATATCCCATAGCTGATGCATACGCAAGGTCTCCTTTTTTTCGAGCTGCAACAGTAACTTTTCCGCCAATGCCGAAAAGCATCTTGCTGAGAATTTTTCCGATACGCCCGTTTCCGATGACAAGACACCTTGAAGAATGAACGGTAAAAGGTGTTTCAGACATTGCAATTTGAATTGCACCCTCCGCTGTTGGAATTGCATTCCGAACCGCAAGCTCTTCACGACAAAGATAGTCAACAAGCATTATACGGTGACTTTCCGCCATTGCTTTGATTTTTGGGTCGCAACGACCTGCAAAAATACGATTTTTTGTAGAAAAGTTTTCAAAGACTTCAGACACAGATATTGTACCCTTGAAAAAGGGTGTATTTATGTTTTTTCCGTCTGTGGAATACGGGAGCGGCAATACTATCGCATCATACGAGGTTTCTGCTTCCGAAAAATCCGTAAGAATTTGAATTTTTTTTGAAAAAAAATTTTTTTCTTCTCCGTCAAAGCCCAAAACAGATACAAAGCTCCCTTTATCGGCAAGTTTATTTATTGCATGTATCTGGCGGAGATCACCGCCGATAAACAGTATTTTTTTTGTATATGTGGAGATACTCATATATTTTCCTCCATCCAATTTAAACATTTATACTTTATATTATGACATTCCTTCTGTTTTGTGTTTAAATCAAATAACATCAAACAAAAAAGAAGAGATAATTACCCCTCTTCTTTCTATCAAATACTTTATTCTGCTGTTTCGCTAATGTAACAGAGGTCAAAATACTTTACTCCTGAATGATTGTCAAAAATCCACTTTTCGCCATTGAAGGTACAAAGTATTTTGCTCTCCTCCAGCTTTGTTTCGGGAATTTCACTGTCAAAATCATATTCATAAGGGCAATACAGCCTGATTGTCAACATATACTTGTCATCGGAAACCTTTATAAAACTGTGGTCATATTCTTGGACGGGTCTGTCCCCCATGTCACCGCAGCAATTTATGTAAAGCACATCCTCATTTTGCGGATTCAAAGACTTGATAAATTGCTTTGACAAACTTTCTGAAAAATGTCTTTTTATTTCATTTTCAAGTTTTTTCTTTGTATTGATTTCCTTGTGTGTAACCTTTGCTCTGTATGGCATGATACTATAATCCGTTTCTGTCATATCAACATATTTCTGACAGTATATCCAATCATACCAGAAGTCATAAGCTCTTACACAATCTGCGTAAATTATATCTTCAACAGAAACATCCTTTTCTGTTATATCCTCAGGCAGATACCTGAAATAATCATTTTCAAACTTGTAGGAAAAGAACACATTTTCGTTGTTTTTGGTAATCTTCGCAAGCTTTTTGAAGTGAAATATTAAGTCAAGATTTTTTGTTCGTTCATAACCGTTTACCAGAATCTTTGAAACAGACTCCGCATCACTCAAATCTATATCGGGAATTTGTACCATTGCTGTTGCTTGCCCCATATATGCTTCAGCTTCCATCGGTTCAATCTTTGCTGCAGCCTCATATGCATATGCAGCCTCAACAAAATGTTCATCCCTCAGTAGTCCGTCTGCAAGTCTCATTTGCTTGTTGTATTCATTGAAATATCTTGACAAGAAAACAGCAACCGCTGCAGTAGCTGTGATAACCATAATCAAAAGCACAGCAAGAATCCCTTGAAGTATTCTTTTTCCCCTTCCTTTGGAAAGTTTTTTACCACACACGGTACAGAACTTGTCTTTTTTTGAAAGCTCAGTATTACAAGCCGGACATATTTTTCTTTTCATATTGCACACGCCTTTCGTATATAATGTTTCATAAATCTGTTTATTTAATCTTTTTCTTTGCTTCGTACAATTTTTTGTCAGCATTACCCAAAAGCTCATCAATTGGTGTCACTCCGTCATAAAGTGCAACTCCAATGCTCATTTCGATGTCATAATCGTTTCGGAAATCAATATTATCCAGCTCGGTTTTTATTGCATTTGTAACATCAATTGCCAATCCTTCTTCTGATGTATCTGTAATAATAACAAATTCATCTCCACCTATTCTAAAAACATTTGCGGAAAACTTTTTTCCAACTCTTGCAAGTGCACCTGCAACAAGAATCAAAGCTCTATCACCTTCGGGATGTCCCCATGTGTCGTTTATGTACTTAAAATTATCCAAATCACAAGCAATGATATAAAAAGAATCACTGTGTTCGCGTTCGTACTGTTTGAGTTGTTCCTTTAATTCTACATCCATTCCATAACGATTGTAAAGCTTTGTAAGGTTATCTACTTTGATTTTATTATTCTGTTCAATTACAAACATTACTATAATAACAAAAACCAGCACAAAAGAAGCAGTATTCAAGCCACAGCTTAATGTACAAAAAGATAGAATTCCACTTGTGATACACAAAAATGTACACAGGAATTTTTTCAAGATTGTTGCATTGCATTTTGAAATTTTGAAAGTATATTTACAACAAAACCAGGTTGCCAAAAAGCTGCTTGCTCCACACACTGCAAAACACAAATTCTGTATAGCTTCTTTTGAAATAACGTCTCCCAAAATAGAAAACAAAATCTCTGTAAGTGAAAAAAAGTATAAAAGTTTGTTTTCTATACATTGAGGCTGAAAATATTGGGTTTGAAAAAAATACAAAAAAGCAATTATCAACAGGCAAAAAAGCTTTGGTTCTGTTTCAAATAAGAAATCATTCATATCTTTTCTTCCTTTGTATTGGTCTAATTCTATTTTGGGGTCAGGAATTATCCTGATGTGAATACATTATACACTATATTTCAGTTTTTTTCAATAATTATATACAAAAAAAGAGTTGACCGCAGATACGATCAACTCATAAGCTTTTAACCGATTTTGGGAAGACTTGCAGCCGCAACAGACTGACCTACTCTTCTCGCTTTTTCATCCGGAATATGGAGCGTAATTTTCTTGCTGAGTTCAGGGAATTCTGTATCCAACACCTCATTCGCCTTTGCAAGGAGAATTGTACCGCCTTTGCCGCTTGTTACACGACCCATGATGAGAACATGCTTAATATCATAGAACATTGAATAATAAGCAATTGTGTAACCGAAATATGTACCGATTGTATCATAAATATCAGCAGCACGGCTGTCGTCAGCTTCCATAAG
>SVKC01000008.1 GCA_015068655.1 Oscillospiraceae bacterium
TTTTCAAAGACCGACACTATTGCAATCATGCGTGGCTTTCAAGCTAGTAGCTTGAAAGTTGCGGAACATATTCCGCTTAAAACGGCATTATGCCGTTTCCACGACAATGATTATAGCTATGGGAGCGGTCATACAAAGGTATGTTATCATTTCGCCGTAGTAACGAAAAAAGAAGGAAACTATTCCATAAAATACCGCAAATATAACTGTGAGCACCTGACCGAACACATATCCTTTTGAGACAAAAATAAGGGCTGTTACGCCGATGAGCGACGAGAGGAGTGTCATATAATCCTTGCCGCCGGAAAACAAAAATGAAACAAAGCATACGGTCAAAGAGACAAGCCAGAGAAACCATTCGCCTCTGGATAAATCACTGAAGGGGTTTTGTTTTGCATAAAAAGTTCTCCTTTAAAAAAATAAACATTCATCCGACACAGCTTCAAAGACCTAACGCTGTGCAAGTGAATGTTTCCATTCGCTACCCGGTGGCAGCATAATTATTTGTTTGAAGTATTGTACCATATATTATAATGAATGTGCCATGTGGGAAAACATTTTTAATGTTTTCCTGAGTCAAAACCTTGTTTTGACAAGGAATTTGCAAGGCAAATTCCCGGCACTTCATTGCAACGAAGTCTTCGAAAACTATTTTAAAAAATAGTTTTCATAACAGCAAAGTATTTGCTGTTGCAGAATAGCGATATATCGCTATTCCGACTGAAGACATTCGTTATAGCGGATGTCAATAAAAATTTTTTTGATTTTCTTTGAAAATTTCTGTTTTTTTCTTTGAAATGTGTTGACATTTTTTTGTTTTTGTAGTAGAATAAGAGTAATGATAAAGCTGAAAAAGTATGTTTGTTTGAAAGGAGTGGAAGGATTTGGCTAAATATTATTCAGAACCTATTGCCAAGAGCCCCCGTATTGACAGATTGAAGGAGGCTTTGTTTGAAAGAGCTCCCGAAATTGAGGTTGAGCGTGCGGTTTTGCTGACTGAATCCTATAAGAATACAGAAGGTATGCCCACAATCACAAGAAGGGCAAAGGCGTTCAGACATATTCTGGAAAACCTTCCTATTATTATACATAAGGACGAGCTTATTGTCGGCAGTGCTACAAAGTCACAGCGTGGCTGTCAGATTTTCCCTGAGTTTTCATTTCAATGGATTGAGGACGAATTTGATACTATTGAAACAAGAGCTGCTGACCCCTTTGTGCTCACAGAGGATTCGAAAAAGGCTCTCAAGGAGGTTTTTGCTTACTGGAAGGGAAAAACCACAAGCGAGCTTGCGACTTCTTATATGCGTCCCGAAACTATTGATGCAATAGAGGGCAATGTCTTTACTCCCGGAAACTATTTCTACAACGGTATCGGGCATGTTACTGTTGATTATGATTTGGTTCTCCGAATCGGTTATGACGGTATTATCAAAAAAGCAAAAGCGGCACTTGCGGCTATTGATGCAAAAAAAGGTGATGCCATAAAACGCAGAATTTTCCTTAATGCGGTTATTGAAAGCTGTGAGGCTGTAATTACCTTTGCACAGAGATATTCCCGTCTTGCATACGAAATGGCTGAAAAGTGTGACGACCCTGCAAGACGTGAGGAACTGAAAACAATCGGAAGGAATTGCAGCCGTGTTCCGCAGTTCGGTGCAGAAAGCTTCCATGAGGCTTGTCAGAGCTTCTGGTTCGTCCAGATGCTTATTCAGACCGAATCAAATGGTCACTCTATTTCACCCGGACGTTTTGATATTTATATGTATCCTTATTATAAGAAGGATTTGAAAAACGGAAAGATTACACGTGAGTTTGCACAGGAGCTTATGGATTGTATCTGGATTAAGCTCAACAGCTTTACCAAGGTTCGTGACGATGCATCGGCTCAGGGCTTTGCCGGTTACAGCCTTTTCCAGAACCTTATTGCAGGCGGTCAGGACAAGAATGGTGTTGACACAACAAATGATTTGTCCTTTATGTGTATCAACGCTTCAATGCATATTATGCTGCCTCAGCCCAGCCTTTCGGTTCGTGTATGGAACAAAACTCCTCACGATTTTATGATAAGAGCCGGTGAACTCACAAGAACAGGTATTGGTCTTCCTGCTTACTACAACGATGAAGTTATTATTCCTGCCCTTGTTAGCCGTGGTCTGACTTTGGAGGATGCAAGGCAGTATAATATTATCGGATGTGTTGAACCTCAGAAAATGGGTAAAACAGACGGCTGGCACGATGCGGCATTCTTCAATATGCTCCGTCCTCTTGAGCTTGTGTTCTCAAATGGTATGGACAACGGAAAGCAGCTTGGCGTCAAAACAGGAGATGTCAGCGATATGACAACCTTCTGTGAATTCTATGATGCATACAAGGCACAGACTGAATATATGATTGAGCTTTTGGTTGATGCGGACAACGCAATTGACCTTGCACATATGGAACGTGCTCCCTTGCCTTTCCTTTCAAGTATGGTTGAAGATTGTATCGGCAGAGGAAAGAGTGTTCAGGAGGGCGGTGCGGTTTACAACTTCACAGGTCCTCAGGGCTTTGGTGTTGCAAATATGGCTGACGGTCTTTATGCAATCAGAAAGCTTGTGTTTGAAGAAAGAAAATTCACTCTTGCTGAACTGAAGGAAGCTCTTGAAAACAACTTCGGTGTTGATACAGGTGCAAATGATGCACAGAAGGTTACGCTTGAGGTTGTAAAGGGTCTTGCGGCTCAGGGTGTGAATGTTACGGAAGAACAGATTGCTGAAATATATAAAAATGTTGTTGCGGGCGGCGTTCCAAAGGGTGGCTCGAACAAATACAAGAAGATTCTTGAGCTTATCAATGAGGTTCCGAAATTCGGTAATGATGATTGTGACATTGATGCTTTTGCACGTGATGTTGCGTACACATATACAAAACCGATTGAGAAGTACAAAAATCCCCGTGGCGGTGTTTTCCATGCAGGTCTTTATCCTGTATCGGCAAATGTTCCTTTGGGCGCACAAACAGGTGCAACTCCTGACGGACGTTTGGCGAAAACACCTATCGCTGACGGTGTTTCACCTGCTGCCGGCAGAGATGTAAATGGTCCTACCGCTTCTGCTAACTCTGTTGCAAAGCTTGACCATTACATTGCATCAAATGGAACTCTCTTCAATATGAAGTTCCATCCGTCTGCTCTTGAAGGTACTTCGGGACTTGAAAGCTTTGTGGCATTGATTCGCGGTTACTTTGACCAGAAGGGTAGTCATGTTCAGTTCAATGTTGTAAGTCGTGAAACCCTCATCGAAGCCCAGAAGAATCCTGAAAAGTACAAGGGTCTGGTTGTTCGTGTTGCAGGTTACAGTGCACTGTTCACAACGCTTTCAAAATCACTTCAGGATGATATAATTAACCGTACCGAGCAGAAGGGATTTTAATAAATGAACAACGATTACTTGAACACAACGGGAAGAATATTTGATATTCAGCGCTTTTCGGTTCATGACGGTCCGGGTGTGCGAACCATAATCTTCCTCAAGGGTTGCTTTCTCAGGTGCAAATGGTGTTGCAACCCTGAATCCCAGAAACGTGAAATCGAAACAATGATTGTTGACGGGAAGGAAAAGGTTATGGGTCGTGATGTGACCGTTGAGGAGCTCATAACCGAAATTGAAAAGGACAGAATTTATTATCAGCGCAGCGGCGGTGGGGTTACACTCTCCGGCGGAGAATCTCTGGCACAGCCTGATTTTGCGGCGGCAATTCTCAGAGCGTGCAAGGAAAAGGGAATTAATACAGCGTTGGAATCTACTGCCTGTGCAAAATATGAGAATATTCAAAAGCTTCTTCCTTATCTTGACTTATATCTTATGGATATAAAGCATATAAACAGCGAAAAGCACAAGCAGTTCACAACTCAACCAAATGAGCTTATTCTGGAAAATGCAAAAAAGCTTGCGGTTGATGCAAAAAAACTTATAATCCGCGTACCTGTGATTCCTACCTTCAATGATACGATGGAGGAAATCAGGGGAATTGCGGAGTTTACGAAAAGCCTCGGAACGGTTGAGGAGCTTCACCTTTTGCCTTATCACAGGCTGGGTGAGGATAAGTATAAGGGGCTTGGCAGAAATTATGAGCTTCACAACATTGAGCTTATTCCTGATGAAAAAATTCAGGAACTCAAAAAAGTTGTTGAAGATACAGGACTCAAGTGTCAGATTGGAGGTTGACGGATGGCTGACATTATGGATTTTTCGGACAGAATGAGAATTATTCAGGAGCTTGTACCCGGCAAGCAGATAACTCTTGCTCACATTATTGCAAATCCTGACAGAATTCTTTACAAAAAGCTGGGACTTGACCCTGCTGTTGACTATTCCAAGGCAGCAATCGGAATTGTTACTATGTCTCCTGCGGAAACTGCAATTATTGCCGCAGACATTGCAATGAAGGCATCGGGGGCGGAAATCGGTTTTGTTGACCGTTTCAGTGGTACGTTGATTGTTACGGGAACTGTTTCTGAGGTTGATGCAGCTCTCAAGGCCCTTTGCGATTATGCAGAGGAAACACTCGGCTTTACCGTTTGTCCCATCACAAAAACATAATATGAAGAAAATGATACTTGTGGGCAGAAGTGAGTGTGGAAAGACTACGCTTACCCAAGCTTTGAAAGGTGAAAAAATAGGTTATCACAAAACCCAGTACATAAATTATCATGATATTCTGATTGATACTCCGGGCGAGTATGCTGAAAACAAAATTCTTGGCAGGGCTTTGGCGCTTTACTCATATGAAGCCGATGTTGTGGGAATGCTCATCAGTGCAAGAGAACCTTATTCATTGTATCCCCCTTGCTGTACGGCACAGGTGAACCGTGAAGTTATCGGAATTGTAACCCAGATTGACCAACCGGATGCAAACGTTGAAAGGGCAACAGCCTGGTTGGAGCTTGCGGGCTGTAAACTGGTTTTCCCCGTTTCTTCCACAACGGGAGAAGGGATTCAGGAATTGATAGATTATCTGGCAATTGACAGAAAACCAAAAAAGTTTAGATAAAAAACAACAAAAACAAAGAAAAAATCACAAAAAACTATTGACATCCATAGTTAATAGTGGTATTATTTAGGTAGGGCAGATTGTCCAAAATTTCACAAGTAAATTAATTAAACTTACATAAAAAAGGAGAGTCGTTATTATGATGATGTCAGAATACGAAATCAAAAAACAAATTTGTGACATTGGTAAAAGAATTTACGACAGAAGAATGGTTGCTGCAAATGACGGTAACATTTCGGTAAAGATTTCCGATAATGAATTCCTCTGTACACCCACAGGTGTTAGTAAGGGTTTTATGACACCCGAATACATCTGTAAGGTTGATGCTGAAGGTAATGTTATTCAGGCAAACAAAGGCTTCAAGCCTTCTTCTGAAATCAAGATGCATATGAGAGTTTACAAGCACCGTCCTGATGTTAAGTCGGTTGTTCATGCTCACCCCATTTATGCAACAAGCTTTGCTATTGCGGGCAAGCCCCTTACGCAGCCCATTATGCCTGAGGCTGTTATCGCTCTCGGTTGTGTTCCCATTGCTGAATATGGTACACCTTCAACAAACGAAATTCCTGACGCAGTTGAGAAGTATCTTCCTTATTATGACGCAGTGCTTCTTGAAAATCATGGTGCTCTTGCATATTCAGATTCTCTTCTTGCTGCATATCACAAGATGGAATCTCTTGAATTCTATGCTGAACTTCTGTTCCTTTCAAATCAGCTTGGCGGACCTCAGGAATTTACAAAAGAGCAGATGAAGAAGCTCTATGAAGTTAGACGTGCATTCGGTATGTCAGGAAAGCATCCTGCAGACCTTTGCCCCAACAACAAGAATGGTCATATGAGCTGCCACAACTGCCACATTCCGGATTGCGGAGTTGCAGAAGATGGCAACGGTGCAGATTCTGACCTTGTTGCAATGATTACAAAGAAGGTTATGGAACAGCTTAACAAATAATGCGGGAGGTGTCATTATGAATGACGAAAAGCTTACTCGTATTGTGGAAGCTGTAGCACAGCAGCTTGCTGAAGGTCGAGGAGAGGAAAAATCTTTCGGACTGAAACAGGCAAGAAAGCTGATTGCAATGGTTGAAGCCAAAGCCAAAACAATGGGTCTGAACATTGTTGCGGCTGTTTCCAATGAAGCAGGAAGACCTATCGCAATTGAGTGTATGGATAATTCCTACATAGCAAGCTTTGATGTTGCACTCAACAAAGCGTATACGGTTGTTGCACTCAAGATGTCTACAAAAAAGCTGAGTACGTTGGCAAAGCCTGATGGTCCGCTTTATGGAATTCAGCATACAAACGGCGGACAGATTGTTATTTTTGGCGGCGGCGACCCACTGATTTATCATGGCAAGATTGTCGGAGGCTTGGGCGTAAGCGGAGGCTCGGAAGAACAAGACACTGCTCTTTCGGCTTACGGCGCATCCTGCCTTGATGAAATTATGAATGAAAACTAGGAAAGGAGATTACATAAAATGAACAATATGGAAATTGAACAGATTGTGAAACAGGTTCTTGCAGGTATGCAGGGCACAACAGCTGCTGCTCCCAAAGCCGCTGGTCCTGTTCCAGCAAAGTGTCGTGCAGCAGTTCTGACAGATATTGAAAAAATTGAGCTGAAAGAATATCCCATTCCTGAAATCGGCGATGATGATATGCTTGTTAAGGTTGAAGGCTGCGGTATCTGCGGTACAGATGCTCATGAATTCAAGCGTGACCCCTTTGGTCTCATTCCCGTAGTTCTCGGTCATGAGGGTACTGGCGAAATTGTAAAAATGGGTAAGAATGTGAAGAAGGACAGTGCGGGCAAGCCTTTGAATATTGGTGACAAGGTTGTTACCTGTGTTATTCTCAAGGACGACCCTGAAATCACAATGTTTGACCTGAACAAGCAGAATGTTGGAGGAGCAGATGTATACGGACTGCTTCCTGATGATAATGTTCATCTCAATGGTTGGTTTGCGGATTATATGGTTATTAGAGGAGGTTCTACAGTATTCAATGTGTCAGACCTTGACCTTGATTCAAGAATTCTCATCGAACCATGTGCGGTTCTTGTTCATGCAGTTGAACGTGCAAAGACAACAGGTATCCTCAGATTCAACAGCCGTGTGGTTGTTCAGGGCTGCGGACCTATCGGACTTATTTGTATTGCTGTTCTCAGAACTATGGGTGTTGAACACATCACAGCAGTAGACGGTGAACAGAAGAGACTTGACTTTGCAAAGAGAATGGGTGCTGATGCAACTGTCAACTTCAAAGACCACAAGGGAATTGAAGAGCTGGCAGGTGCAGTAAAGGATAGCTTCGGCGGACATCTCGCTGACTTTGCATTCCAGTGTACAGGTTCACCTGTTGCACACAGCAATATTTATAAATTTATCAGAAGCGGCGGCGGTCTTTGTGAGCTTGGCTTCTTCATCAATGGTGGAGATGCTACAATCAACCCCCACTTCGACCTTTGCTCAAAGGAAATTACACTTGTTGGTTCATGGGTTTATACACTCAGAGATTATGCAACAACTTTTGATTTTCTTAAGAGAGCAATCGCAATCGGTCTTCCCATCAAGGAGCTTATTACTCACAAGTTCCCCATTGAACAGATTAACGAGGCATTCGTTACCAATGTAAAGATGGAAGGCCTCAAGATTGCAGTTATAAACGAGTAATACGGGAATCCCACACTCACAAAAATGAATAATAATTAACAACATTTATATAATTTAGGAGGAAATTTAAAATGGCACAGGAAGCATTAGGTATGATCGAAACAAGAGGTCTTGTTGCAGCTATCGAAGCAGCAGATGCAATGGTAAAGGCAGCAGAAGTTGTTCTCATCGGCACAGAAAAGATTGGTTCAGGTCTTGTTAGTGTTATGGTTCGCGGTGATGTTGGCGCTGTTAAGGCAGCAGTTGAAGCAGGTGGCACAATGGCTGCTCGTCTTGGTGAACTGGTTGCTACACACGTTATTCCCAGACCTCACAGCGATGTTGAGAAGATTCTTCCCAAGTTCTAAGAAAAGAGTGGTTAGTTATGGCAGAAAAGAAAACTACCGCTAAAGTGAAAACTGCCGCTCTCGGCAACACTGAAGAATTGAAAAAGAATACTGCTAAGGCTAAAACTGAAGCAGTTGTTGAGATTAAAAAGGAGGTAAAAACAATGGCACAGGAAGCATTGGGTATGGTAGAAACAAGAGGTCTCGTTGCAGCAATTGAAGCAGCAGATGCTATGCTTAAGGCTGCTAATGTAACCTTGGTTGGCACAGAAAAGATTGGTTCAGGTCTTGTTAGTGTTATGGTTCGCGGTGACGTTGGTGCTGTTAAGGCTGCTGTTGAAGCAGGCGGACAGAGCGCTCAGAAGCTTGGCGAAATCATCGCTACACACGTTATTCCCAGACCTCACAATGATGTTGAGAAGATTTTGCCCGTTCTCAAATAAGTTTTTTTGGGCTAAGGTAAGATTACGGGCAGAGCTTTCTGCTCTGTCCGTGTCTTTCTGAATTTTAAGGGAGATTGAATTATGATTATCGGAAAAGTAATCGGCAGCGTTGTTTCGACCCGCAAAAATGAAAATCTGGTAGGTAACAAATTTATGATTGTTGAGCCGGTTGAAAAGATGTCTGCAAAAAATTCACAGCTGGTAGCTATTGACAACATCGGTGCAGGTATCGGTGAATATGTTCTTGTGGCGCTGGGAAGTGCTGCTCGTATTGGCTGTGGAAAAGAAACAGCACCTGTTGATGCGGCAATCGTCGGTATCGTTGATGACGGTGCAGATTTTGCATAATTTTTGTTTGAACATTTTACGGAAGGGGGATTCTACTTATGCAAATGACGGAACTGAAAACACTTATGAAGGAATGCGGAGTAGTAGGCGCCGGTGGTGCAGGTTTCCCTTCATATGCAAAGCTTTCGGACGGCGCAGATACGGTTATTTTGAACTGTGCCGAATGTGAACCATTGTTCAGGCTTCACAGACAGCTCCTTTCGACTTTTGCTGAAGAGGTTCTGACAGCTTTTGATGCAGTTCGGGAAGCAGTTGGTGCAAAAAAAGCTATTGTTGCTGTGAAAGAGGCTTATACGGAAGCTGTTGAAGAAGTGAATGAACAGCTTGACAAATTCAAGCATATGGAAATTTCTCTTCTGCCTGAGGTTTATCCCGCAGGTGATGAAATTATTTTGATTTATGAAGCAACCGGCAGAGTAGTGCAGCCCGGTCAGCTTCCGATTTCAGAAGGCATAATTGTTTTCAATGTGGAAACTATGCTGAATACATATTACGCAATGACCGAAAAGCGACCTGTTTGCTATAAATATGTGACAGTTGCAGGTGCGGTCAATACCCCCGGAACTTTCAGAGTTCCACTTGGCGTACCGCTGAGCCGTTTGGTGGAGCTTGCCGGAGGACCATCAGTTGATGATGTTGAATTTTTGAGCGGCGGTGCAATGACGGGACGTATTGCAAAGAAGAAAGAGGTTGTTACCAAAACCACTAATGCAGTTTTGGTGCTTCCGAAAAACCATCCTGTTATTTTGAAGAAGAAAACAAGTACAAAGATTAATATATACAGAGCTATGAGTGCTTGCTGTCAGTGCAGAATGTGTACTGATTTGTGCTCACGAAATCTCCTTGGACATCCTATTGAGCCTCATGCCTTTATGCGGGCGGCAACAAAGGGGATGACAAGCGATGTTCCGGCTCTGCTCAACGCTGTATATTGCTCACAATGCAGAATCTGTGAGATGTATGCGTGTCATCAGGGCTTGTCCCCTGCAATGCTCATAGGCACGTTCAGAAATGAAATACGTACTAAGGGCATAAAGCTCCCTGAACCGGAATTCACGGGAGTAAACGAACACAGACCATTCAGGTACGTTCCCATGGAACGTCTTATAACCCGTTTGGGGATTACACAATATAATGTTGAAGCTCCTTTTGCGGAAATCCCAAAAGATTTTGGGAAAAAATGCAAAACCTTGAAGATTGAGCTTAGACAGCATATCGGTCAGCCGGCAAAACCAATTGTGAAGGTTGGCGACAAGGTTGAAATGTTCCGGAAGCTTGCGAGCTGTGAGGGCTTGGGTGCTGAAATTCACAGCCCATGTGACGGAACAATCAAAGAAATAACACAACAATATATAATTTTGGAAATTACGCGGTAGAAAGGGAGGAAGCGTTAAATGGCAAAAGCATTGGCAATGGCAGAACTTACTACGGTTTCCACCGGTATGAAGGCCGCAGATATTATGGTAAAAACTGCCGAGGTTAACGTTATTGAAGCTGAGGTTGTTTGTCCCGGTAAGTACATTATTCTTATTGAGGGCGAGCTCAGTGCAGTGCGGGCATCTGTTGATGCAGTGAAGGGTATGTTCCCTGAAAAGCTGATAGACAGTTTTGTACTCGGCAATCCTCATGAATCAATTTTCCCCGCACTTTATGGTGCAACGGATGTAAAGGATAAGCGTGCTCTGGGCGTTCTGGAAACATATTCGGCGGCGTCAATTATTATGGCGGCTGACATTGCGGCAAAGACGGCAATTGTTGACCTCATTGAGCTTCGTGTGGCGAGGGGTATGTGTGGTAAATCCTATATGCTTCTCACAGGTGAGGTTGCAGCTGTTGAAAGCGCAATCGAATATGCAAAAGCAAAGGTTGCTGACGGAACAATGTTCCTTGACAGCACAGTTATTGCAAATCCTGATGACAAAATGTGGAATACGGTAATTTGAAACTGATACTGAAATACAGAGAGGAAGGTAAACTCAGATGTTTGATGAAAAAAGCATAAGTGCAATTGTTGAAAGTGTTATTCGCAATATGGACGGAAAGGTAGAAACTCCAAAAAAGCTCAAGGGTGTTTTCCCTACAATGACAGAAGCTTTGGAAGCAGTTCAGAAGGCTTATATTCAGTATAAGAGCTATACTGTTGAACAGAGAGAAAAAATGATTGAAGCAATTCGCCGTTTGACTCTTGAAGAAGCAGAGGTTATGGCAAAGCTTGGTGTTGAAGAGACGGGAATGGGCAGGGTGTCCGATAAGATTATCAAGCATCAGCTTGTAGCAAACAAAACTCCCGGAACAGAAGACCTTCAGCCCGTTGTGAAAACAGGCGACCAGGGGCTTACGTTGATTGAAATGGCACCTTTCGGTGTTATCGGCAGTATCACACCTTCAACAAATCCCAGTGAAACTGTTATTTGCAACTCAATCGGTATGATAGCCGGCGGTAATGCGGTTGTATTCAATCCTCATCCCAATGCAAAGAAGATTGCAAACTATGCAGTTGACCTTGTTAACCGCGGAATCCTGGAAGCAGGAGGCCCTGAGAACCTTGTTGTTTCGGTTTATAATCCTACTATGGAGACATCAAACGAAATGGTTAAGTCACCTATCGTAAGAATGCTTGTTGCAACAGGTGGTCCCGGAGTTGTAAAAATGCTTCTTTCGTCGGGCAAGAAGGCAATCGGTGCAGGAGCGGGCAATCCTCCCGTTATTGTTGACGATACAGCAGACATTGAAAAGGCGGCATCGGATATTATCAAGGGTGCAAGCTTTGACAATAATCTCCCCTGTATTGCAGAAAAAGAATGTTTCGTGTTTGATTCGGTTGCGGACAGTCTTATCCGCAATATGCAGAAAAATGGTGCATACCTTCTGAAAGGCTCTGATGTTGATAAGCTTTTGAAGGTTGCTTTGATTGAGAAAGACGGAAAGTTTGGTATCAACAAGAAGTGGGTTGGAAAGGATGCAAGACTCTTCCTCAAAGAGCTTGGTATTGATGCAGACCCAAGACTTATTATTTGCGAAACAGATGCAAAGCACCCCTTTGTTCAGGTTGAAATGATGATGCCTATTCTTCCTATCGTGAGAGTTAAGGATATTGAAGAGGCAATTACAGAGGCTTGCAAGGCTGAACACGGTAACCGCCATTCAGCACATATTCACTCAAAGAATGTTGACAGACTTACAGCCTTTGCAAGAGCGGTTGAAACAACTATATTTGTCAAGAATGCACCTTCTTACGCAGGTATCGGTGCAGGTGGCGAAGGTCATACTACCTTCACAATTGCAGGTCCTACGGGCGAAGGTATTACGTCGGCACGTTCGTTCACGCGCCAAAGACGTTGTGTATTGGTAGATGGTTTCCACATCGTATAAAATGGGGCAGAGACGTTAAAAAAATGTTTCAATACAGAAAGGAAAAAATCCTATGAAAGCATTGGGAATGATAGAAGTTTACAGCTTTACAACAGCAGTGGTTGCAGCAGACTACTGTGCTAAAGCTGCAAATGTAAAATTGATTGCGTTTGACCGTACCCGTCCCGGTAGTGCGGATGTTCCTGCGCCTCTGGTAATGCAGGTTAAGGTGGAGGGCAACGTTGCGGCTGTAAAGGCTGCAATCGAGGCAGGCAAGGAATATGCTGAATCGGAAGGTAAGTATATTATTTCTCACACTATACCGAATCCAGGTATCGGTACTGAAAAAATGGCATATCTTCTTGATATGAACAAGGATAAGTACAACAAAAAGCTTCCGAAAACCTTCTTTGGTGTGGAGGATGAACCCTTGACATATCCTGAAGCAATCGGGCTTGTGGAGGTTGAAGGTCTTGTTGCAGCAATAGAAGGGCTTGATGCTATGACAAAGGCGGCAGATGTTCGTGTTGTTCATACTGAAAAAAGACTTGGCGGACGACTTGTTACATTTGTCATTGCAGGCGAGGTTTCTGCTGTGAAAGCGGCTGTTGAAGCCGGAGTTGCTGCGGCAGATGAAATCGGAAATATTTTTGGATCTGCGGTTATACCCAGACCTCATGCGGAACTCACAAAGTTCTTTGATATGGAAGGCTAGAATGAGAAAAAGCTTTCTTATGCTCTAGACAGACAATCCGGATAGACGGAAATTTGAATCAGGGTTCGAAGCTCTTGTGCTTCGGACAGGGTGATACATATGTATGATGTAGACGCAATTGCAAAAGCCGTAAAATCGGTTGTTGAAAAAATAGATACTGACGGACAAATAAAGATAGGTGTTTCTCAACGACATGTTCATTTGTCTCAGGAAGACCTTGAAACTCTTTTCGGAAAAGGTTATGAGCTTCACGTCAAGAAATATTTGATGGGTCGTGAATATGCATCCGAGGAGGTTGTAACTCTGGTTGGCCCGTCGCTGAAGTCAATTGAGAATGTTCGTGTTCTTGGTCCTGTGAGAAAAAATACTCAGGTTGAAATTTCAAGAACAGATACATTTGTTTTGAAGGTAAGTCCTCCTGTTCGTCCTTCAGGCAATGTGGCAGGCTCCGAAAAACTTGTGTTGGTTGGTCCAAAGGGTTGTGTTTATCTAAGGGAAGGCGTTATTATTGCCAACCGTCACATTCATCTCACACCTGAATATGCTCAGGCAAACGGTATTGAAGATAACGACTATGTGGATGTTGAGGTTGAAGGCGTAAAACCCACAAAGTTTTATGACGTTCAGGTCAGAGTCCGTGACGATTTCAATGCAGAAATGCATATTGATACAGATGATGCGAATTCCGCAGGACTGAAAAATGGTTCTGTTGTGAGAATTATCAAAAAAGACTAAAACCCATATTGAAAGTGAGGGGATGGAATGCTTGCACTTGAACGCCAGAAAAAAATATTGGAGTTTTTGAACTCGGACGGTGTTGTTTCGGTAAGCAGGCTGAGTGCTGAACTCGGTGTTACAGAAGAAACGGTCAGACGTGACCTTGAGAAGCTTGAAAAGCAGGAGGCTCTCAGGCGAACTCACGGCGGTGCTGTTCCTCTTGAGGGAACGACTTATGAAATTTCTCTGGAAAAGAGAAAAAACATAAATGTGGATGCAAAAATAAAGCTGGCAAAGGAAGCTGTCAAGTATGTGACTGCAGGCGATACGATTTTTCTCGATGCTTCAACCACAACCTTCTTTATGGCAAAGGAACTGAAAAATCGAAAAAATATCACCGTAATAACAAATTCTCTCAGGGTTGCAGTTGAGCTCTCGGGCTGTGAAAATATAAAGGTTA
Source organism: Oscillospiraceae bacterium (assembly GCA_015068655.1). Taxonomy (GTDB): domain Bacteria; phylum Bacillota; class Clostridia; order Monoglobales; family Monoglobaceae; genus SIG440. The sequence goes on from SVKC01000008.1 coordinate 14,067, forward strand.
TTTCAGTAGGCGGTGTTCTCAGCAACAACCAGTCGTTTGTTGGACGGCACGCTGAAAAAAGTATTGAAGAAAACTATTTTGCGAGCAAAATATTCTTTTCAAGCAAGGGGATTACGGCAGATGGTGGAATTCTCGAAAGCAATGAGGCTGAATGTGGAATCAAGCACAAGATGCTTGCCAATGCAAGAGAAAAATACTATCTGTGTGATAAAAGCAAAATGGGCGGTGTAGGCTTTGTGAAGCTTGTGCCTATGAATGAAGTTGATTATATTGTAACCGAGGTTGAGCCTGATGAAAAGCTTCAGGAAAAACTTGACGAAAATGAAGTTAAGGTTATCAAAATAAGTGAATAGTTTTTTAGAAGAATAAGACAGGCATCTGTTTCCGAATAATTCGGGAGCAGATGCCTGTTTTTTCTTTTGAAAATGATAAAAAATTCTCTCAAAAGACTTGATTTGAGAGAAATTTCTTTTATATTACAAAAAAATTACATTTTTTTAAAATTTTTTTTAAAAAGGTATTGCAAAATGAAAAAAAGTATAGTAGAATAAAGAAAAGTGGTACAAAGTGGTATGATTTACCCACAAAGTGGTATAAAAAGAAAGGCACAGGTTTAAAAAGAGATGCTTATCGGTGAACATTCTCACAACCTTGATACAAAAGGACGAGTAAGTATTCCATCTAAGTTCAGAGATGACCTTGGTGGAACTTTTGTGCTGTCCAAGGGTGTAAATGAATGTCTCAGTGCCTATTCGAAGGAAGCATGGGAAGATTTTCAGGCTGAACTTATGGAGCTCAAGGGTGCTGACGGAAGAAAGCTTCGCAGATTTTTCTTCTCGGGTGCAACAGAGTGCGAAATTGATGCTCAGGGCAGAATTCTTGTTCCGCCTATTCTCAGGGAGTATGCACATCTTCAGCGTGAGGTGATTATCGCCGGTGTTTCAGACCATATGGAAATTTGGAACAAGGCTGATTGGGAGGCTTATATGAGCCCGGAAAACATTTCACCTGACCAGGTTGAAGATGCTATGGAGAGACTTGGATTATGAGTACGGAGTTCAGACATATTTCCGTGTTGCTTCAGGAGAGTGTGGACCTTCTTGAAGTCAATCCCTGCGGTACCTATGTGGATGGTACTCTCGGCGGCGGAGGACACGCTGAGCTTGTTTGCTCAAAGCTTCAAAAAGATGCTACTTTTGTCGGTATAGACCGTGATATGACCGCTATTCGTGCGGCAAGTGAGAGACTTTCGAAATTCGGCAATACAGTGAAGATTGTTCACAGTAATTTTGCTGATGTGAAAAAAGTGCTTGAAGACCTTGGAATAGAAAAGATTGACGGTGCCATTCTTGACCTCGGCGTTTCGTCTCCTCAACTGGATACGGCTGAACGTGGATTCAGTTATAATATGGATGCCAGACTTGATATGAGAATGAATCGGGAAGACAGCCTTTCAGCTTTTGAGGTTGTGAATGAGTATTCTGAAAAAGAGCTGGCACGAATAATTTTTGATTATGGCGAAGACCGATTTGCAAAACAAATTGCAAGGGCTATTGTTACAGCAAGAGAACAAAATGTTATTGAAACAACATTTCAGCTCAGTGAAATAATAAAAAGTGCCATTCCTGCAAAGCTTCGGTTTGCGGACAAGCATCCGGCGAAGAGAACCTTTCAGGCTATCAGGATTGAAGTGAACAATGAGCTTGGAATTTTGGAAAGTGCTATTTGTGACTTTGCGGAAGTGTTGAAGCCGGGCGGAGTTTTGTCTGTTATCAGCTTCCATTCTCTTGAAGACCGAATAGTGAAACAGACCTTTCAAAAGCTTGCATCGGGCTGTGAGTGTCCAAAAAGCTTTCCTGTCTGTGTTTGCGGGAAGAAACCGCTTGTGAAGATTATTACGAAAAAGCCCATTGTTTCGGGTAAAATTGAACTTGAAAACAATATGCGTGCACACAGTGCAAAATTGAGAGCAATAAAAAAACTATAATATAAGGTGGAGTGAAAATGTCAAATATCTACGGATATAATTCAAGCAGTGCATACAAGCTTGATTATGAGTATAATTTGAACGAAAAGACATCAAACGGAAGACTTCACACAAGAGAAAACAATACTGAAAAAAATACAAGAGCTGTTTCCAAAAGTAAGCCGTCAGTAAAATTTTCGACGGTTTTGAAGGTTGCGTTCTGCTTTGCAATTGCTTTTTTTGTGGTTAACGGATATGTCAGAATAAACGAAGCATACAACGAGGTTGCAAAGCTGGAGAAGGAATACAACAATATTATTGCCACAAATCAGGCTCTTCAGGTGAAGATAGACAAGGCAATTGACCTTGAACAGCTCCAGACTGTTGCCGGAGAAAAATACGGTATGGCAAGACCCGGAAGATACCAGGTGTTCTATGTTGATATGGAACAGGCTGATGTTGCTGAAACCCATACGGAAAAGAAAGACGGTAAAAGTGGTTTGAAAATGAGTGGCGTTACCGGAACGATTACCAGCGCATTGAACATATTTAAATAAAGAACCTCTTGTTTTGGTATATTTGTTTCGGTGCATCCAATATAATAATAATAATAGCCGGAAAAATGCAAATGCGTTTCATCGACTATTATTATTACATATGCAGAGTTTGATTTTTTACTCATTTGGAGGTAATTGCGGTGCTGAACGAACAGAATACATTAACTCATAGAAAGAAAATTCTGCGGCTGCTCTTTTGGGCAGTCTTATTTTTCTCTGCGCTTGTGGTTCGGGTTGCCTGGCTCCAGATTGTTCGGGGCGAGGAGCTTTCTATGGCGGCAAGAGAACAACAGACCAGTGATAATATTATTACGCCTGAACGCGGTTTGATTTATGACAGAAATATGAAGGTGCTTGCGAACAATCTCAGCGTTGAGACCATAAGTATTACACCAAAGAATGTTCGTGAAACAAAAAAACATACTCCTGAGGATATTGCAAAAAATATTTCAGAAATTCTTGAACTGGATTATGAAACTGTTCTTGCGAAAATCAACAAGAAGTCCAACTTTGAATACATAAAGAAAAAGGTGGAAAAGGATCAGGCGGATGCTTTGAGAACTTACGTCGATAAAAATAATATAAAGGGAATAAAGTTTGCGGAGGATACGAAACGTTATTATCCATATGGAAATTTTGCGTCTCAGGTAATCGGTTTTGTTGGTGATGACAATACGGGTCTTGAAGGCATTGAAATGGTTTACAATGAACAGCTTGAGGGCGTTCCCGGACGAATTGTTTCTGCCAATATGATTGCCGGGATGGATATTCCCGATAATTATGAAAGTTATTATGAGGCTCAGCCGGGTCAGGGAGTTGTTCTGACTATTGATGAGCCTATTCAGCATTTTACGGAAAAGCATCTTGAAACGGCTCTTATTGAAAACGGTCTTGAAGAGGGTGCGGCGGCTATTGTTATGAACGTGAAAACCGGCGAAATTCTTGCTATGGCAACAAAGCCCGATTACGACCTGAACAAGCCATTTGCTGTTACGGAGGCTGTTGAGGCAAAATATCCGGGCATTACCGAAGAACTTGAGTCTCTTGAGGGCAGTGAATACAGTGCAAAGATTACAGAAGTTACGCAGTTCCTGAGAAGAAACAAGGCTGTGGTTGACTCTTATGAGCCGGGTTCTACATTCAAGATGGCTGTGGCGTCAATGGCTCTTGAAGAAGGGGCGGTTGGTTTCGATAATCACTTTTACTGCGGTGGTTCTATAAAGGTTGCAGATAGAAGTATCGGTTGTGCAAACAGAAACGGACATGGTGCACAGACCTTCATTCAGGCAGTGCAGAATTCCTGTAACCCTGCCTTTATTGATATTGGTGCAAGAGTTGGCAGAGATGCATTCATAAAGTATGTGGAGGGCTTTGGTTTCAGAAACAAAACAGGAATTGAGCTTCCCGGCGAAACAAACGGTATTTTTCACGATTATTCAAACTTCAAGGAAATCGACCTTGCAACCTCGTCCTTTGGACAGAGCTTTAATGTTACACCACTTCAAATGATAACTATGGTTTCGGCTGTTGCAAACGGCGGAAAGCTTATGAAACCGCATCTTATAAAACAGCTTGTGGATGAAAACGGTAATGTTGTTGAGGAAATAGAGCCGACTGTGGTTCGTCAGGTTATTTCGGAAAAAACCAGCAGAACAATGTGCGAAATTCTTGAATCTGTTGTTTCGGTAGGCGGTGGTAAAAATGCATATCTTGCCGGATACCGTATTGCCGGAAAAACCGGTACATCCGAAAAACAACCTCGTGGAAACGGAAAGTATGTAGCTTCATTTGTAGGCTTTGCACCTGCGGATGACCCTGAAATTGCGTGTCTTGTTATTCTTGACCAGCCGCCTCAGGGTGCTCCTTACTATGGCGGTATTATTGCGGCACCGGTTGTGAAAAATATACTTGAAGAAAGCCTTCAGTATCTTGGCGTTGAGCCTGAGTATACTCAGGAGGAGCTTGAAATGGTGGAAATAACTCTTCCTGATGTTATGGGAAAATCACGCGGTGAGGCAGAGGCAATTTTGAAAGAGGCCGGTATAAGCATTTCCTTCAAAGGAAGCGGTGAGGTTGTGCTTGACCAGGTTCCGAAGCCTTTTTTGAAGATTGCGAGAAATTCTAAGGTTGTTGCGTATACGGAAGGGGCGGAAAATAAAAAGACTGTCACTGTTCCGAATGTTGTAGGCTGTTCTGCATCCGAGGCAAACAAAGGGATTACCAATGCAGGACTTAACGTGAGAATAAAGGGGCTTTCCAATGTTGACGGAATAGCCATCTGCTCGGGTCAGTATCCTGCGGAAGGTACGGTTGTTGAACCCGGTACTATTGTTACTTTGGATTTCCGTTACGCTGAAATAAGAGACTGATGTTTTTGTGAGAAATTTTATCCGAAACGGGGGAAGAAAAATGATATTGTCTGAATTGTTGACGGATGTTGATATTGTTCGTGTTCAGGGCAACATAGATGTGAAAATATCGGGAATTGCTTTCAATTCCCGGGAGGTAAAGCCCGGTGATGTTTTTGTGTGTATTACCGGCTTCAAATCTGACGGTCACGATTATGCTGATGATGCTCTTGAAAAAGGGGCGGTAGCAATTATTGCCGAAAAAGAGATTGAGGGTATGGCGGCAACGACGGTTATTGTGAAAAATTCAAGATATGCCCTTTCACGTATGGCTGCGGCGTTTTTTGATTATCCTTTCAGAAAGTTCAAGCTGATTGGCGTTACAGGTACCAACGGCAAAACAACCACCACTTATCTTGTGAAATCGGTTCTTGAAAATTGCGGTCAGAAGGTTGGTCTTATCGGAACAAATCAGAATATGATAGGGGACTCGGTTATTCCGTCAAAGCATACAACTCCCGATTCTCTTGACTTGATGAAGCTTTTTGCAAGAATGGCAGAGGAAGAGGTTGACGCTGTTGTTATGGAGGTTTCTTCACATTCTCTTGCACTTGACCGTGTGACGTCTTGTGAATTCGATATTGGTGCTTTCACAAATGTTACGCAGGACCATCTGGATTTCCATGAGACAATGGAAAAATATATTGAAGCAAAATCCATTCTTTTCGGTATGTGCAAAAAAGGTGTGTTCAATGCCGATGACCCGGCTTTTGAGGCTATAAGCAAGGATTGTACCTGTGAGGTTATGACTTATACAACACATGAAGAGGGAGACCTTACTGCCTCGGATATCGAATACAAAGCGACAGGGGTATCCTTTGACCTTTCATATAAAGGCGAAACTGAAAGAATAAATCTTTCTATTCCCGGTGGATTCTCGGTTTACAATGCACTGACGGCGGCAGGATGTTGTCTTGCGGCAGGATTGTCCTTGAGTGAGATTTCATCAGGACTTAAAACGGCAAAGGGCGTCAAGGGCAGAATTGAGGTCGTGGAAACCAATACGGATTATACTGTTATTATTGACTATGCTCACACTCCTGACGGCTTGCTCAATATTCTCAATGCAATAAGAGGCTTCGCAAAGGGCAGAATTGTAACCTTGTTCGGTTGCGGTGGTGACAGAGATAAGACAAAGCGACCTCAAATGGGAAAAATTGCCGGAAAGCTTTCGGATTTTTGTATTGTTACCAGCGACAATCCAAGAAGTGAAGAACCCGGAGATATTATTGAAGATATACTTGTGGGTATGCGTGAAACGGATTGCAGATATGCTGTTGTTGAAAATAGATTCGAAGCTATTGAGTTTGCTCTTGACAATGCAAAGGCTGATGATATTATTCTCCTTGCAGGAAAGGGTCATGAGCCGTATCAGGTACTGAAGGACAGAACAATTGTTTTTGATGAAAGGGAAATTGTTCTGAAATTGATTGCGACGGATGAGAAATACTAAAAAATCTTTGGGAGGGCTTGAGCTTGGAAAAAATTCTGACACTTGGACAAATTGCAGAGACTTGCGGTGCAAGGCTTGAAAATTGCAGCTTTGATAAAATAGTATCCGATGTTGTGACAGATAGCAGAAAAGTAAGCGAGGGTTCTGTTTTTGTTGCCCTCAAAGGCGAAAGATTTGACGGACACAGCTTTGTGCAGACGGTATTGCAACAGGGTGCGGTTTGTTGTGTTGTGGACAGCTCATTTGAAAATGCAAATAATTGTGCGGTTCTGGTTGTTGAAGATACCTTCAAGGCTTTGCGTGAAATTGCGGAGCTTTACAGAAGCCTTTTTGAAGTCCCTTCTGTTGCGATTACCGGCAGCGTGGGAAAAACAAGTACAAAGGATATGATTGCCTGTGTTCTTGAGAATAAGTTTAAGGTTCTCAAAACTCAGGGAAATTTCAATAATGAAATCGGACTTCCTTTGACGGTTTTCGGTATGGAAAAAAGCCACGAAATTGCTGTTTTTGAAATGGGAATGAGTGATTTTGGCGAGATTTCAAGACTTACGGCAATTGCAAAGCCCCATACGGCAGTGCTCACAAATATTGGTATGTCGCATATTGAGCATTTTGGTTCTCAAGAGAATATCAGAAAGGCAAAGTTGGAAATTATTGAAGGAATGAATCCTGATACGGGATGTGTTATACTCAACGGCGATGACAGCTTGTTGTGGGAGGTTTCGGAAAAGCTTGGGTTTGAAACTCTTTCCTATGGTATAGAAAACAGAGAATGTGATATTGTTGCGGAAAATATAAAAAAGGATTCCGAGGGGTCATCATTTGACGTGAAGGTTGACGGAGAAAAATACTCTGTCAGGGTGAATACTCCCGGAGGACATCATATATACAATGCTCTGGCGGCTGTACTGACAGGTATCAGGTATGGAATGTCAATGAAAAGCATTATTGAAGGAATAGGAAATTTTGTTCCTCAGGGACTTCGACAGAATATTGAGGTGCTTGACGAATATATTATAATCAGGGATTGTTATAATGCAAGTCCGACATCAATGAAATCGGGTCTTGAAGTGCTTTCGGTTACCGCTCCGAAAAATCCCGATAAGCCATACCGAAAGGTTGCGGTTCTCGGTGACATGCTGGAGCTGGGCGAATACTCGGAAACGGCTCACAAGTCTGTTGGCGGTATGGTCTGTGACTATGGTGCAGACTTGCTTGTTGCTGTGGGACCCAATGCAGAAAATATTGCAAAAGGTGCAGCGGAGAAAGGCTTTAGCTCTGAATACATAAAAACGTTCCGCGATAATGCATCGGCGAAAGAAGAGCTTTTGGAACTGCTTCACAACAATGATGTTATTCTGTTCAAGGCTTCCAGAGGTATGAAGCTTGAAGAGCTTGCGGACTTTGTTGCGAAAAAGGATTAAATCTAAACTAAACGGAGGATAACCATGGTTAATTCAATTATTATTGCATCTATTGCTTTTATCATTGCGGCAGTTTGCGGAATTTTTCTTATTCCGCTTCTTCACAGACTGAAATTCGGTCAGGAAATCAGGGAGGAAGGTCCCAAATGGCATCAGAAAAAGACGGGCACTCCTACTATGGGTGGCTTTATCTTCATTATTGCTATGATTGTTGCTGTTGCTGTTGGTATATTTGTTTTCGGAATAAGCGGAGACAGTAAGCAGCTTCTCGGTACTGTGGTTATTTCTTTGGCGGCATTAGGCTTTGGTGCAATAGGCTTTGTTGATGACTACATAAAGGTTATTCTCAAAAGAAATCTCGGCTTGCGTGCCGGTCAGAAGTTTGCACTCCAGTTTCTTGTTGCTCTCGGCTTTTCGGTGTGGCTTGTATGCGGAGGAATAATTGATACTGTTGTGGAAATTCCTTTTGTCGGAATGAGTATTGAACTGAACTTTTTTGTTTATGTTCCGTTTATTATTCTTGTTATGCTTGCGGCCGTCAACAGTGTCAACCTTACAGATGGTCTTGACGGGCTGGCTTCCTGCATAACCTTGGTTGTAGGTCTTTTTTACTGCATTATTTCAAACATTGCAGGAACAAATCCGGTAACTATTCTCAGTTCTGCTCTTGTAGGCGGTTTGCTTGGATTTTTGATTTATAACAAATTTCCGGCAAAGGTATTTATGGGCGATACGGGTTCGCTGTTTCTTGGTGGTGCTGTTTCGGCTATGGCGATATATATGAAAAATCCGATACTTCTTCTCCTTGTTGGTTTCGCTTATGTAATGGAAACACTTTCTGTTATTATTCAGGTGGCGTGGTTCAAGAAAACGGGAAAGCGTATTTTCAAAATGAGTCCTATTCATCATCATTTTGAGATGTGCGGTTGGAGCGAAGTGAAGATTGTTACGGTATTTTCATTGGTAACTGTTGTACTCTGTGTAATCGGATATTTCGCATAGTACATATATTTCAAATAAAGTAGGAAAGGATGTCCGTTGGCTATGAGACGGAAAAGTAGTGGAAAAACTGAAAAAAGAGTAAAAAATCGTTCCGTAAGTCCTGTTGCAGCCAGAATTCGGGACGCGGTCGCCGCATCAAAGGGAATGGATACTCAGTTTCTTGTTGCGGTTTATATTCTGCTTGCTTTCGGACTTCTTATGGTTCTCAGTGCCAGCAGTCCTATTGCTTATGCAAGCGAAGCGACAAATCACGATAGCTTTTTTTACTTCAAAAAACAGCTTATGTGGGCAATCCTCGGCAGCATAGGTATGTTTATTACGGCAAACTATGATTACAGAAAGCTTGAAAAATGGGCTTTTCCTGCTCTTTGTATAAGCGTTTTTCTGTTGCTTCTGGTGCTTGTTCCCGGAATCGGACGAAAGATAAATGATGCAAGACGCTGGATTTATATAGGCCCCATAAACTTTCAGCCTTCCGAGGTTGCGAAGATTGCAATGATTGTTTTTTTTTCCTACAGCTTGTCGAAGAATTACAAAGAGCTGAAAAATCTTGGCGTTTTTCTTATGTACATAGGAATAATCGGTGTTGTGGCTGTTATAATAATGATGGAGCCGCATTTCAGCTGTACTATGCTTATTGTGGCTACCTGTATGATTCTTTTGTATGTTGCCGGTGCGAGATTTATGCATTTCCTTTTGCTTGGCGTTCCTGTTTTGCCGGTTCTTGTTCTGGTGGTTGCGAAGTCCCCTTACCGTTTGGCCCGTGTATTGTCTTTCCTTGACCCGTTCAAGGATATTCAAGGCTCGGGATGGCAGGTGGTTCAGTCCCTTTATGCTATCGGCTCGGGCGGTATTTTCGGTGCGGGTCTCGGTCAAAGCAGACAAAAGTTTCTGAATATTCCAGAACCGCAAAATGACTTTATTTTTTCCATTCTGGCAGAAGAATTCGGATTGCTTGGCGCAATTCTGGTTTCATTGATGTTTGTGTTCCTTATTGTGAGAGGAGTGCAGATTGCACTCAAGGCTCCCGACCTTTTTGGAACGTTGCTCACAACGGGAATTGTTTCTCTCATTGCTATTCAGGCGTTGGTAAATATTGCTGTTGTTACTTCGTCTATACCTGTTACGGGTATGCCTCTTCCGTTTTTTAGCTACGGCGGAACGGCACTTGCCATTACTATGGCTGAAATGGGAATTGTACTCAATGTATCAAAACACAGTAAAATGTAAGGTGAAAACAAAAGGGCTGATGCGTTAAAAAACGAACGTATAATTATTCATTATGTAAGGGTCATTCGTGAAGCACCCCTGTAATTTTGAGTATTTATTCATCCAAAACGTTTAACGCATCAGTCCCTTTGAACGTATAAAGGAAAGGCGGCTTTGTTATATGAGAATTTTGTTTGCAGGGGGCGGAACGGCGGGTCACGTAAATCCTGCTGTTGCTGTTGCAAATTACATAAAGGAAAAAGAACCTGAAAGTGAGTTCCTGTTCATAGGAACGGAAAAGGGGATGGAAAGCACACTAATTCCGAAACAGGGTTATGACATCAGGTTTATAAAAATACACGGCTTTGAGAGAAAGCTAAGCCTCAAGAATATCAAGACTGTCGGAGAAATATTCAGCGGTATACGGAATGTAAAAAAAATAATAAAAGAGTTCAAACCGGATGTTGTAGTTGGAACGGGCGGATATGTGACGGGACCTGTTCTCTTTGCGGCGGCAAAAATGAAGCTGCCGACGCTTGTACACGAAGCAAATGCATATCCGGGTGTCACGGTGAGAATTCTTTCGAGATTTGTGGATATTGTTGCTCTCAGTATGGCGGAGGCAGGAAAGTTTATATCAAAGAGCAAGCGTATTGAGGTAACAGGAAACCCCGTAAGACCGTCAATCCTTGCGGGAGACCAAAAGACAGCAAAAGAAAAACTTGGACTTGGACGGGAAAAGGTTATATTGATTTTTGGTGGTAGCCTTGGGGCTGAAAAAATCAATTCTGTTGCTGCTGACTGGATAGCAAAAACAGCGGAAGACGGAAAGTACCAGATAATAATGTCTACGGGAAAGAATAACCAGTATGAGAAGGTTATGAAAAGATTTTCGTCAAAGGGTATAAGGCTGAAAGATTACCCCAATGTAAGGGTATCTGAATACATTTATGATATGGACCTTGCTCTCAATGCTGCTGATTTGATTGTTGCACGGTCAGGGGGCTCGGTCAGTGAAATGACTGCTCTCGGCAAAGCGGCTATTCTTATACCTTCGCCTTATGTGGCGGGAAATCATCAGGAACATAATGCAAGAGCTGTTGAAAAATCAGGCGGTGCAATTGTTATTTGTGAAGATGAGCTGTCGGTCGAAACCTTGGAAGCGGCAGTGGAAAAGGTTCTCGGCAACGAGGCGGTTCTTGAGAAAATGAAAAAGGGCTCAAAGAGTATAGGTATCCCTGATGCTACCGACAAGATTTACAGATTGATTAAGGAGCTTCTTGCGGACAAAAAATAGTGGTTAACACCTTTTTTTGAGATTCACATAGTATGTAGATATGCAGAAAGAATCTCTTTTGGAGGTGTTACGGTGAACAGACTGTTAATACGCGGAGGAAAAAAATTATGCGGTGAAATTGACATTCAGGGCTCGAAAAATGCAGCACTGCCTATTATTGCAGCAACCATCCTCAGCGGTGAAGAGTGTGTCATACATAACTGTCCTCATCTTGCAGATACAAGGGCTGCTCTTGAAATTATAAGACAGCTCGGCGGCAAGGCGGAATGTGACGGACACACGGTAGTAATAAATAATGAGGATATATCAGCAAGCGAAATCTGTAATGAGCTTATGTGCAGTATGCGTTCGTCGGTGCTGTTTCTGGGTTCGCTTTTGTCCAGACGAAAGAAGGCGGTTATTTCTTATCCGGGAGGATGCGATATTGGGCTCAGACCCATTGACCTTCACCTAAAAGCTTTTCGTGAGTTGGGGGTAACTGTTGAGGAAACGGGCGGATATATTTATTGTTCTTTGGAAAAATTAAAGCCAAATATTATAAACCTATTGTTCCCCAGCGTTGGTGCAACGGAGAATATTATGCTTCTGGCGGCGGTATCCGATGGTGAAACTATAATCACAAATGCGGCAAGAGAACCTGAAATTGTAGACCTTCAAAACTTCCTTAATGCTATGGGGGCAAAAATTTTTGGGGCAGGTTCTGAAACAATTCGTATATTAGGTGTTGAAAAATTAAAAAAAGTAGAGTATAATATAATATCGGATCGAATTTTTGCGGCAACCTGTGCATGTGCTGCGGCATGCTGCGGCGGTGACGTGGTGTTGCGTCAGGTTGAACCTGAACATATCAGACTTATGCTTTCAATGCTGAAGGATTCGGGGTGCAGAATTTCTTCCGGAAAGAGATATGTGCGTATTCAAGCAGAGGAAAGACCGAGAGGGCTTGGGAAAATTATGACCTCTCCATATCCGGGATTTCCCACCGATGCTCAGGCTTTGTTTATGTCTGCTCTTGCTACGGCAGAGGGAACAACGGTTTTTGTGGAAAACATCTTTGAAAGCAGATACAAGCACGTCCCGGAGCTTCTGAAAATGGGAGCAGATATTATTGTGGATGGAAGGCTTGCAGCTGTTACGGGGTGCAACTACATTCAAGGTGCAAAAATTTCTGCCGGTGACCTGAGAGGCGGTGCTGCTCTTGTTATTGCCGGACTTTCGGCAATCGGTGACACGGAGCTTTCAGGCATTGAACATATTGACAGGGGTTATGAAAAAATAGAAGATGTCTTTTCGGCACTGGGTGCAGAAATAAAAAGAAAATAAAATTTGTTCTGCCACTTTTTTGTGGCAGCCGTATATGGACAAGCTTTCAAAAAGGAGGGGAGATGCGTTGAAGATTGTAAGAAAGAAAAAACGAAACGTTCAGAAACTTGAAAAATCAACTGTACGCAAAAAAACGATGAAGCCTGACGGCATACCGGGAAGTGATGCGGAAACTGAACGACGGAAACGTGAAATGATGAGAAAAAAACGGAAAATGCGTATGAAACGCAGACTTATTGTTTTTGTTTTTCTTGTTGTATGTGTGGGTATTATTGCAGCTGTGCTTAAAGCACCTTTTTTCAATATCGAAACGGTTTACTGTATCGGTCAGCAGAATTTGACAGAAAAAGAGATTTTGAAGCTGGCTAATGTGCAAACCGGGGTTAATATATTCACTACAAACATAAGAGCTATAAAAAAACGTCTCGATGACAACCCCGAAATTGAGGATGCAACAGTAAGACGTGTTTTCCCTGATAAAATAAAGATTCGCATAAAGGAAGCAGAGGCAGTTGCTTTTCTGGAAATGAAAGGACGGCTTTTGTTGATTGATTCAAAAGGGAAAATAATAAAACTTCTTTCAGGTGAGGATGCAAAAAATCCGCCGAACATAGCTTGTATTGAAGGCATTGAGCCTGTTGAACAGAAGGCGGGAGGATATATTTCGCCTGAAGGTGACGCAAGAACCGAAGAGCTTTTCAGGTGTATTGTAACCCTAGAAGACGCGGAAATGCTTGAGAAGGTCAATCGTATCAATGTTGCGGATTTGTCGGATGTGAGGCTGGACTATGATAACCGCCTGCACATTATGCTGGGCGGTTGTGAAAAAATGGATTATAAGCTGAAGTTCATAAAAAAGGTTATTGCTGAAAGTATTTCAGAGTATGAGAAAGCTAATCTTGATTATCGTGGTGACAAGCTTTATGTAGAGTCTTTGGTTGAGGAGGAAGAGAAAGCTCCTGAGGACACTGTTTCGGAAGATGAACAGAATGGAGAAGCATCGGGTGAAAATAAATCCGAAAGCAACGAAAACGAAGAAAAGCCCAAGGGCGATGCTGAAAAAAGTGAAGAATAAACTTGTATAAGAAGGAAGAAAATAAATGAAATGGACTAAAAAACAAAAGTTTCAGATATCTATGTCTGTGATGATATTTATTCTTGTTTTTGCTATTACTTGGCAGATTAAAGGCGTAAGAAAAACCAATGCGGTTGAAAGTCAGATTTCAAACCGTGTTGAAACGCTTCAACAAGACTTGAAAAATCAGCTGGAAAAAAATGAGGATTTGCTTCAGCAAATTGTTCAGCTCCAGAACGACCTTTCAAAGTATAGAGAACAGGTTACGGAAAGCGGCGGTGCAACCAAAATCCTCAAGGAAGAGCTTAACCGTGCAGAGACCATTGCGGGGCTCACTGATGTTTCGGGCAGCGGAATTATAGTTACTATCAAGGATGTTGCAAAGCAGGGCAATGATGAGCTGTCTTATGAGAATGGTCTGGGAATTGTTCATGATGTGTATATTCTTACTGTTATAAACGAGCTTCGTGCAGCCGGAGCTGAGGCTCTGTCGGTGAACGGGGAAAGAATACTTGCTACAAGCGAAGTGCGTTGTGCAGGACCTACGGTAAGCATAAACAATACGAAGATTGCTGCACCTTATGAAATAAAGGCTATAGGAAATCCGGAAACCCTTGAAAATGCTTTGAGAATGCCGGGTGGTGCTATTGAACAATCGTTTTATTATGGTGTGGAGGTTTCTGTCAAGAAGAGCAACAAGCTTGTGATAAACAAGCATACGGGGACTACCAATTTCAAATACGCACAGATTGTTGAGCCGGAGGTGACAGAAGAATGATTTTTTTGATTGCCGGAATTCTTGGTGTTATTGCAGGATTGCTGGTTCCTTACAATATCAGCTCTTCAACTCTTCCATATGTGGCGGTTGCAATTATTGCGGCACTGGATTCGGTTTTCGGTGCGTGGAATGCAAACCTCAACAAAAAGTTCAATCTCAATGTTTTTATGATTGGGCTTGTGTCTAATGCTGTGCTTGCGGTTTTGCTGACATATATGGGAAATCTCCTCGGAATAAGCTTGTATTTTGCAGCGATTATTGTTTTTGGTGTAAGAATGTTCAACAATATGTCGTCAATAAGAAGAAAAACCTTTGATATTTATTTTGAAAAGCGTGCCAGAGAAACAGCCAGATTGAAGAGGCTGGCACTTCGGGCTGCAGAGGAAAAGGATATTAAGAAAAACGCAAAGGATATTGAACCCAAAGGTGAGACGAAAAAAAATGAATCCGCTGACCCGGACGTGGAGAAATCTGCCGATGATGAAGGGGACAAGGAAGAAAAAGCTGAAAAATAAAGTGTTTTTCTCTTGACAGAATGAAAATTAAATGCTAAAATGAAATGTAAATGTGGAAAAGTGACTTTTTTTGAAGTTGCATTGACTTTTTACATAACAAATGCGGATAAAGGAGCTCTGTTTTCCGTGGCACGTTTTTTTGATGTATGGTTGCTTTAGAGTGCCGATGAACAGACTCTATAAAAGATAGGAGGAATTATTTTGTTCGAGTTTGATACTGAAACAACCGGCCCGGCTAAAATAAAGGTCATTGGTGTCGGCGGAGGCGGAAATAATGCTGTCAACAGAATGATAGAAGCACAGGTTCAGTGTGTGGAATTTATTGCAGTAAACACGGACAAGCAGGACTTGTCTCTTTCGTCGGCGGCGCAGAAAATTCAAATTGGTGCAAAGCTTACAAAAGGTCTTGGTGCAGGTGCTGTTCCTGAAATTGGTGCTAAGGCGGCGGAAGAAAGCCGTGACGAAATTGCACTCGCTATTCAGGATTCGGATATGGTGTTTGTTACTGCCGGTATGGGCGGTGGCACGGGTACCGGTGCTGCTCCTGTTGTAGCTGAAATTGCAAAAGAACTTGGTATTCTTACGGTTGGTATTGTTACGAAACCTTTCTGGTTTGAAGGCAAGGCTCGTGAAAAGAATGCTATTGCAGGTATAGAAAATCTCAAAAATGCAGTTGATACCCTTGTTGTTATCCCCAATGACAAGCTTCTTGAAATTGCGGAAACAAAGACAACGCTCACAGACTCATTCAAGGCTGCTGACGATGTTCTGAGACAGGGTGTTCAGGGTATTTCTGATTTGATTTCAAGACCGGGTCTCATCAGCCTTGATTTTGCTGACGTAAAGACGATTATGAAAAATACAGGCTATGCTCATATGGGTATCGGCAAGGCAACAGGCGAAAATCGTGCTCATGATGCTGCTGCAAAGGCAATCAACAGTCCTCTCCTTGAAACAACAATCAAGGGTGCAAAGGGTGTTATTTTGAACGTTACCGGTGGCTCTGATCTCGGTATTCTTGAAATCCAGACGGCTTCACAGCTCATTACGGAGGCTGCTGACAGCGATGCAAACATCATTCTTGGTGCTATTATTGATGAGTCTCTTGGTGATGAAATTCAGGTTACTGTTATTGCAACCGGATTTGAAGGCAAAGACGGAAGCAGACCCCGTATGCCTGAGAAAAAGGAAGAACCCAATATTGACCTGATTTTGGAATCCAAGCCTGAAAAAAAAGCAGAAGCAAAGGCTGAGACGGTTACTTTTGAAAAGCCTGCTTTTTCTTCCAGTGAAGGAAAGGGTATTTTTGAAGCTATGAGAGAGGAAATGCATGGCAGAAAGGTTGAGTCAGCTCCTGTTCCGCCTATTGGTGCTGAATCTCCAAAGCCTTCAAGACCTGAACCCAAGGAGGACTTCTTCAAGGTTAGCGAGGATGACGGTATTGATGTTCCTGTATTCCTTCGCAAGAATCAGGATTAAGTATTTTTAACCAATAAATTTAAACGTAAAAAGTTTTAGGAGGATTTTTCAAATGGAACTCACATTGATTATTATTCATATTCTTATATCTGTTATTCTTATTGTTTCTGTGCTTATGCAGCATGGTAAACAGCAGGGACTTTCAGGTGCTATTGCCGGCGGTGCAGAAACATTCTTCGGCAAAAACAAAGGCAAGACTTTGGACGGTATTCTCCAGAAGGTAACTTCTGTTGTTGCAATTCTGTTTGTCGTAAGCTCAATTGTTCTTGTTGTTTATACTACAGGTGGCAAAAAGACAGAGCTTCCCGAAAGCACAGAGGTTGTTGACACAAATGCAGGCGATGCAGCTGAAGCAGATACAACTGCAACCGAAGGCGAAGCAACCGAAGGTGATGCTATTGAAGGTGAAACAGCTGAAGGCGAAACAGAAAAGGCTGCTGAATAATTTTTCGAAATAATAAAAGTCTTTTTGAAGGGGCTGTAGCAAAATGAAAAAAAGCGGTTCGGCGTGGAAACCGAACTCTACAAATTGTGTTACAAAAAATGAGGTGCACAATATATGTAGGGGACGGGTTCTATCCCGTCCCGAAGACTTCATTTTGCTACAGCCCTTTTGGGTTTGACGGATATTATTTTTCCGTATGGGATAAAATACGAAAAGGAGGTGAGCCTTTTGAATTTTGTTGATTTGCTCAGTGAATATCATATTATGCCACAGTTTCCGCCCGGAGCGGTAAAACAGGCGGAGAGAATGCCGAAAGCTGTGAGTGATGCCGATTTGCAAGGGAGAAAGGATTTGACCGATAAGCTGGTTATAACAATAGACGGTGATGACGCAAAGGATTTTGATGATGCCGTTTCGGTTGAAGTTCTGGAAAATGGAAATTACTGTTTGGGAGTGCATATTGCAGATGTTACTCATTATGTTTCAGAAGGCTCGCCCATAGACCGCGCAGCTTTTTCACGGGGGACAAGCGTATACCTGATTGATACGGTTATACCGATGCTTCCTTTTGAACTTTCCAATGAGCTTTGCAGCTTGAAACCCGGTGTAATCAGGCTTGCGGTTTCGGTTTTTATGGAAATCTCTCCGAGAGGCAAGGTGAAAAGTTACGAAATTTGTAACAGCTTTATAAAATCACGGGAAAGAATGACTTATACTAATGTCACGAAGATTCTTGAGGGTGACACAGAGCTGTGCAAAAAATATGAACATATTGTTCCTATGCTGGGACTTATGAAAAAACTGGCGGAAACACTCAACAAAAAACGTGTTTCCGAAGGCGCAATTGAGTTTGAAACCCACGAATCCAAAATTACTCTTGATGATAAGGGCTTTCCTGTTGATGTTGAAAGGTATCCCATTACACTTTCGAATAATATAATCGAAGAATTTATGCTGATTTGCAATGTGACTGTTGCGAGGCATCTTGTGGCAAAGGGACTTCCTTGCGTTTTTCGTGTTCACGAAAGGCCTGATTTTCTTCGTCTCGAACGACTGGGGGAGATTTTGCCCCTTCTGGGTGTGGATTTCAAGTATTCTCCTGATATGCGCCCAAAGGATTTTCAGCGAGTGCTGAATGATGTAAAAGGGACAGAAAAGGCGGAGATTATCAGTTATCTTTTGCTTCGGGCAATGGCAAAGGCAAAATATAGTGATGTAAATTGCGGACATTTTGGATTGGGTTTTGATACTTACTGTCATTTCACTTCACCCATAAGACGGTATTCGGATGTTGCGGTACACAGAATTCTCAAGGAGAGTCTCAAAGGTGAGATTTCGGAAAAGCACAGAGCACATTTCAAAGAGCTTGCGGTTAGCTCGGCTGTTACGGCAACAGTTACTGAGATTAATGCGGCTGATGCTGAGATTGAATGGAAGTCTGTAAAAAAGGCTGAATATATGCAGGACAAAGTAGGAGAGAGATTTGAAGGGGTTGTTACTCATATTCTGTCTTCGGGCTTTTTTGTGGAGCTTCCAAATACAGTAGAAGGCTTTGTTGCCGCAAGAACCCTTGAAGATGATGTTTATGTTATGACCGAAAACGGTGTGTCTATGTCAGGACTTAAAACAAAGAGAACTTTCACTGTGGGAGATACGGTCAAAATAAAGGTTGCGGCGGTAGATGCAGAACGAAAATATGTTGATTTTGAAATTGCGGGAATGGTGAAACTAAGACCTATGAAGCGCAAGTCAAATCGCAAGGAAAATATAGGAAAAAAGGAAAAGAAAATCCTTCGTGAAATTAACGATACAAACCGTGAAGAAAGATTTGAAAAAAGCGAAGCAAGAAAAAAGGCAATCATAGAAAAAGAAGTGTTTGAAAATGCCGTTATATCTGAAATTTTTGATGAATTGTCGGCTCTTCATAAATTTGCACGGGACGAAAAACGGTTTGTAGGAGTGACACTTCAGGATATGGCGGCTCGCGTTGCACAACCTGTATTCAAGTCAGCTTTGACCGGATTAACGGATTTTTCTGCAAAGGCAACTATGGTTTCTGCGGCTGTTAATGTGAAAAATACTGTAAATATGATTGCTGATAGTTTTGAATTTGAGATACCTGATGAGCGTTTGGAGCTTTTGTGTGAATACACTTGTGCGGCTTTGAGACATTTTGAAAAGTGTTTGAGGCTTGACAGTTTTGCTATAACAAAAAGAGAAAAAGAATACAGTGTAATTTTTCGGAAAACAATAAACAGAAAGGAGAATGACCAGTGAAAACAGTTTTGATTACCGGTGCATCCCGGGGAATAGGTCGGGAAACGGCAAGATTATTTGGTGAAAAGGGCTGGCGTGTTGCGGTGAATTACAACAAAAGCAAGGCGAAGGCGGAGAGCTTGTGTGAAGAGATAAGAAGTTACGGCGGTACGGCAGAAGCCTTTTGTGCAGATGTTTCGGATGAGGCTCAGACAGAAAAAATGATTGATGAAATACTAGCTAGGTTTGGAACAATTGATGTATTGGTGAATAATGCGGGAATTGCTTTGAAACAGGGGTTGTTTACAGATTTTTCAGCTGAGGATGCAAGAATGATTTTTGATACGAATGTTTTTGGAATGATGAATTGCAGCAGAAATGTTATTCCGCATATGGTTCACAGAAAATCAGGGAAAATTGTCAATGTTTCGTCTATATGGGGTATTTGCGGTGCATCCTGTGAGGTGATTTATTCTTCTGCGAAGGCGGCTGTAATTGGTTTTTCGAAGGCTCTTGCGAAAGAGCTTGCTCCTTCGGGGATTTGTGTGAATTGTGTTGCACCGGGGATGATTGATACGGATATGAATGGACATCTTTCGAATGAGGATGTTGATGATCTTTGCACTGAAATTCCTTTGGGAAGAATAGGAAAGGCGGAAGAGGTGGCAGAAAGTATATTTTTCCTTGCTGCGGAGAGCTCATCGTACATAACAGGACAGATAATTACCGTTGACGGCGGTTGGATGTGAAAAAAGCGGATATGTGCAACCTGCATATCCGCTTTTTCTATCTTTTTTTGAATTCTTCGCCATTGATTAGAAAATCAATAGAAACATTGAAGTATTTAGATAGTTTTTTAAGCATATCAAGACTTGGTTCACGTTTTCCGTTTTCGTAGTGTGACAGTGCCTCTCTTGAAATGTTTAAGTCCATAGCTACCTTGAGCTGATTCAGATTCCGTTGTTTTCGTATTGTTTTCAAACCTTTCACAAAATCACCTCTTGACATTATTGTAACAATTGTTAAGCATTTTAAATGAATAATTTTGTATTCATTTTGTTTAACGAAACAGCCCCATTTGGTGTTATATATGCAAAACCTGCATTGCAATTACAAAATAAATCAAAAGAGAAATAGCATCCACAATTGTTGTCACAAAGGGACTGGCGGTTACGGCAGGGTCAAAGCCCAGACGTTTTACCAAAATAGGAAGACTGCATCCAACAAGCTTTGCGCAGACTACGGTGGCAAGAAGTGTGAGAGAAACCACAAGGGCGACCAAAATCGGATTTTGTCCTGATGCAATTATTGCACCCTGGTCAACAAGCATCATTTTTCCGAAGTTCACAACTGCAAGAGCAATACCGCAGAAAAATGAGACAAGAAATTCCTTCCAAAGCACCTTCAAAATATCCTTCATTTCAACCTCGCCCAGAGACAAACCACGGATAATTGTAACGGATGCCTGTCCGCCTGAGTTTCCGCCTGTTCCCATAAGCATAGGTATAAATGCGGTGAGAGCCACACAGGTTGCGAGGGTTGCTTCAAAGGAGCTGATTATTTTTTGGGTGAAGGTGGAGGAAAGCATAAGAAGCATTAGCCAAGGTATACGGTTTTTGAATATTTCCAGAGCCGATGTTTTGAGATAAGGTTTTTCGGATGGAAGAATAGCAGCCATTTTTTCGATATCCTCTGTATGTTCCTCTTGGATAACGTCGATTACGTCGTCGAAGGTTATGATGCCGACAAGACGTGTTTCTTTGTCAACAACGGGCATTGCCAGAAAGTCATATTTTCCGAACAGATTGGAAACCTCTTCCTTGTCTTCAGCTGTATCTACATAGATTACGTTTGTTTCCATCATATCGCCGATTCGTGTTTCATAATCGTTCAAAAGAAGGTCTTTGACCGTGGTAATTCCAATGAGGTGTCTGTTCTGGTCTGTTACATAACAGGTATAGACAGTTTCTTTGTCAACGCCTGTTTTTCGAATTCGGTCAAAGGCTTCAGCTACGGTCATATGTGCTTTCAGGTCAACGTACTCAATTGTCATAATGCTTCCGGCACTGTCTTTCGGATAGTTGAGAATTTTGTTTATTTCGGAACGGATTTGGGGGTCTGTGTGCTTGAGTATTCGCTTCACTACGTTCGCAGGCATTTCCTCAATAATATCAACTGTATCGTCAACAAACATTTCGTCAAGTACATCATGGAGCTCCTTGTCGCTGAAACGCTTTATAAGATGCTCCTGAGTGTCGGCGTCCATCTCAACAAAAGATTCTGCCGCAAGCTCCTTCGGGAGAAGTCTGAAAAGTCTGATTATGAACTCCTCCGGAATCTCATCAAACATTACTGCAATGTCAGGTGCGTTCATTTCGGACAGAGTACTTCGCAGCTTTACAAATTCCTTGTTTTCTATTAATGTCAAAATTTCTTCAATCATCTGCGTTTCCTCCTGTTTTTCATAGTTTCAAAAGAAAATCCCCGTGTCAGTGTATGAACAATGACACAGGGAAATTTGAACAAGCAAAATATATGTTGTCACCGTTCAAGCTTTAGCTTCGCAGGGCGATGAAATTGCATTAGACAATACCTTGAATTCGATATTGCCTGTTCAACCATCTTGTGGTGTCTCCACCAGTTCGCGGCAGCAATCCGTATCCCTGTGGTAGCCTTACCTACCGGAATAACTTTTATACTATTTTACTCCAATTTCTTTTATTTGTCAAGTATATTATAAGTTAGACCTGGTTGTACAAAATTTTGAAAAAATAATTTGAATATTTTGAAAAAAACTCTTGACAAGTCGATTTAAGCGTGATATAATTCGTAGTAAATTTGAATATCGCAAAGAACGACTATGACGAAGACGGTCGGATTGTGAAGCCTTGAGAGAGTTGCCGGGTGGTGCGAGGCAATGGTGGAGCTTTCCAATGACTTATCACTTCTGAGTCGGAGGACCGAAAGGCGTGAGCTGAGTAGACTCCTTCCGTAATGCTGCGTAAAGGCAAAAGGCTTGTTTGAGCCTGGAAAGTGACGGAGATTTATTTCCGTAATTTGAGTGGTACCGCGGGTTTATTAACTCGTCTCAAAAGAATCTTTTGAGACGGGTTTTTTGTTTTATTCAAAGTCGTAACAAATTTTATTAGTCACGAAAATGAAAGGAGACAAAAAGATGGATTACAGTTTGAAAGAGGTTGCAGGCAGAATCAAAGACCTGCGTGAAGCAAAAGGATACACCCCTGAAGAGCTTGCGAAGCTTACGGGTGTATCGGTTGAAGATTACAAGGTTCTTGAAGAGGGTGAAACAGACTTCAGCTTTACTTTTATTTACAAATGCGCAAAGGCTTGCGGTGTTGAAGTTGTTGATTTGTTGGAGGGAACAAGTACTACCCTTACCTCATTTGCCATCACAAGAAAGGGTGAGGGTCTCAAAATAGTAAAGAAGCATGGTGTTGTTTATAACAACCTTGCTCCAAAATTCAAAGAAAAGCTTGCAGAGCCGTTTCTGGTTAAGTTTCCTTATCTTGCAGAGGAACAGAACGCACCGCTAAAGCTGAATTCCCACAACGGTCAGGAATTTGATGTTATTGTAAAAGGTTCGCTGAAGGTTCAGATAGGAAATCATGTAGATGTTCTTCACGAAGGTGATTCTATTTTCTACAACAGTATCATCCCGCATGGTATGATTGCGGTATCAGAAGGCGGCTGTGAGTTCCATGCAGTTGTTCTCAATCCGCAGGACGGTCAGGTGAGTGAAGAATATCCGGAAGCACCCTTTATTGCTGCAAAGGCAGCCGCTGTCAATAAAAAGAAAACCGAAACTGTGGCAGATAAGTTTATCGAATCATCATATGATGAGAGGGGTGTGTTCAATGGAATTACATTCAAAAATGACGATAAGTTTAATTTCGCCTTTGACTGTGTGGATGCTATCGCAGAAAAGAACCCCGACAAGCTTGCTATGATGTGGGTGGCAAATGACAAGACAGACCGTAGATTTACGTTCAGCGATTTGAAGAAATATTCTGCAAAAACAGCAAATTATTTTGAATCTCTGGGCATCAAAAAAGGCGACACGGTAATGCTTGTGCTCAAGAGACATTATCAGTTCTGGTTCTCAATGCTTGCTCTTCACAAGATTGGTGCAATTGCTATTCCTGCAACAAATCAGCTTGTTGAACACGATTTCACATACAGATACAAGGCTGCAAAGGTCAAGGCTATTGTATGTACGGCAGACGGAGATGTTTCGGCGGAGGCGGAAAAGGCAGCTGCGGAATTCCCCGAAATGATAAAGGTTCTTGTTGGCGGAAAGAAGGATGGCTGGAACGACTTTAATGTTGAAATGGAACGCTTCAGCACTCACTATTATCGTACAGAAAACACACCCTGCGGCAACGACCCGATGCTTATGCTCTTTACTTCGGGAACAACGGGTTATCCTCGTATCGCTACACATTCATATAAGTATGCTTTGGGTCATTATCCGACAGCAAAGCACTGGCATAATGTGAATCCCGACGGACTTCACTTCACAATTTCCGACACAGGTTGGGGCAAGGCTCTTTGGGGCAAGCTTTACGGGCAATGGCTTTGTGAAGCAGGTGTGTTCACATACGATTTTGACAGATTCCATTCAGAGGATATTCTGCCAATGTTCAAGAAATACAACATCACAACCTTCTGTGCACCTCCTACGATGTACAGATTCTTCATCAAAGAAGATTTGTCAAAGTACGACCTTTCTTCTATTGAATATGCAACAACGGCAGGCGAAGCATTGAACCCTGAAGTTTTCAACCAGTTCAAAAAGGCGACAGGTCTCACAATTATGGAAGGCTTTGGACAAACAGAAACAACCTTGTCTATTGCGAACTTTGTTGGCTCAACACCCAAAATTGGTTCTATGGGAAGACCCAGTCCGCTTTATGATGTGGTTATACTTGATCCTGACGGCAACAAGTGCAAAACAGGTGATACAGGTGAAATCTGTATCCGCACAAAGGATAATGTTCCTTGCGGACTCTTTATCGGATATTATCTTGACGATGAGAAGACCAAGGATGTTTGGTATGATGGTTATTATCATACAGGAGACCAGGCAACAATGGATGAAGACGGATACCTTTGGTACGTAGGTCGTATTGATGATGTTATCAAATCATCAGGATACCGTATCGGACCTTTCGAAATTGAAAGTGTTATCATGGAGCTTCCTTACGTTTTGGAATGTGCAATCACTCCTGTTCCCGACGAAGTACGCGGCCAGATTGTAAAGGCAACTATCGTGCTTACGAAGGGAAGTGTCGGAACAGAAGAACTCAAAAAGGAAATTCAGGAATATGTAAAGACACATACTGCTCCTTACAAATATCCCAGAATTGTAGAATTTGTAGATGAACTTCCCAAAACTATCAGCGGCAAGGTCAGACGTGTAGAAATTCGTAAAAACGATATGGAAAAAATGAAGAAATAAAAGAAAATTCTGCAGAAAAAACCTCACTTGCAAAAGCAGGTGAGATTTTTTTCTTCACAATCATTCCTTTGTGGATTTGCATTTGACAATCATTTCGGTTACGTTTGTAAGTACGAGCTCTTTGTTTTGATTGAAAACTTCAAAGGTGAGTTCCACAATGCCGTTTTTTTTTGTTGCGTTTTGTGAGGTTGGATACAGTGTAGGTGCTTGTCAAAATATCATCTGCAAAGACGGGTTTCAGCCATTCGATTTTGGTGGATTTTCCTGCAAGAAGCTCATTACCAGCCAAATCAATTTCAAGATACTTTGCCCATACGCACATAAAGGACATAACCCCAGGTGCAATCAGACCTCCGAAAAAAGTGGATTTGGCGTATTCTTCGTCCGTGTGAAGCGGAATGTTATCATATTTTTTTGCAAAGTCAATCATATCAATTTTGTTTATTACAGCCGGCTCAAGCTGTGTTTTTGAGCCCTGAACAAATTCTTCAAAAAACATTTTGTAAAACCTCGGTTTCTTTTGTTTTTGTCTATGCTATTGTATCACAAAAACTGTTGAAAATCAATGAAACAGTTGAAATTAATGCTTTGATTCAATGGCGTTATATGAGATACAGACATTGACAAAAGGGTATAGTTGAAGTAAAATAGTAAAAGATTCAAATTTATATATGGAAAAAAGAGGACAGTGATTCTCTATGAACCATTTCGGTTTTTTGTCGGTGCTTACTCAAGGAAAAGCGTTTAAAAATTTCTGTCTCTTATAGAGAAGATGTATCAGATGATTTCAAAAGGGCAGAGTCTTTGTTCAAGAAGAATTTGGAAGGGGTCGAGAGATGAAATCAAGAATAATAGTATTGATTGGTGCAATACTTACTGTATATGGTTTAATATTATGCATTATGTCAAATTTGAATCTTGGCGTTGCAATTGTTGCGATTCTTGGAATTGTTATATTGTGTGCAGGTGCTTTTTATTCAAAGATAAAGAGACTTATTCCTACAAGAGTTTTCAAAATATGTAAGAATCTATTTATTTTTTTCTTATGTGCTGAAGTTGCACTGATAACTTTTATAGCAATTTATGGAGTCACTGATAATGTGGATTATAATGAAGATGCTGTTATTGTTTTGGGGGCTGGTATTCGAGGCGATAGGGTTACATTACCATTAAAAATGCGTTTGGATAAAGCGGTGGAGTATCATCAGAAAAACCCTGATGCCATAATCGTTGTTACGGGCGGACAAGGATTACAGGAAATTGTTACCGAAGCTTTTGCTATGGAAAAATATCTCATTCAAAATGGCGTTGAAAAGAATAAAATTATAAAAGAAGAAAAAGCCACGTCTACATTTGAAAATATGAAATTTTCAAAAGAAATACTTGATAATTGTTTTTCAAATGATTATTCAGTGGTTGTTGTTACAAATAATTTTCATATTTTTAGAGGAACAACTATTGCCAAAGATACAGGATTTGAAAACGTTGCTCATATGCATGCGGGATTACAATGGTATAATCTTATGCCGTGCTTTTTGAGAGAAAGTCTTGCTGTCATCAAAATGTTTATTTTGGGTTGAAATTTGATTTTGATATAATAGAATATAACAGACAAATTTATGTTGGTGAGTAGAAATATGAGTGAATTGGTCTTTGGTGAGTTGCTTTTGAATGTATATACAAAAAGCGACCTATGAGGCCGTAAGAAAGGTTATAGGACAATAAAATCCAATTTTTTATGTTTTGAACATATGGGGGCGTACATTTGGCATACGTCCCCATATTGCTTTTTTGTAGTTAAATGATTCTTTTTGTTCAAAAAACTTGCATTATGGGCTATATAGTGGTAAAATAATAAGATAAACTTAATTGGAAGTGATTTTGTGAAGGTTATTGATATAATCAAGGGGGAGAAACCGAGCCTTTCTTTTGAGGTGTTTCCTCCAAAGACAAGCGATAATTTTGAAAGTGTAATGAAGGCGGCAACAGAGATTGCGGAGCTGAAGCCCGGATTTATGAGTGTTACATACGGAGCAGGAGGCGGAACTTCCGAGTATACCGCGGACATAGCAGAGGCTATTGACCGTCTGGGCGTAACTCCTATTGCACATCTCAGTTGTATTTCTTCAACCAAGGAGCAAATAAAAAGTATTCTTGAAAAACTGAAAAACAGGAAAATTGAAAACATTCTTGCTCTTCGGGGAGATATTCCAAAGGAGGGGCTTCCTGAAAGGATGGAATATCATTATGCAAGTGAGCTTGCGGCTGAAATAAGGGGTTTCGGAGGCTTTTGCATAGGCGGTGCCTGTTATCCTGAAAATCACCCTGAAAGCAAAAACAGTATTGAGGATATTGATAATTTGAAAAAGAAGGTTGAGTGTGGCTGTGAGTTTTTGACCACACAGATGTTTTTTGATAATAATATTTTATACAACTTTATGTACAGACTTCTTCGTGCAAACGTGGATGTTCCGGTTGTTGCAGGGATAATGCCTGTCACAAATGCGGCACAGATAAAGAGAATTTGTTCCATTTCGGGAAACACTCTGCCACAGAGGTTTTTGAGACTTGTTGACCGTTACGGCGATAATCCTGATGCGATGAAACAGGCGGGCATTGCTTATGCGACCGAACAGATTATTGACCTTTTTGCAAACGGAATCAACGCTGTACATATTTATTCAATGAACAAGCCTGACGTTGCGGCGGCAATTCAAAGCAATCTTTCGGAGATAATAAAGTGATTGCCATAGATTACAGGACTATACCTGTTGAAGAACTGATTTTGAATGAAGGCGAAACGGCAAGACGTCTTCACACGGCAAGGGACTTTGAAATGGCAGAAATTGATGAGTGCCTTTCGGAACTGAAAAAAGTTGTGAGCTGTAAGCTTGCGGCAGTGCGATGTGATGTGAGCTATCTTGAAAAGGATGGTCTGGACTGCGGGTTTGGTGAGTTCAAAAGTGCTACACTCAAAAAAAACCTGCAGGGCTGCAAAGAGGTTTTTGTGTTTGCGGTAACTTTGGGGCATGGAGTTGACAGACTTTTGACCCAGCTTTCTCTTGTTTCGCCTGCAAAGTATTTTATAACAGACGCTCTTGCGTCTTCAATGGCAGAAGCGGCGGCAGACAAGGCAGATGAGCTTGTGAAAGGAAATGTTTTGTGCCGACCGAGATTCAGCCCCGGATTCGGGGATTTGTCTCTTGAGGTTCAGCCGAAGATATTGACCTTGCTCAACGCCCAAAGACTTTTGGGAATAACAACAAATAAATCGTTTCTGATGTCCCCCGGGAAATCGGTAACGGCAATAATGGGGATAAAAAATGAGTAATTTTCGCGAATTGATAAGAACAAAAAGATTATATTGTGACGGAGGAACCGGTACGGTTTTGCAGGGAATGGGACTTCCTACGGGAACGCCGCCTGAAATGTGGAATATTGAGCATCCTGAGAAGATTGAAGAGCTTCACAACCTGTACTTTGATGCAGGCTGTAATATTGTGGTGTCTAATACGTTTGGAATAAATCGTGAGAAATATGAAAATTATGCCGAGTTGATTGAGAGCGGTATCAGGTGCGCTAAGAATGCCGCAAAGGGCAGAGACTGTGCATTTGTTGCATTTGATATGGGCCCCACGGGGAGACTTTTGAAGCCCCTCGGTGACCTTGATTTTGAAGAGGCTGTTTCAATTTTTGCTGCAAATGTGCGTGTTGCGGCAAGGTGCGGAGTTGATTTGATTTTCGTTGAAACAATGAACGACAGCTATGAGACAAAGGCAGCAGTTCTGGCGGCAAAGGAAAACTGTGACCTTCCCATATTTGTGACAAATGTTTATGACGAAAGCGGAAAGCTGATGACAGGAGCAAGTCCCGAAGCTATGATTTCTATGCTCGAATCTATGGGCGTTGATGCTCTTGGTATGAACTGTTCTCTCGGTCCTGATATGATGCTTCCGTTGATTGAAAGATTTACGGAAAATGCGTCTGTTCCAATTATTGTGAATCCCAATGCGGGACTTCCTGTGGTTGAGGATGGAAAAACTGCTTACAATATCAATGGGGACCAGTTTGCAGCATATATGAAGAAAATGGCGGAAATGGGTGCTTGTATTCTTGGCGGTTGTTGCGGAACAA
This sequence comes from Oscillospiraceae bacterium, assembly GCA_015068655.1. Lineage (GTDB taxonomy): Bacteria > Bacillota > Clostridia > Monoglobales > Monoglobaceae > SIG440. The sequence continues at coordinate 42,867 of SVKC01000008.1, forward strand.
CTCCCGAATATATGAAAAAAATGATTGAAGCCACAAAGGCTGTTGAATACAAAATCCCTGAATTAAAGAAAGGAACTGTGGTTTCGTCATATACTCACGCAGTAGAAATTGGAAAAGCTCCTATATTGATTGGCGAAAGAATCAATCCAACAGGCAAGAAAAAACTCAAGGAAGCACTTCGTGAAAACAATATGACTTATCTCTTGAATGAAGCAATACGTCAGGAGGAAGCAGGTGTACACATTCTTGATGTGAATACCGGTCTTCCTGAAATTGACGAAGCAGAAATGCTGAAGGCGGCAACTGAAGCCATTCAGGCGGTGACAGCAATACCTCTTCAGCTTGATTCCAATGACCCGAAAGCTTTGGAGGGTGCAATGAGAATTTACAACGGGAAGCCCCTTGTGAATTCCGTAAACGGAAAAGCCGAGAGCATGGAGAGCATTTTCCCGTTAGTGAAAAAATACGGCGGAGCGGTTATTGCCCTTACAATTGATGAGGAGGGAATTCCGATTACCGCTGAAGGCAGACGAGATGTTGCAAAGAGGATTATGGAAAAGGCGGCAGAGTACGGAATTGACAAAAAGGACATAATTGTTGATCCTCTCGCACTTGCCGTTTCATCGGACAGCATGGGTGCTCTTGTGACTATGGAAGCAATAAGGCTCATAAAGGAGCTGGGGCTTTGTACAAGCCTTGGAGTTTCTAATATATCCTTCGGCCTTCCAAACCGTGAAAAAATAAATTCCACATTTTTTGCACAAAGCCTTGAATGTGGGCTTGATTGTGCTATTATGAATCCTTTTGCGACAGGTATGATGGATGTATACTATACTCATCGGGTTCTCCACAATATGGATACAGCCTGTGCGGAATATATCGAATATGCAAATGCGACAGAACCGACACAAGCAGAAGCACCCAAGAGTGAGGATGCGGCAGACCTTCATCGTGCGGTGGTAAAGGGGATAAAAGAACAGTCGGTTTTTGCTGCAAGGGTTTTGCTTGAAACGGAAAAACCTCTTGATATAATAAATGAAAAGATTATACCGGCTCTAAATGAAATCGGAATTGCCTTTGAAGAAAAACGTGCATATCTTCCTCAGCTTCTTATGAGTGCAGAGGCAGCCTCTGCGGCCTTTGAGGAAATAAAGGTCAAAATGCCCGATTCGGGAGGAGAAACCCGGGGAGATGTAATTCTGGCAACGGTGAAGGGTGATATTCACGACATAGGGAAAAATATTGTGAAGGTACTTCTTGAAAGCTATGGCTTCAATGTATTCGACCTTGGTCGCGATGTATCATCAGAGGCGGTACTGGAAAAGGTGAAAGAAACAGGATGCCGTTTTGTGGGACTAAGCGCTCTTATGACCACAACCGTTCCTGCCATGGCTGAAACAATTGGACTTCTGCACAGGGAGTATCCTGACACAAAGATTGTTGTTGGCGGAGCGGTGCTCAATCAGGAATATGCTGATATGATAAACGCAGATTTTTATGCGGCAGATGCAATGGAAACTGTACATCTGGCAGAAAAATATTACAAATAAAACATAAAAATATTCGATTTACTATTGACTTTATTGCTTTACTATGGTAAAATGCTAAAGTATTATTTCTAAGGATGTGAAATCTTATGTCAAAATTGCACACACCTGAGGTTGAAAGACTAGTGAAGGCGGTATTGAAGCTTGAAACGGAAGAGGAATGTTTCAGCTTTTTTGAGGATATTTGTACCATAAAGGAAATTCAGGATATGTCTCAGCGTCTTCAGGTTGCGGAAATGCTTAATCAGAACAAAAGCTATACAGAAATATCGAAGGAGACAGGTGCCAGCACAGCCACAATCAGCCGTGTGAACAAATGTCTGAATTATGGAAGCGACGGATACCGTAGGGTGCTTGACAAGCTTGAAGAAAAGGAGCAGACAGAATGAGCCTCAATGACAGAGTTTTTGAAAATGATGAAAGAATAATTTTTAAGCTTCGGGAGCTTTATTCAAAATACGGATATATGAAGTACAGAATGAGCAAGTTCGAAGAATATGATCTTTATGTCAGAAATAAGGATTTTCTGGTTTCGGAAAATATTATTACCTTTACGGATGTGGACGGGAAGCTTATGGCGTTGAAGCCTGACGTAACTCTTTCGATTATAAAAAACAGCCGTGATACATCAGGCGTTCAAAAGATGTATTACAATGAAAATGTTTACCGTGCATCCAACGATACAAGGGCTTTCAAGGAAATTATGCAGACAGGACTTGAAGCATTCGGAGACATTGACAGCTATTGTATATCGGAGGTTGTTCTGCTTGCGGCAAAGAGTCTTGAGTGTATAAGCAATGATTATATTTTGGACATTTCGCATATGGGTATAATTTCCGAGGCACTTGACAGCATTAAGGTTTCCGAAAAGGGAAGAAGGTCAATGTTGAAGTCTTTGGGTGAAAAGAATATGAGCGGTATTTCGGCTGTATGTCGTGAGGAAGGTCTTGAAGAAGCTGATGCAGAGCTTCTCAAAAAGCTTGTTGCAATTTACGGTGAGCCTGACGAGGTGCTGACAAAGCTGAAAACTGTTACAAGAGGCGAAAGATTTGATTCAGCAATAAGAGAGCTTGAGGATATAACAGAGGTTCTTTCTCAAAACGGCTGTGCCGATAAGATTAGAATAGATTTCTCTGTAATCAATGATATGAGTTATTACAGCGGTGTTGTGTTCAAGGGCTTTGTGAACGGTGTTCCGGGCGGTGTTCTTTCGGGCGGTCAGTATGACAACCTGATGAAAAAAATGAACAGAAAGAGCGGAGCCATAGGCTTTGCGGTTTATCTTGACGTGCTTGAACGGCTTTATGAAGACAACCATGGTTTTGATGTGGATGCTGTTCTTGTGTATGAAGAGGGTGCAAGGCTCTGTGACATAAGCCGTGCGGTGAAAAAAATTACAGAAGGCGGAGAAACTGTTGTTGCACAGAAGACAAAGCCTGAAAAAATAAGATACAAAAGATTATTGAAGCTTTGCGGAACGGAGGTTGAGACAGTTGAAAACAATGCTTAATGTTGCACTGCCAAAGGGACGGCTTGGCGAAAAGGTTTATGCCATGTTTGAAAAAGCAGGTTTCGAGTGTCCGTCAATCAAGGAAAACAACCGAAAGCTGATTTTTGAAAATGAGGAAAAGGGCATTAGATATTTCTGGGTGAAGCCCTCGGATGTTGCAATTTATGTTGAGCATGGGGCGGCAGATATTGGTGTTGCAGGCAAAGATATTCTGCTTGAATATGAGCCTGATATTTATGAGCTGTTGGATTTGGATATAGGAAAGTGCCGAATGGCGGTTGCAGGAAAAAAAGACTTTCGGGACAATACCCAAAAAACCTTGCGGGTTGCCACAAAGTTCACCAATATTGCAAAGACTTATTATGCATCCCTGGGTCGGGAGATTGATATAATTCATCTTAATGGTTCTATAGAAATTGCACCGATTCTGGGACTTTCTGATGTTATTGTGGATATTGTTGAAACAGGAACAACACTCAAAGAGAATAATCTTGAGGTTTTGGAGGAAATTGTTCCCATAAGTGCAAGGCTTATTGCAAACAAGGCAAGCTTTAAGTTTAAAAATGCTCAGATTGAAGCTATTCTCAAAAGTATGACTGAACAATCGGGGGAGAAAAAATGATTAAGATATTGAAATACGGAGAGGTTGCAAATAGCGACATTTTTGCACGGGTTGTTCCTGAGATGGATGTTGAAGCGATTGTTTCCGACATAATAGAAAATGTAAAAACAAACGGCGATAAAGCACTTTTTGAATACTGTGAAAAGTTTGACAAGGCAAAGCTCACCGCTCTTGAAGTCACAAAGGAAGAAATTGACGAAGCGGTAAAAGCTGTTGAACCGAAGTTTCTTGAGGTACTCAGACTTGCCGCAAGAAACATCCGAAAGTTTCATGAAAAACAGGTGAGGAACGGATTTATAATCAACGATGAAAGCGGCATTGTGACGGGACAGAAGGTTATTCCCGTTGACCGTGCAGGACTTTATGTTCCCGGCGGAACTGCGGCTTATCCTTCCACGGTTCTTATGGATTCGATTCCTGCAAAGATTGCGGGAGTTCGTGAGGTTGTTATTGTGACACCTCCCAATTCCGAAGGAAAGGTGAATCCCGTTATACTTGCGGCGGCATCAATTGCAGGTGTTGACCGTATATTCAAGGTTGGCGGTGCTCAGGCGGTTGCGGCTCTGGCTTATGGAACAGAATCTGTTCCGAAGGTGGATAAGATTGTGGGTCCCGGAAATGCTTTTGTTGCGGAAGCAAAGAAGCAGGTTTACGGCAAGGTTTCAATTGATATGATTGCAGGTCCCAGCGAAATTCTGGTTGTTGCTGACGGAAAGAGCAATCCGCGCTATGTTGCGGCTGACCTTCTTTCTCAGGCGGAACATGATGTGCTTGCGAGTGCGGTGCTTGTTACGGATTCTATGGAGCTTGCTGAGGCAGTCAGTCGTGAGCTTGAATTACAGATTCCTTTGCTTGAACGTGCTGAAATTGCAAGAAAATCTATTGATGCCAACGGAAAGATTATTGTTGCAGAGAACCTTGATGCGGCAATTGAGATTTCAAACGAAATTGCACCAGAACACCTTGAGCTTTGTGTTGACAATCCCTTTGACTATCTGGACGCAATCCGTCACGCTGGCTCAATCTTTATGGGAAGAAACTGCCCCGAAGCTTTGGGAGATTATTTGGCAGGTGCAAACCACACCCTTCCCACAAGTGGTACGGCAAAGTTTTCAAGTCCGTTGTCCGTTGATGATTTTGTGAAGAAAACACAATATACTTATTATACATATGATGCACTGAAAAAAGTGGCAGAGGATGTCTCCTTCTTTGCACAAAAGGAAGGTCTTACCGCTCATGCAAAGAGTGCTACAATACGAATAGAAGATTAAGGAATGAGTTAATATGAGCAGATTTTTCAGCAGTAAGTTTTTATCTCTTACTCCATATACTCCCGGTGAACAGCCCAAAATAATGAATCTTGTGAAGCTGAACACAAACGAGTCACCGTTTCCGCCGTCACAGAAGGCTGTATCGGCTGCGGTGGAAGCGGCTGAAATACTTCAGCTTTATTCAGACCCGACGGCAAGCACCTTGACTTCAAAAATGGCGGAAATTCTGGGTGTTACCCCTGAACAGGTGCTTATGACAAACGGCTCGGATGAAATTCTGAACTTTGCATTTATGGCATACTGTGACAAGGAAACTTCCGTTGCATTTCCTGATATTACCTATGGATTTTATCCCGTTTTTGCACAGCTATATAATATTGATTTTGAAGAAATTCCCCTTGATGAGAATTTCAGAATAAGAGTTTCTGATTATCTTGGAATAAACAAAACAATATTTATTGCAAATCCAAACGCACCTACGGGCATTGCTTTGAGCCTTGCGGAAATTGAGGAAATTGTGAAAAGCAATCCTGACAATGTGGTTGTTATAGACGAAGCTTATGTTGACTTTGGCGGTGAAAGTGCGGTTTGTCTGGTTGATAAATATGAGAACCTTCTTGTGACGGGAACCTTTTCAAAATCCCGTTCAATGGCCGGGGCAAGACTTGGATTTGGTGTTGCTTCAAAAGCAATTATTCAGGACCTCAACACAATCAAGTATTCAACCAATCCGTACAATATCAATCGTATGACAATGGCGGCAGGTATTGGAGCTTTGGAGGATGAAGAATACACAAAAGCCAACTGCAACATCATTTGTAAAAATCGTGAATATACAGTTGCGGAGCTGAAAAAGCTTGGTTTTGAAATGACCGATTCTTCTGCAAACTTTATTTTTGCAAAGCACAGGACTGTTTCAGGCTCTGAAATATATACAAAGCTTCGTGAAAAAAGTATTCTTGTACGTCATTTCAATGCACCGAGAATTTGTGAATATAACCGCATAACAATCGGAACAAGAGAACAAATGGATAAATTCCTAAATGCAATACGCGAAATTCTGGAGGGAAAATAAATGAGAAAAAGTGAAATAAAACGTGATACCAACGAAACAAAAATCAAGCTGTCACTGAATCTTGACGGAACAGGTGCAAGTGATATTGATACAGGCTGTGGCTTTCTTGACCATATGCTGACTCTCTTTGCAAAACACGGCAGATTTGATTTGTCTGTGAAATGTGACGGCGATACATATGTTGACGACCACCATACGGTTGAAGATGTAGGAATTTGTCTGGGAAAAGCCTTTTGTGATGCTTTGGGGGACAAAAAAGGAATCATCCGTTATGGAAATATGATTCTTCCTATGGATGAAGCACTTGTTGTTGCAGCGGTTGACCTTTCGGGACGTTCAACTCTTTCGTACAAGCTTGAAATTCCCACACAGAAGGTTGGTACTTTCGATACAGAGCTGGTTGAAGAATTCTGGTTGGGATTTGTGAGAGAAGCATATTGTACACTCCATTTTGTTCAGCTTTCGGGAACAAACTCACACCACATAATCGAAGGTGCATTCAAGGCGGCAGGCAGAGCTTTCCGTCAGGCGGTTTCTGTGGAGGCAGGCTTTGAAAACGAAATACCTTCCACAAAGGGGGTACTTTAAGTGATAGCTATTGTTGACTACGGTGTAGGAAACTTGTTTTCACTCAAAAGCTCAATGGAAGCAATCGGAGCAGAGACTGTTGTTACCGGTGATGCAGAGGCTTTGAGAAAAGCCGAAAAAATAATACTTCCGGGCGTAGGTGCTTTTGAGGATGCTATTTCAAAGCTCAGGAGTACAGGGCTTGATGCGGTGATAAAGGAAGAAGCATCAAAGAGCAAGCCCCTTATGGGAATTTGTCTCGGAATGCAGATGCTTCTTGACAAGAGCTTTGAGTATGGCGAATATGAAGGTCTTGGACTTATTGAGGGGGAGGTTCGCTGTATTGATGAAGTAATCCCAAAGGATTTGAAAATTCCTCATATTGGCTGGAATGCCCTGAAATTCAGCGGCGAAAAGCACGAAATCTTCAAGTACATAAACGAGGGTGATTTTGTGTATTTCGTACACTCATTTTATGGTGCAAAATGTCAGGATGCTACCATTGCAACAGCGGAATATGGCGCGGAGCTCACTGCGGCAGTAGCAAACCGAAATGTTTGCGGTTGTCAGTTCCATCCTGAAAAGAGCGGCGATGTTGGACTGAAAATTCTGAAAGCATTTTGTGAGATGGAGGGATAAGAAATGTATATTTTTCCCGCAATAGATTTGTATGAGGGCAAGGCGGTGCGCCTCCTTCGTGGTGAATATGACAAAATGACAATTTACAGCGAAAACCCCATTGAAATAGCTTATGAATTTCAAAAGGCAGGGGCTTCGCATATACATATGGTTGACCTTGAAGGTGCAAAGACTGGTGGAACTCCGAATCTTGACATAGTGAAGGAGGTTGCCGAAAAAACAGACTTGTTTGTGGAAATTGGCGGCGGTATTCGCAGTATGGATGTGATTGATGCATACATTGGTTCAGGTATAGACAGGGTAATATTGGGTACGGCGGCTGTTCAGGACAAAGCTTTTGTTAAGGCGGCAGTTGACAAATACAGCGAAAAAATCGCTGTTGGTGCTGATATAAAGGACGGATATGTTGCAATCAAGGGTTGGACAGAAAAGTCGGAGTATACCTGCTTTGATTTCTGTGAGGAAATGCAGAAGTTGGGAGTGAGAACTCTTATTTGCACAGATGTTTCAAAGGATGGTGCAATGCAGGGTACAAATCGTGAATTATACAAAGAATTATCAGAGAAATTCAATATGCAGATTGTTGCATCAGGCGGTGTTTCGTCAATAGATGATGTAAAGGCACTTGCCGCAATGAATCTTTATGGTGCAATTATCGGGAAGGCATATTACACAAAGGCGATTTCTCTTGAAGAAGCAATCGAGGTGGCAGAATGATAACGAAAAGAATAATCCCTTGTCTTGATGTTCGTGACGGCAGGGTAGTGAAGGGCGTGAACTTTGAAGGTGTTTCGGATGTTTCGCATCCTGTTGAGCTTGCAAAGCTTTACAGTGACAGCGGCGCGGATGAGCTGGTATTCTATGATATAACAGCATCCTTTGAGGGAAGAGCTCTTTTTACGGACATACTCAAAGAGGTTGCAAAAAAAATATTTATTCCTTTGACCGTGGGCGGCGGTATAAACACTCTTGACGACTTTGACAGAGTTCTCAAATGCGGAGCGGACAAAGTCAGCGTGAATTCAGGCGCAATCAAAAATCCTCAGCTTATATATGATGCGGCAAAACGCTACGGCGACCAGTGTGTTGTTATTTCTGCTGACGTAAAAAGGGTTGACGGAGTATTTCGCGTATTTGCCAAGGGGGGAAGAGAAAATACCGGTATGGAAGCTGTTGAATGGATAAAAAGATGTGTCGAGAACGGTGCAGGTGAGGTTGTGCTTAACTCCATAGATACAGACGGTGTAAAAAAAGGCTTCGACCTTGAAATGCTTGATGCTGTATGTAATGCCGTATCCGTTCCGGTAATTGCATCCGGGGGAGCCGGTGGTATAGCGAACTTTGTGGAGCTTTTCAAAAAGGTTCCAAAGGTAGATGCGGGTCTTGCGGCATCAATATTCCATTTCGGTGAGGTTGCAATCAAGGATTTGAAAACAGAACTCCGTGCCAACGGAATTGATATGAGATTGTAGGAGGAAAAGTCAAAAAATCTTGCTCATCTCACCACTTTTTGCTTGAAGCGGTGCACATAGCACAGCATTGCTCGCGGCAAAGCGGCAATCTGAACAATTTTTTTGACTTTTAATTTGTGTGCTGAGTATAAGGAAAGGAATGATTATAAATATGCTTAATGTAGACGAACTTAAATTTGACGAAAAAGGGTTTATACCTGCTATTGTGGTGGATTCAATAACCAAAAAGGTATTGACTCTTGCGTATATGAACCGAGAAAGTCTTGAAATTTCAATGAGAGAAGGAAAAACCTGCTTCTGGAGCCGGTCTCGACAAGAGCTTTGGCGCAAGGGTGAGACCAGCGGCAACTATCAGCACATTGTTTCAATAACAGCAGATTGCGACAATGATGCTCTTGTTGTGGTGGTTGAGAAAGATGGTCCTGCCTGTCATACGGGCTCAGACAGTTGCTTCACAAAAGAGTTGTGGCAAAGTGAGGATTTGCATGAATTTTCACTTCAGGGGCTTATGGATTTGCTTGTTGGAAGAAAAATCGAAAAGAAGGAAGGCTCATATACAACCTACCTTTTTGAAAAGGGAATAGACAAAATCCTCAAAAAAGTCGGTGAAGAAAATACCGAGGTTATTATTGCGGCAAAGGCTGATGACAAAAAAGAAACAATTTATGAAATTGCTGACCTTTGCTATCACGTAATGGTGCTTATGGTTGAAATGGGTATTTCCGTTGAGGATATTCACAAAGAGCTTGCCGGACGTCACGTAATCGACCACAAGGTGAAGCAGGAGAAAATGACAAAATGATTCTGGAGGATTTTCACGTTCATTCAACCTATTGCGATGGTAATAATTCCCTTGAAGAAATGGTTCGTGCGGCAGTTGATTTGAAGATGAGCCGCATAGGTTTTTCGGGTCATGCGTACACTTCATTTGATGATACATACTGTATGTCCTTGGAAGATACTGTGCGTTATGCAGAAGACATTGCAGAGCTGAAAGAAAAGTACAAAGGGAAAATAGAAATATTATGCGGACTTGAAATGGATTATTTCTCTGATGCTCCAAATATTGAAACAGACTACCTATAAGGTAGTCTGTTTCA
>SVKC01000058.1 GCA_015068655.1 Oscillospiraceae bacterium
GATTAAAACTGCATATCCTCTCAGGGCGCACACCCTTCTTTTATTATGCTCTATTTTAATCTTTTGTCATTATATCTTACTTTTTCTTTTTGCGCAATTTCCTATTATACAAAAAAGACACCCGACAGGGTGTCCTTTTTTGTTTGGCAGGGGTAGTAAGACTTGAACTCACGGCACGCGGTTTTGGAGACCGCTGCTCTACCAACTGAGCTATACCCCTATATTTGAGTTAAATAAAGAGTGCGCTAAAGCGCTGAATCTTCAACGCACCCTGTATATGCAAAAAACTTATGCAATGCTATTCATTGCAGCTGCGTACTGGCTCTTTCTGCGAGCAGCTGTATTCTTGTGAAGAATACCCTTGGCAACAGCCTGGTCTGTCTTCTTTACAACAGCAGCATATGCAACAGAGGCTGCATCTTTGCCTTCTGTAAGAGAAGCTTCAAACTTCTTTATAGCAGTTTTGAGCTGTGACTTAACCATCTGGTTCTGCAAAGTCTTTGTAGCAATAACCTTAACTCTTTTTTTAGCTGATTTAATGTTAGGCATGATTTCACCTCCACTCAAACTTCTGTTTTTCAAGTCAACTCTTAGTATGATAACACATCTTTTTGAAAAAATCAAGCTTTTTTTAAAAATTGTTAGAAATTTTTTAATTTCGTTGACAAAATTCCCTTATTATTGTATACTTTGTATGTATTTGTGCGGGGTGTGGTGGGTTATCCCACTGTGTCCCTTTAAATTTTTTACATTTTGCAAAGCCATAAACAGGCTTTGACTTCATACAAATTAAGGAGGAATTTCCTTTGAAAAATATTCCCGAGCTTTTCGGCAGTATGGTCTTCAACGAAAACGTTATGAAAGACCGTCTACCAAAAGAGATTTACCGTGCCCTGAAGCAGACAATCAATAACGGCGTCAGCCTTGACCGTGATGTTGCCGATATTATTGCGGCAGCTATGAAAGACTGGGCAATTGAAAAAGGAGCAACACATTTCACACACTGGTTTCAGCCTATGACCGGTATTACGGCAGAGAAACACGACAGCTTTATTACTCCCGGAAAGAACGGTTCTGTTCTTATGGAATTTTCAGGAAAGGAGCTCATCAAGGGCGAGCCTGATGCTTCCTCCTTCCCGTCAGGCGGCATCCGTGCAACCTTTGAAGCAAGAGGCTACACCGCATGGGATCCTACCTCCTATGCATTCATAAAGGACGGGACACTCTGTATTCCCACAGCCTTCTGTTCTTACGGCGGCGAGTCTCTCGACAAAAAAACTCCGCTCCTCCGTTCTATGGAAGCCATAAACAAGCAGGCACTTCGAATACTAAGACTTTTCGGCAAGGATGATGTAACAAGAGTTGTCTCCACAGTAGGACCTGAGCAGGAATATTTTCTTATTGACAGAGACATATACAAAAAGCGCAAGGACCTTGTTTACTGCCGCAGAACTCTTTTCGGTGCACCGGCACCAAAGGGTCAGGAAATGGAAGACCACTACTTCGGACATCTGAAACCCAGAGTATCTGCATATATGAAGGAGCTGGACGAGGAGCTTTGGAAGCTTGGAATTCTCGCAAAGACAAAACACAACGAGGCAGCTCCGGCACAGCACGAGCTTGCTCCTATCTTCACAACAACAAACATTGCCACAGACCACAATCAGCTCACAATGGAAATGATGAAGGTTGTAGCTGCACGTCACAATATGGCGTGTATTCTTCACGAAAAGCCCTTTGAGGGCATAAATGGTAGCGGAAAGCACAACAACTGGTCTCTTTCCACCAACACAGGGGAAAACCTTCTTGAACCGGGAAAATCCCCTCATGAGAATGCCCAGTTCCTTGTGTTCCTTTGTGCGGTTCTCAGTGCAGTTCACAAGCATCAGGATCTGCTCCGTATTTCTGCCGCAAGCGCAGGAAACGACCACCGTCTGGGCGGTCACGAAGCACCTCCTGCAATTATATCAATGTTCCTCGGGACAGAGCTTGCAGAGGTTCTCAAATCAATCAAAAACGACAGCGACTATACGGGAATGAAAAAGGAAACAATGAAAATCGGTGTTACCGCTCTTCCTCAGTTCCCGAAGGACTCCACGGACAGAAACCGAACCTCGCCCTTCGCCTTCACCGGAAATAAATTTGAATTCCGTATGGTAGGCTCTGCCGATTCTGTTGCCTGTGCAAACATAATGCTCAATACAATCGTTGCGGACGAGCTTCAGATTATGGCAGAAAAGCTCGAAGGCGCAGATGATTTTCTTGGTGCTGTCAACGAAGTGGTAAAACAGGCAATCACCGACCATGATGCCATTATTTTTGACGGAGACGGTTATTCTGACGACTGGGTGAAGGAAGCAGAAAGAAGGGGGCTTCTCAATCTTGAATCAACGGTGGATGCTCTCCCGCACTTCATCAAGCCTGAGAATATTGAGCTTTTCAAAAGACACAAGATATACAACGAGACCGAAGTTCACGCAAGATATGAAATTATTCTTGAAGAATACTGCAAGATTATCAATATTGAAGGTCTCACAATGGTAGATATGGTGAAAAAGGACTACACTCCCGCAATCAGCAAAATCCAAAGGTGTCTTTGTGACACTCTGATTGCGAAGAAAAAGGTTTCGCCTGATATTCCGTGCAAAGCAGAAACTGTGAAGCTGGACAGAGTAGCTGCCTTGGCAGATAAGATTTTCGAAACAAACAACGACCTTGACAACGCCCTGAAAAACGTTCCGAAGGGTGATGTCCTGACAAGGGCTACCTACTATCGGAAAACAATTTGTCCCCTTATGGAAGAGCTTCGCCGCCATGTTGACGAAATTGAGGCAGACTCCGACCGTGAATTCTGGCCTGTTCCTTCATACGGTGATATTATTTTCAGTATAAAATAACTGAACATAAAAAGACGTTATCCCGGCGGGATAACGTCTTTTTCTCTGTTTTATTCCTGTTCAGCTTCCGTCTCAGCAGTAGGAGCAGTTTCCTTCAAAATATCACGAATTTCTGCAAGAAGTTCTTCCTGAGTAGGTGCCTTTGGCTCTTCAGGCTCCGGTGCCACTTCTTCCTTCTTCCTGAATTTTCCTGCAAGATGGATTACCATAAAAATAGAAAAGGCAATAATAAGAAAATCAACCACATTCTGAATAAACTGACCGTAAAGTATAGCAGCCTCCGGCTTTGTTTCGGTTGCGGCACTGATAACATATTTCATTTCCTTGAAATTCATACCTGATGTCACCGCACCAAAAGCAGGCATAACAATATCATTCACCAGCGAAGTAACAATCTTTCCGAAAGCACCACCAATAATAACACCGACAGCCATATCAAAAATATTTCCCTTGAAGGCAAAATCCTTAAATTCTTTCCACATAACAAAAAACTCCCTTCAAAAATCTTTCTTAATTCTATCACTAATCGCTGCAAATGTCAATATCCGACTAATTTCGTCATTCTTACCATAGACAAATACATAAAATTGGTATATAATATTAAGGTTATGTTAAGATAAAAGAGATAAAATCAGAAAGGCTGATAATATGAAAAGAGAAGACCTCAGAAATATTGCAATCATCGCCCACGTTGACCACGGAAAAACAACTCTTGTGGATGAAATGCTGAAGCAGGGCGGTGTATACCGTGAAAATCAGGTTGTGGAAGACCGTGTTATGGACAATGGCGATCTGGAGCGAGAAAGAGGAATTACAATTCTCGCAAAAAATACTTCCGTCCACTACAAGGACATAAAAATGAACATAATCGACACACCCGGACACGCCGATTTCAGCGGAGAGGTTGAGCGTATCCTGAAAATGGTTAATGGCGTAATTCTTCTTGTGGATGCTGCTGAGGGTCCTATGCCCCAGACCAGATTTGTGCTCCAGAAAGCTCTTGAAATGCAGCATAGAATTATAATTGTAGTAAACAAAATCGACCGTCCCGACTCCCGTCTCAACGAAATCGGTGATGAGGTTCTTGAGCTTCTTCTTGACCTGAACGCCAACGATGAACAGCTTGACAGTCCTATCATCTACTGTTCAGGAAGAGCCGGCACGGCATCCTTGAGTCCTTCGAAGCAGGGCGAAGACCTGACCGTACTTTTTGAAACCATAAAGAATTATATCCCCGCTCCCGAAGGCGATGAAACAGGGGAGCTTCAAATGCTTGTTTCATCCATTGACTACAACGACTATGTAGGCAGAATTGCAATCGGCAGAATTGAAAGAGGCTCTATCCGCCAGAATCAGGAAATAATGGTCTGTGAGTATCACGGAAAGCACGAACCCTACAAAGCAAAAATTGCAAACCTTTACCAGATTGACGGACTTGGAAGAACCTCTGTTGACGGAGCAAAGGTGGGTGACATTATCTGTTTTTCGGGTGTAACCAACATATCAATCGGTGATACTGTTACATCTCTTGCCGCTCCTGAGCCTCTGCCCTTTGTAAAAATCGGCGAGCCTACAATTGAAATGACCTTTTCCGTAAACGACAGCCCCTTTGCAGGACGTGAAGGCAAGTTCGTAACCTCCCGCCAAATTCGCGAAAGACTCAACAAGGAAATGCTCAAGGATGTATCACTCCGGGTAGCTGACGGAGACACAACCGACAGCTTCCGTGTTGCGGGAAGAGGTGAAATGCATATTTCAATCCTCATTGAAACAATGCGCCGTGAAGGCTATGAATTTTCGGTAAGCACACCAAAGGTTCTCTACAAGACCATAAACGGTCAGCAATATGAACCAATTGAAAGACTTCTTATAGATGTTCCGGAGGAATCAATGGGAGCTGTTATGGAAAAAATGGGTTCACGAAAGGGCGAGCTTACCCATATGTCGCCGCAAGGAGACAGAATGAGAATTGAATATCTCATCCCATCACGTGGTCTTTTGGGTTACAGAAACGAATTTCTCACGGACACAAAGGGCGAGGGTATTCTCAACTCTGTATTCTATGAATATCAGCCCTACAAGGGCGACATAACACGCCGCTTTACAGGTTCGCTGGTTTCCTTTGACACAGGTGAGGCAGTGGGTTACGGACTGTTCAAGATTCAGGACAGAGGTTCACTTTTCATTGACCCCGGTACACCCGTCTACGAAGGAATGATTGTAGGAATAAACCCCAAGCTTGAGGATATGGCTGTGAATGTCTGCAAAAAGAAGCAGCTGACCAACACCCGAGCTTCAGGAAGTGACGAAGCCTTGAAGCTTGTTCCCCCAATCAGGCTCAGTCTTGAAATGTGCATCGAATTTCTCGCAGATGATGAACTTCTTGAAGTAACTCCCAAAAGCCTTCGTCTCAGGAAAAGAATCCTCGACACACAGCTTAGACTGAAAGCAAAAGCAAGAGAAAAGAACTAAAACAAAAATATGGGGCTGTTGCAAAATGAAAAAAGAACGGTTCGGCGTGGAAACCGAACCCTACAAATTGTGTCACAAAAAAAGAGTTTACAATGTATGTAGGGGACGGGTTCCATCCCGTCCCGAAATTTTTATTTTGCAACAGCCTTGTTGTTTTTTTACTTATGTAAAAGTCTCTTCTTCCAGTACCCTCCGCAAGCGATAATTTCCGCAAGCAAGCATACAGGAAGAGCCGCAAAGAAATCAACAGCAGAATGTTGCTTTATGAACATTGTTGAGAGGCAGATAAGCACCGCACAAACAACAACAAAGGTCTTCAATCTCCAGGTAACTCCTTTTTCCTTCAGCCATACAGACGCAATACCTATTGAATACGCACAGTGAAGAGACGGACAAACACCCGTATTTGTATCCAGAGAATAAAGAAGTGCCACGCAATCGGTTAGAAAATTATCTCTTGGAAACACAATGGGTCTCAAATCCTGACGTGTCGGAATAAAAATATACGCTATCATCGCAACAGCCTGAGTAACAATTATAAAAACCTGAAGTCTTTTGAAATTTTCCACATTGTAAAGAAGAAAATACACAAGGGACCAGACAATAAGAAAATACCAACCCACATAAGGTATGAGAAAAGCCTCACAAAACGGAATCATATCATCAAGAACGCAGTGAACGGGAAAACATTTTTCTGTGGGAATAAGGTTTTCGGTCAAAAAAAACAAAGCAAAATATACGACCCAGCCCAGCAAAAGAAACAAGTGTGAAAACTGCGGTTCTTTGAGTCTCTTTATACTCATCTGTCTGTAATCTACCTTTGGTGTCTGCATATCAGAATTACCTCTCTTTCGGAATACTAAGGGGATAAAGCTTCTTTGGAATATTTTTGTAGGGAACTACCCGATGCACAGGGCAAGCCTCTGCAATTCCTGTTATTTCATTCATAAGATAGTCGCATATGCGCCGTCTTTCCTCTTCTATGGGATTTTCGGCACAAAATTTCACGGGCTTTCCCAAAATAACTTTTTTGAGATTTGGTGCAATGTACATAGGAACAAAGCTAAGCTCTTTTCCCGTCTGCCTGTAATAAGGCTTTGCCACATCAATAAATCTGTCACGAAAGTCGCAGATAACGTTGTTGTATTCCTTGGCGTACTCAGGGAAAATAACCACCCGTTTGCCGTTTTTCAATTTTCCCACTGTTGTTTTGAAGGTAGTCAGAATACGGCTGTCATGGTATACAGGAATAGTTCTTGCATTGTTGAAAACAACTGCAGAAAGAGGTGCAATAAGGTAAGAGAGTATCTTGTAGAACCACCTGCTCCGCAACGGTTTTTCCGACCAAAAATCCGCAAAGGCATAGGACGGCACTTCACGGACATTCATCATCTGCCCTGCGCACCACGTAAAACAGTCCTCAGAGAAATACAGTTCACAAACAATCGGACCGTTCATTTGTGTATGATTGCCCACAATAACCGCCGCCCCGTCAGGAACATTTTCGAATCCCACAACCTGCTGTTTCGGATAACAAATATCAACTACCCGACGAATCAGCCTGAACAAGGGGTCAAAAGTCTTTGCCGAAAGCTTCATAATATCCCTTCTCTTCGCTCTTTTTATATTCGGTTTATCAAGCCCCAAATCACCTTAACAAACAATTTAAGTATATATTACCACAAAACTCCCGTTGTTTCAAGCACAAATAACGTTAAAAAGGACGGAAAGCTTTGGCTTTCCGTCCTTTAACTTCTTTTTTGTGGCTTTGATTATTTGCCCCAGGATACGAGCACGTATGCTACGTCCTTTGAGTCAATAAAGCCGTCACGGTTCAAATCATACTTTGCATATGTTGAGTATGCATCTGTGTCAAGTTCCATGCTGAAGTATGATACTACTGCTGAAAGGTCATAGATATTGATGTTGTTGTCCTTCACAATATCACCTGCAAGGAAGTTCTTTGTTGTCTTGCTTGATGCAAGTCCTTCTTCTACTTCAATTGCATGGTTTTCGTCCATTACGTTGTTCCAGAAATTCAATGTCTTGTGGTCATTGAGGTTCACTGTATAACGTGCTGTTCTGTAACCTGCACCGCTTACTGTTACTGTGTAT
>SVKC01000009.1 GCA_015068655.1 Oscillospiraceae bacterium
CATAAATATCAGCAGCACGGCTGTCGTCAGCTTCCATAAGGCCCTGAACAACCTTAAGCTTTTCAGCAGGTGAAAGACTTTCGTCAAGCTCAATTCCCGCCTTTGGAGCAAGCTTGATTACAGCATCCTGAGAGAAGTATTTTACGCCACAGCCGTAATCTCCACTCCACTCATCTACCATAGCACCTTTGTTGAAGTCCACGGGAACAAATGCAAGCTCGTTGAGCCATCCTGTTATGTTTCCATCTTTGTCAACATAACCTGCTGCTTCGCTTGTACCCATTGCAACACCAAGAACATTGTTATCCTCAAGGCTCATTGCACCTGCGAGAGCTGTAACATCTCCGTCATTTGCAACTTCAACAGGTACATCACCTATTTCCTTTGCAACATCAAGATACATATTCTTCACGTGCTTTTCAAAGTCTTCGTCAGAAACCTTGATGAAAAGTGACGCAACCATAATTTTGTTGTCAATATAAACACCTGCAGAAGAAACACCGATAGCATCAACTCTCGGCATATGTGAGGCAGCAGTCTTCATTGCATTCAAGATACCCTCATAATGATATTTGGGGTCGCTTTCAAGCTTTGGGAACCATACAACCTCTTCTGAATACACGGTTTTTCCGTCAACAACAGCTGAAACCTTTCTGTCACTTCCGCCTGCATCAAATCCGATACGACAACCATCAAGATGACGTCCAACAGGAGATGAAACATCATTTTCCTGAGGTGCATCAGATACATTTTCAACATAAATCACTTCAAATGGTTTTTCGTATACACGAGCCATAAAATTGAAGTCAAATTCTCTTGCACCGCCAATTCTGTAATCATCAGCTATGCGGTCAAAAATATATTTTGAACCGGCAACATAAACCTTGTAACCACCTTTTGCCCAAAGAAGAGTTTTTATTATTCTTTCAGCAATTCCATAGTTTTCTTCATCGTGACCTGTTCCATCCTTGAATGTATCAAGTTTGTATGTTGCCATAAGACCGTTGTTTCTTTCAACAGCAATAATAACCTTCTGTGCATCGGTTTTTGCCACCTCTGCCTTGTAGTCATTTATAACTTTGACCATTGGCATAAATTCGGGTTCGAGTTTTGCTATCATAATTATTCTCCTTTATATCTTATTTCGCCGCCGAGAATTGTCATTGACACATTGAACTTCTCATCGGCAATCATAATATCTGCACGTTTTCCTTCTTCAATTGAACCAATTTCGTTATCCAAACCGAGAGCCTTTGCCGGATTCAATGAAGCACAGGCTACCGCCTCAAAAATCTCTAATTTTGAATTTTCAGCAAGATTGCGGACAGCCTCGTTGAGTTTGAGTACACTTCCTGCAATTGTGCCGTCAGGCATAAGGCACTTGATTCCTTCCTTGTGTACCGGCTGACCACCGAGAGTATAGTCACCGTCAGGCATACCACCGGCTCTAATGCAGTCAGTAATAAGACAAAGCTTGTCCTCTTTTATTTTTGCAATAAGACCGAAAAGCCCCTTGTTCACATGGAATGTATCCGCAATAAGCTCACAGCTCACATTTCCCGAAAGTGCCGCACCCACAACACCTGGACTGCGATGTGAAAGAGCGGTCATGGCGTTGAAAAGGTGGGTTGTATGTCTTACACCCTTTTCAATTCCTGCCATAGCTTCATCAAAGTTTGCATCAGTATGACCCATTGAAACAAGGACGTCTGTTTCCTTTGAAACTTTCTCAATACATTCAAGTGCTCCGTCAACCTCAGGTGCGACAGTAAGAGCTTCACAATATCTGAATGTTTTTTTATGAAATCAGCGTCAGGCTTCAAAATATGTTCTTCTGCCTGAGCACCTTTTTTTGCTGCATTAATGAAAGGGCCTTCACTGTTTACACCAAGAATTCTTGAGCCATAATACTCACCACTGTTTTTCACTTCACGAACAGCGTCAAAAGCAGCCTCAATTTCTGCTTTTGAAACCGTCATGGTTGTGGGACACCATGCAGTAACACCATTTTTGATGATACCTTCTGCCATTTTGCGAATTCCGTCTTTGTCGCCATCAGATACATCCGCACCAAGATAGCCATGGATATGCATATCCACAAGTCCGGGAGCAACATACTTTCCGCAGGCGTCAATAACTTCATAATCAACTGTGTTTACTTCCTTTGCATCAACAATCTTTTCGATTTTTTCATCAAATACAACAGCAAGATTTTCTGCAATCTTATCTTTCAGAATAACCTTACCGTTAATAATACATTTCATAGTTGGTCTCCTTTCGTAATTTGTTATAGAATTTATGAAAAATACAGATTATTATTATTTTGAATAAGCTTCCTTGTCACAAATAACAATTACATCATTATGTACTTTGAGCATAGATGCCGGATTGTTTGTGGAAATCTCTCCTTCGATAAGATCTGTCACAGCCTCGCGTTTGTTGCTGCCGCTTGCAAGAATAATAATTCTCTTTGACTTGAGAATTGTTGCGATACCCATAGTAAGTGCCTGTGTAGGTACATCCTCTATTTTTTCAAAGAATCTTGAATTTGCCTGAATTGTGTTTTCAGTCAAATCCGTAAGATGTGTATTGGCATAAAGGAATGTATCAGGCTCATTGAATCCGATATGTCCATTCTGACCTATTCCAAGTACCTGCAAATCTATTCCGCCTGCCGCATCAATCATCTTTTCAAAATCAGCACATTCTTTTTCAGGGTCATCCGTTGTACCACTGAGAACATGAGTATTTTCCATATTTATGTTAATACCATTGAAAAGGTTTTCGTTCATAAAATAACGATAACTCTGGTCGTGTTCTGCCGCCATAGGGTAATATTCATCAAGATTGAAGGACGTCACATCCTTGAAATCAATCTCTCCGTTTTTGTTCATCTCTGAAAGAATATTATACATTCCCACAGGGGTTGAGCCGGTAGCAAGACCAAGCACCGAGTCAGGCTTGAGAACAAGCTGACTTGCAACAATTTTTGCCGCCTGCTTTGATACCTCTTCGTAATTATCACAAACTATTACTCTCATTACAAATTCACTCCTAAAAATGGTTTATATTTTATATTATATATTATAGGATAAAAAAAATATTTACACAAAAGTAACTTTTTTTTTAACAATTATCTCTCTTTTCGGGGAAAATGTTGCTTTTGTTTCATAATATATAATTTTTTTAAAATTTTTTCAAAAAACACTTGCAAAAGTAACAATATTCTGTTATAATACTTTAAGTTGATTAGATTTAAATGATTATGATTGCAATTGGAGGTGTATATATAATGGCAAAATGCGAAATTTGCGGAAAAGAACTGAAGTTTGGAATCAAGGTGTCTCACTCACACCGTCGTGCCAACAGAACATGGAAGCCTAATATCAGAAGAGTCAGAGCAGTTGTTGATGGTACTCCCAAAAGAGTATATGCTTGCTCAAGATGTCTGAGATCAGGAAAAGTTCAGAGAGCTGTTTAATTTTCAAACATATGAGCCACAAGTGCGTTGCACTTGTGGCTCTTTTTTCATATATGTATATTCTCAATCTGTCTCTGTTTTCATTTTGAACAGACTTTTCAAAATTCCTTTCAGAAACCTCGGTGCCTTCACCACAACAATTTTCATATATATCTCTCCTTTCCTCTATTTTTTTATGACCCAACAAAATCCCAATGCAATCAATCCTATCCCCAGGGCTACAATGAGCATATATCTCGGAATTGCATATGCCATAAGAAGTCCGGCACCCACAGCAATAAGATACAGACCTGCACCATACAGACAATTTCTGCAACAGCACCTCTTTTTCCTGAACATCATAACCACCAACCCTTTGTTTTCAGTATATTCCGCAATGGCTTTTTGGTTACTGCAGAAAAATTACACACAAAAAGACGTGCAATTTTCATTGCACGCCCTTTTGAAAAAGAACTATTTAAAAATCAATACGCTTTGAAATTGCCTCAAAGTCAAGATTTTCATCAAGAATATGGATTTTTGCATATGCCGCATCATCGTGTTTATCAACGAAAAGTGTTGTTATATCACCTGTCGCAAGAATATCTGATGTAATAGCAAGCATTCTACCTTCCTGATTGTATATTGCAACATAAACATTTGCAGGTTCTGAAAATCCTTTCAACGATATGTCAAAATACCATTTCAAGGTATTTTCTGTCATATCAACTGTGATTGTGCCAAGTTTTTTCATTTCTATGTATTCAGCAAAGGGTATACCGTTTGCTTTTGCATATGTTTCTGCGTAGCTGCCCAAAACACCGTAGATAGTTATTTCGTCACAGTTTACAAATGCTTCATCACCGATTGATGTAACAGTTTCGGGAATGGTTACTTTCTGTGCATTTATGCAGCCGTAGAAGCTTCTTTTGCCTATATGAGTTATTCCGTCAGCAATGGTTATTTCTGTAATATCTGTTCTGCTTTCATACCATGGAATAGTAGCTTTCGCGGCATAATCCTCCATCATGCCGTCACCTTCTATTTCCAGAATACCGCTGTCATACAGATACCAAGGATTTCCGTTTGCATCCTTACCGCAATTCAAAAGACCTTCAAAATATTCAAATTCGGCCCACAATTCGGTGTCCTCCGTAAGCACAAAAGTATATTCTTCGGTCACGCATACACATCTTCCGTCCTTGTACCAGCCTTTGAATGTATATCCAATATCAGGAACAGCTGTCAGTGTAAATTCGGAATTCTTCACATATGTACCGGATTCCGCACCTGTCACTGTACCACATTCAGCATCAACTGAAAGGGAAGCAAGGTTTGACTCGTTAACTGCAACATACAATTCATCAACAGTCAGATTATAGTTGTCAGCCTTTTCACCTGTAAGAGAAAGATTTGTTGCACATGCAATCATTGTTGTTCCGCTTGTTGCAGACAATGCTGTTGAATTTTCGTTCTCACTGACAGACATTGCGTTAAGAGCATAATTGTTATATCCTCTGATTTTTACATTTTCAGGACCCTTTACTATAACTACCTCTTTTGTAATTCCGTCGTACATTCTGGCAAAAACATAGTCTGCAACCTGCTGAGCCTCTGTACGTTCAGCTCCTTCAGCAATAAGCTCCCCGTCAATTGTTACATCAACATAAGCAATGCTTTCATCATAAAGATTCTCAAAATACTTGAAGTTTGATGAAGAACCTTTTTTTATCTCAATATTTCTGCCGTTTGTGTCAATAACATATACATTGTCAGCACGTGAAAGCTTGACTTCTTCACCATCAATGGTCGCAAGAGTTGATGCATTTCTGTAAAAAGAAACCTTTCCACCAACAATTGTCTCCAATCCGTGAGGAACATATCCCATATCAAATTCCATTGCAAATTCAGGAATCTCCCAGCCATGGTTATATCTTACTTCTTCCGAAAAGTCAAAAACAATACCCATACCCGATACAATACCGTTTTTGTCAATCTGCATTTTTACAATATCGCCAACAGTAAGGCATTGTTCTACATTCCAGAACACGTCGTTTGTTGTATCAGCAATGATTGTTTCACCATTGCTCAATGCTTCAATATTGAAAATCTCTTCTCCGTCTTCATTTTCCGACATACCGACAGCTGTTATAACAGAAAGTCCTGCTTTTTTGCTGACAACTCCTTCAGTTTTTCTCACAATAAGAATATTATAGTCGTCTGCTTTTTCATCTGCGTAATATCCAAAAATAGTGTAATCAACGCCATCTATCAAATCTGAAGCAGTACCCATTTTTGATTCTTCTAAATCTGATTCATCAACAAAGAAAACAACAGCATCCGAATCAAGATAAATCTTTTCTCCTGTCACAAAACGACTTTCAACAGCAGAATATTCAGAATCCACAATTGAAGGAAGCATACCTCCGTCTATAGATTCATCATAATCCAAAGTAGTTATTTTTGAAACTTCACCCTTCGAATTCTTTGAGAAACTAATAATTTTTCCTGCAATAGCTTCAACAGCTTCAGGAGCATTATCAACAATCAACTGCATACCATCAATAACAACATTTCTTGATTTGAGCTTGAGCAATTCAGTTCCATTTGCTGTCACAAGCTGAACAATAGCTATCTCTTTTCCCGAGAGAATATCTTCGTCAAAAGCAACTGCAGAAACCAATGCGTAGCCTCCGTAAGTTTCATTATCGGGTGTTTCAGGTACCTCAACATCATATGAAATGATAATTATATTGTAATCTGACGAGCTACCGGCTGTGTACCTTCCAAGCAGCTCATAATATTCGCCGTTTGTCAAATCTGAAACACAACCAACATATGATTCATCAGTTTCAAAGGGATCGACAAAGTATATTTTTGCATCAGCATCAATAGCAAAGTTGTCCTTGATGCCAAAGCTGAGTGTATCGGAATTATACTGAACGTTTGCAAAATAAGTATCACCGGAGAGGTTTTCATCAGCATCAACTGTAATTATGGATGAAATGTCCCCTGCTGAATTTACTGAATATTTGATATAGGTTTCACAAAGAGACTCAATATTCATAGTTACAAAATCAATTGTTTCACCATTGAGTTTTGCTCTTTTTTCTTTAAGACCGAGAACTTCAACGCCGTCTTCTGTTACAAGCTGTAACAAGGCTATATTTTTTCCCGTAAGAATATCTTCATCAAGAGCAACAGCGGTGACAAAGGCATATCCTGCATCAGTTTCATTGTCAGGAATCTCAGGTATTTCAACATCCTCCAAAATCAGAACAATATTGTAATCATTAGCTTTATTGTCAGCGTATTTTCCCAATATGTCATAGCACTCACCATCAGTCAAATCTGAAAGTGTACCAAGATATGACTCTTCTGCATCGTATGGGTCGATGAAGAACACATATGAATCAGCATCCATAAAAAACTGTCCATAAAATCTGCTGTTTTCTGCATCGTACTCCGCATTTATTCGTTCTTCGGAAATTCCGCCAATTACAGTATCATCATTGTCAAGGGTTTTGATTTCAACAATTTCACCTGATGAGTTTGTGGAATATTTTATCATTTTGTTTGCAACAGCATTGATTACAGCATGTGAAGATGAAGTAACCGTCATTCCGTCAATCTTTGCACCCTTAGATTTCAAAGTCAGGACTTCAATGCCATTTTCTGTCACCAACTGCATCAAGGCTATGTCTTCTCCTGAAAGAATATCCTCGTCAAAAGCAACCGCTGTTACATATGCATAGTTCATTATTACGCCTGTTGCAAGCTCTAAATCTTCTTTGAAAGCCGCAATTTTGCCGTACTTGTCAATATAAAATGTACCGCCGTCGCCAATATAAACACCATTTAAACCATATGCTCCCGGAGCTACGTCATAAAATCTATCACCTATCTTATATGCATAACCTGTTGCCGATACGTAAGATTGTGATACAGCACTAATGACACCAACAACCTGATTGGAAACAACCTCGGCACAAATATAATCAGCATCATCCCAAGCGGCATAAATCGAAAGAACATCCCATTCCTGCAGTTCTTCAAGAGCTATCTCTTTGCCGTTCTTTGTTACTTTTACAAGCTTGTCTCTGTCGGAAGCATCAAATTCAAGCTCAGAAAGGCCATTCAAATGAGTATAATCTTTGAACGTAACATAACCCTTTTCAGCTTCATCAACAACCGCCGTTTCAGCAAGTTCAGCAAATATTACATCATATCCCTTTACATCATTATTATCAATAAGTGTAAGCTGACCGTTTGCCTCATTTATCCAATCAAAAACATCATCAACCCAATAACCACCAACGTTATTATAAACAACAGCAACATCATCATCGAGCCTTACAGATGTAGTCTTCGTTGATGTAGGGGTCTCATAGTATTCAAAATAGCCGTCTGAGCTGATTTTGCTTACTTGATCAACCGGGATTGCTAGTATATCATTTCTTTCCGTATCTTCGCTGATAGAAAGGATTTCGAAATCATCGCCACTCTCTGTTGCGTATACATTGACAGACTTTCCAAGAAAATCTTCTGCATTTGTTTCTCCAACCAAAAAAGTGTATACATCACCATATGACGGAATATATCCTTTTGAATTGTATATTTCTTCAATAGCAATAGAAACATATGGTTCATCAGTTGTGTCAATCGCCTTTTCGCCATAAATTTCGGTATATGTATTTTCGATAACAACACCCCTGAGACTCATACATCCTTGCTGAACAAATATATCTTCAAGGTCCTCCGGGTTTCCTTCGCCCATTACATCAAGCTGTATATTGTCAAAATCAAGCCTAACATCCTCTGCATCCTCTTCAAGAACACCGATTAATTCCGATGAACGATTATCAAAATCAACAGAAGAAAGAATAACATCCTTCTTGTTTACAGTCAAAGTTCTTGATGCTTCTGTTGCTGCATAAGAATCATTTCCTGCCTGCTTCACCGTAATAATAGTTTCACCGGCACCTTTGATTGTGACAGTACCGTCCGGCGCAATTTCGGCAACATCGGTGTTACTGCTTGCGTAAGCAAAGTCGGTAAGTGCGGAATTTGCATCCTCACGCACCTCAACTTTGAAGCATTCATCGCCGTAAATCTTTGTACCAAAGTCAAGAATTTCAATACTTTGGGTCGCTTTTCCTGATTCTTCTGCGGCAAATACGGTAATTGATGAAAGCATCACAGCAAAGCACAGAAAAAACGCAAAAACTCTTTTTTTCATTTGTTTCCCTCCAAGTTGTTTATTTATATATAATAATAGCACCATTTTATAGAAGATGCAATAATATTTTGGCAAATAGTAAAAATTTTTTTCAAGGAAAAAGGCTGTGCTTTCGACACAGCCAGTATAATTATCTGTTTATACGTTCGAGCTTTATGAGATTTGTGTTGCCGCTCTGCCCGTTTGGCTGACCGCCTGTAAGAACAACATTATCACCCTTTGACAACTCACATATGCTTTTTGCACGGTTCACCGCATTATAGAACATAACTTCAACAGAGTTGAATTCCTCACACATAACGGGTGTTACACCCCAGCTTAGATTGAGCTTGCGCCAAACCTTTTCTTCTGTTGTCATTCCGATAATGTCAACGGGACATCTGAAACGGCTCACCATTCGCGCGGTTTTTCCGCTGAGTGAGCTGACAACAATACATTTCGCATTCACATCAATGGCCATTGAACAGGTTGAATGAGAAATTGCATCAATATTGTTTCTTATTTCAAAGGATGAGGTCTTAAAACGCTTTGCATAATTAATGCCCATTTCGGTAAATCTTACAATTTCAACCATATTTTTTACGGCTTCAACCGGATATTTCCCCGATGCGGTTTCACCCGAAAGCATAACTGCTGATGTACCGTCATAAACCGCATTGGCAACATCTGAAAGCTCCGCTCTGGTGGGACGAGGATTGTAAATCATAGTTTCAAGCATTTCTGTTGCCGTAATAACACGGCTTCCGAGAAGTCTACACTTGTTTATCAGATATTTTTGAACCGCAGGAACTTCTACAAAAGGAATTTCAACCCCAAGGTCACCTCTTGCAATCATAATACCGTCGGCAATCTGGCATATCTCCTCAACGTTGTCAACTCCACTGCGGTTTTCGATTTTTGCAATTATGTCAATGTCCTTACCGCCGTTGGCATTAAGGAAGTTTCGCATATCCTCTATATCTTTTTTTCTGGATACAAATGATGCGGCAACAAAATCAACCTGATTCTGAATACCGAAGAGCAAGTCCTCCTTGTCCTGCTGGCTGAGAAAATCGTGTTTCATTACTTTCCCGGGAAAGTTCATACTCTTTTTGTCCGAAAGCTCACCGCCCGAAATAACCTCGCATACAGCATCTCTGTCCGTAAGCTCCTTCACTCTGAATGTAACAAGTCCATTGTTCACGGTAACATTGTCACCAACATTCAAATCTTCCATAAGGTGGTCATAATTAACTGATACACGGGATTCATTTCCTACAACCTCATCAATGGTGAAAGTGAAAGTATCCCCGTCATTAAGAGTAATTTTTTTGCTTTCAAAGGTTCCAATTCTGTATTCAGGACCTTTTGTATCAAGCATAATCGCTATGGGAAGTCCAAGCTTTTCCCTGATTTTTTTTATGCTGTCAATTTTTCGCTGATGCTCCTCGTGTGTTCCGTGAGAAAAGTTCAGTCGTGCAACATTCATACCTTCAAGACACATTTTTTCAAGTATTTCTTCACTTTCACAAGCAGGTCCGATTGTACAAATTATTTTTGTCTTCCTCATATTTATGCTCCTTTTATATTAAGATTTACTATTTTTTTGATGTAATATTATTCAAAAGCATCGTCAAAAGTATTATTACACCAATAACAATAAATATCCCCAGCATACCGATACCCATATACCAGAGGTTTGTGATAAAGTTCATAGGATTAACTGTCATAGTCGTTGCCTCCCTTTCAAATTACATAAAGAAGTTGAGAATCAGACCGCCTGCAATAACAGATGCAATCTGTCCCGAAACGTTTACGCCGATTGAATGCATAAGCAGGAAGTTCTGGGGGTCTTCCTTGAGACCCATTTTGTGAACAACTCGTCCCGACATTGGGAACGCAGAAATACCTGCCGCACCAATCATAGGATTGATTTTCTTTTTAAGGAAAATATTAAGTATTTTCGCAAAGATAACACCGCCTGCTGTATCAACAATGAAAGCAACAAGACCAAGAGCCAGAATGAGGAGTGTCTCAGGTCTCAAAAACTCACTTGCTTCCATACGCAAGGAAATTGTGATACCAAGAAAGATTGTTACAATATTCGCAAGAGACTTCTGTGCTGTTTCGGAAAGTGAATTCAACACGCCGCATTCACGGATAAGGTTTCCGAACATAAGAAATCCAACAAGCGCAACCGAATCAGGGGCAACAAGTCCTGCAATTGCAGTAATGATAATGGGGAACAGGATTTTTGTTGTTTTTGAAACCTCTTTCTGGGTATATTCCATTCTTATCATACGTTCCTTTTTGGTTGTCAAAAGCTTTATTACAGGCGGCTGAATAATAGGCACCAACGCCATATACGAATAAGCCGCAACCATAATTGCACCAAGATAATTTGATTCAAGTGCCTGAGCAACAACAATGGACGTAGGACCGTCTGCCGCACCGATAATTGCAATAGATGCCGCATCCTTGATATCAAAGAACATCGAGGCAAAACAAAGAGTAAAGAATATACCAAACTGAGCCGCTGCACCGAAAATCATCAATTTCGGATTTGACAGCAATGGACCGAAGTCAATCATTGCACCGATACCGATGAACAGAATAAGCGGGAAAAGCTCGTTTGCAATTCCGGCATTGAACAAGGTTTCCAGTGTTTCAACGGCACCCGAATTCGGTAGATTGACCAAGATTGCACCAAAGCCCATAGGCAAAAGGAGCGTAGGTTCCATTTCCTTCTTGATAGCGAGGAAAATCAGTATTCCGCCGATAATCCACATTACAAGCTGAAGGGGGTCAATGCTCAACAGATTTTCATAAAGTACTTCCATTTTTCTCCTCCTCAAAAAAAAAGCCCGTGTACGGAAAAACCGCACATGAGTCTTGTTATTTAAGACAAGCCGAACCGGTTCCGGTCGTGATTGACGACTTGCCACGCAAGCACTCCTTGCGCCAAACTACTCCCTCATGAGTAACTTCAAGTATTTTATCTCATTTTCCGATTTTTGTCAATAGAATTCATTAAATATCTGAAAAAAAGACTGTCGGTAGCAAAATAAAAAAAATAGTTCGGCGTGGAAACCGAACCCTGCAATTTGTATCACACAAAAACAAGTTGTAATACATATAGGGGACGGGTTTTCTATCCCGTCCCGAAAATTTTGTTTTGCTGCACCCCGTTCTTTTCGTGTTAATCTATTCCTTGCTTGAAATCTTTATTTCTGTGGGACTTGCACCTGTTTGACCTATAATGATATTCTTTATTGCCTCAACACCTTCCGCATCAAGCTTGCTTGCCTTGACAATTACCTTCACACCGGTCTCATCCACAAAAGCAACACAATCTTCGTAACCCTTTGTCTTTACAGAGTTTTCTATTGCAGTTTCATTTCCTGCATTTTTTTCATGCTCCGCAATTTTTTCTTTGAGATTTTCTGCATCTTCGTTTGAAACAGACGATACGGAGAGAATTTCAACCGTCTCTGACCTTGCACAATCCCGTTCGTATCGTGCTCTTGCAAAATAATCCTTGTCTTGAGACGTTTTTTCCGTACTTGTGGTTTCTGCCTTCTTTTCTTCTATCGGAAGCGTATCACTTGTCACGGGATATATCTCTCTGTTGTCAGAAAATCTGTAATATCCTGCAGCAATAACCATAACCGCCAAAAGACCTACAAGAATTTGTTTTCCTCTTACTCCACCGAAAAATTTGCTGATTTTTTTCATATTTCTATCCTTTCCGCAATGCTTTTATTGTTTTGAATACTTACTTTTTTTCACTTGCTGCTACAACCTTTATTCTGTGTCCTGAAATTCCGTACAGAGCTTTTGCTGCTTCATAAAGTTCAAGACGTACACTTTCATTCTCAGCTCCTGTTGCCGCAATGAGGATTCCTGACGGTGCAGGAAGATTTTCCCTGAGAATATAAGGTTTTTCATCACCTCCCGAACCGACAATAATAATATTTTCTTCTTCCAATGAGTTGTTGGCGGAGCCTTGTTCCGTAATTTCGGTTTCAAGAGAGTTTTTTTTGTTGACAGCAAGCACCTTTTCATCCATTGTCTCAAAGGACATCATTACCTTTACTGTCCCTGCCCCTTTCACGGAAGACAACATTTTTTCAAGATTTTCCGCCATTTCCTTTGCATAGGCAATGTTGTTGCTTGTCGTCTCGGTTACAATAGTTTCTTGTTTGTTGTTGTTTTCTCCATCACAGCTTCCTAAAGCAAGAATCCCGACAGCAATAACTACAAAAATTATCAACCACTTGTTTTTTCTGTTGAGCTCGGATCTTGTTCCGTTTCTCTCAATATCAACAACTCTACCTTTTCTCCCGAAAAAATCAAAAAACATCTTTTCATCTCCCGCTATTTTCGTTGTATTTCAATCATCTCTTTGGAAACCCCAAATTTCTGATTTAGAAGTTCTTTTATTTCATCATCCGAAGCTTTATCTGTGTAATCAGAAAAAACTGTCAGTGCAATTATATTCCCAAAGCTGTTTTCGTCATTTTCTTCCACATCCGCTTTTGCCGTTACGTCTAATCCAAATCTGCTGTATATCTCATTTTCAACAGACGTTTCAAGCTTTTCTCTGTATATTTCAAAGATTTTTTCCATTTCTTTTTCATCAAGACGGTTTTTCAGCTCAACTGCCTTCAGTCGCTCACTCTTCGGTATTTCCAACTGAAAGGTATTTGAAGAAATAACAATTATAGGGCGTATAACCGTCAGCATAAGCACAAGTCCCGCAACAAGCTTTACATATTTTTTTAATTCTCCTTCAACCATAATCAGTTCACAAATTGCACCAACAACGATAATTCCTGCAATCTGCATTATCCAATTGCTTATCCACTCCATAATTTCACTACCTTCCCAGAAGCACTGCTGCATTTCCCATATTTATTATGATTGTAAGCATAACAACAAACATAACCGCAACAACCGCAACAAGACCAAAGACGCTTGAAATTGCATCAGCAAACTCGGAAATACACTTTACAATTTTTTTGTCACATACAGGCTGAAGAATTGCTGCACAAAGCCTGAACATAATTAGACAAGCTGAAATCTTTATGACAGGAACCGCCACAATAAGTATTACAGTGATTATTCCCATAACACCTACGGCATTTTTTATTACAACGCTGCAGTTCATAACAGTTTCAACTGTTTCGGAAAGAGCACCTCCCACAAGGGGTATGAGATGTGAGGTTGCAAAGCGTGTTACCTTTACCGTAAGACCGTCCGCACTTCCTGACACTATACTTTGAAGACCCATTATTCCCACAAAAAGTGTCATAACAAGACCTATTCCCCACTTTACGGTTTTATTCAAAAACTGAACAAGTTTTTCAGCATTGAGGCTTTCGGAAAGGTTATTCACAGCGCAAAGTGCTGCTGTCATCAGTATCAAAGGTATAAAAAAGCTTTCAAGAATCCATTCGGTTATTTCAATTACTCCAATGAGTATTATCTCAAAAGCAGAGGCAGAAACAACGGCACCGCTTGACGCTGTTGCAACAAGAGCAATGGGCGCCATATTTTTCATAAAAACCGACAGATTTGATATAACCGCCTTGCCACAGCTTACTGTTTCGAGGAAAGCCGCCGCAACAATTCCCACAATCACCAGATAACACACAAAAAATGCGGCATTAACGGCTTCCTTTCCGTTGAAACTGCTCTGCATCCCTGCAAGATAAGTTGACAAAACTCCAACTGCAACAACAAAAACAAGAATTTTCAGTACATTCCGTATTTCTCCGGCGAGTAAATCCGCACCTTTGTTCAATATTTCCTGTACAGAAAAAACACTTTCTCCTCTTGCAAGTCCTGAAATAATTTCACTTATATCAAATTCCGGAACCAGCTTGCCAAAATCAACATTGTCCACTTTCTCAGCACTTTTTTCAATTTCTGTTCCGTAAAACTCTGCATATTCATCAATAATGCCAAAGCCTTCATCTTCGGCAAAAACAACCGACGGAAACAAAAACAAAAATAAAACTACAAACAACATTTTTTTCATTTGTATCACCTAAGCTTTATCCAAACCTTATTATTTTTTCCACAATCTCCAAAAAGCTGTACATCACAGGCATCGAAAGAGCTACAATCATTACCTTGCCGCCAAATTCAATTTTTGATGCAACTGCTCCCTCTCCCGCATCACGACACAGCTCTGCGCCAAACTGTGTTACATAAGCAATACCGATTACCTTCAGCACAAGACTGATATATTTTGAATCTACGCCTGTTCTGTTTGAAATATCCCTGAGCATTTCAAGAACTGTTTTTAGATACGGCAAAACAGTAAAGAAAATAATTATAACCGCAATCAGGGAAATCTGAAGTGCAATCTCTGCACGCCAGTTCTTCACAAAAACCGCCAGAACCGCCGCTGCAAGTCCAAGCGCCGCAACCTTGAAAATATCCATAATTTTTCGCTTAAAGATCGAAAACCGATTTGATTGTTTCAAAAAGCAAGCTTATACGTTCAACCACCATAAAAAGTACAACTACAAGTCCCGCAAGGGTGGTTACCATTGCCTGGTCCTCTCTGCCGCTTCTTATTAACAGCTGATTCAGAACGGCAACAAGAATACCTATTGCCGCTACCTTGAATATCAAATCAACACCGTCCACAAGCAAACCTCCTTATCTTCGGTTATACAAAAACAATTACAAGAAATATTCCTGTCAAAAAGCCCAGACCCCTGTATACCTTCACATTTTTTACCGAAAGCTCACGAGCATCGTCCAGAGCAAGCTTCAGCCGTGCCATTGTTATCTTTATGTTATTTTTTTCATGCTCCCTGTCTCCGCAACCGAGTTTTTTCGAAAAATCAAGGAGAATTTCCATATCCTCTTTGCTTAAAAAAAGTTCATTACCAAATCGGTCTGCAGCTTTTTGCCATATTTTTTTCATATCAATACATCTTTGTTCGAATATGCTTTTTGAAATATAAAGCAACATATCACGAACAGCTCCACTACAATTTTTTCCCATTCTTTCAAGGGCATCGGAAAGTGTTGCATTTCTAAATTCAATATCAAGCAAAAGCCCGTCCATTACTCCGTAAAATTCCTCCAACTGCTTCACACGGCTTTTGAAAGGAATAGAAAAAAGAATGCCCAGACATCCACAGCCAAGCACAGCAAAAAGACACGAAAAAATGGTCAGTACACTCATTTCAAACTCCTTTGAGTTCCAAGGATTCTTGTGTTTACACCTACGCCTTCACGCCTGAGCACAATAATCTGTTCAAAACCTATTCCGCCCAGAAGAGGTTTCAGCACCTCTCTTTGTATAATCTCCTCTGCCGTGCTTCCGTGTGCGCTTGCAACAACCGAAACACCGGTGCCAAAGCATTGCAAAAGCGCATCTCTGTCCGAAGAAGTAGAAATCTCATCCGTAACCACAAGCTGCGGTGACATTGTTCTCAGCATCATTATAATTCCATCACTCTTGGGTGCATTTTCAATAACATCCGTTTGAACTCCTATATCATTCTGGGGCACACCACGAAAAAGTGCTGCAAGCTCACCTCTGTCATCAACAAGAGCTGTTTTTATTCCCTGGTTGGAAATCTGTCTTGTCAAATCCCTGAGAACTGTGGTTTTTCCACCCATAGGAGGAGATACGATTAATGTGTTTATTACCCGGTCAGGCTTCAAGATATAATCGGTTATGTAATTTGCTGCACCAATGATTTCGTGGGCTATACGTATATTCATTGAGCTTATTTCACGAAAATTTTCAATTCGCCCTCTTTCAGTAACAGCTCTGCCTGTAAATCCCACTCTGTGACCGCCCTTGAGTGTTATAAAGCCCTGTCGTATTTCATCCATAAAGGCATACACCGAGTTTTCGCATACCGCTTGAAAAATCAACTTCAAATCCCGTTCCGTAACCATATATGCACCGCCAACCGCAGGTGATGGCATACCATCCGAAAGAACCGAAAAGTTACCCCCGGCTGTCCCAATAATGAGAGGCATACCGCTTCTTATTCTTACCTCCTGAAGATTGTCTCCAACGGTCTCAAAGGTTTTTTCAAGAATACTTTTCATATGTACGGGAAAATAATTCAAAATTTCATCATATCTTGTGTTCATAACAATCTCCCTTTTCAAAAGTTTTATTTATCTATATGATGCTTTGTCCGAAAATAGAACTGTATACAAAAAAAAAGACACCTGTGAAAGATGTCTTTCTCTTATTCCATAATATATTTCTCAATGCGATCAAATACTGTCAAATCAATCATCACATCTGCACATATTCCGTCCAATTCATAGGTCTCTTCAAAAACCTTGCCATTGTTTCTCACGAAGCTTAGTATACCCGCATCGGAGTATGGTACCAGAAGCTTCACACGTTTTACTGTTGGCTTCAAGCCACAAGAAATCGCAGAAAGAAGCTTTTCGAAGCCGTATCCTGTTTTTGCTGAAATAAAAACAGATTTTTCACCAAGTGCCACCGTTTCTGCACGCAACATATCGCACTTGTTCGCAACGGTTATCAGAGGAATTGTTTCGCCCCCAAGCTCTGCGAGCAAATCTTTTGTAATCCTGATTTGTTCCTCTACGGCAGGAGATGTAATATCACATACATTCAGTATCAAATCTGCGTTTATTGCTTCTTCAAGTGTTGATTTGAAGGCTTCAACAAGATTGTGAGGAAGTCTGCTCACAAGCCCAACAGTGTCTATCAGCATAACCGTTCTGCCATCAGGAAGCTCCAATGCCCTTGAAGTGGGATCCAAGGTTGCAAAAAGCATATTTTCCGCAAGAACACCTGCTTCCGTAAGAGCGTTGAGAAGAGTAGACTTTCCTACATTCGTATATCCGACAATTGCTACTGTCGTTACTCCGTCCTTTTTTCGTCTGGCGTGTGCATATTCACGACGCTTCGACAGCTCCTTCAATTGCTTTTCGAGCTTTTGAATTCTGCCTCTGATATAACGCTTGTCCGTTTCAAGCTTTGCCTCACCCGGACCTCTGGAACCAATTCCACCGCCCTGACGCGAAAGCACACGCCCCATACCTGAAAGTCTGGGAAGTCTGTACTTCAGCTGTGCAAGCTCAACCTGAAGTCTTCCTTCTGCCGACCTTGCACGCTGGGCAAATATATCAAGAATAAGTGTTGTTCTGTCAATAACGTCCACATCTGTTGCATTCTCAATATTTCTCATTTGGGAGGCTGTAAGCTCATGGTTGAAAATAACCATATCTATTTCATTGTTTTCACAAAATTCAGCCAATTCTGCAAGCTTTCCCGTACCGATACAGGTTGCTGCTTCAAAAGCTTTTGCTTTCTGGACAAAATGTGCAATGACCTCAGCTCCCGCTGTTTCCGCAAGACTTTCAAGCTCGTCCATTGAATAATCCATATCAAACTCTCCCGTGTCAACAGCACAAAGCACTGCACGCGGAAGCTTTTCTGTTTCTGTAATATTTGTCATTATTTTTCCGTACCTCAATTCCGGTTTATATCATAATTCTCATATTATTTTATCACATTTTTCAAACGTCTCTTGAAGCTTTCACGGTTCAGGTTGTCAATATCCGAAAGAGCTACAACCGTTATATCCATATCCCTTGCACGCTGTCTTATGTGTGCTTCGGTAGCCTCGTTGTGACTTATATAAGATGCAAGCAAAAAGCGTTTTGCATACTTTCCCCCAAATTTTTTTGAGACAGTATCAAGCTCATAAAGTGCTTCTTTGTGAACCTCTCCGTTTTTGCAGGAAACAAAAACAGGTACAAGATCACGCATTACCATTATATCCACTTCGTTTCTGGTTTCAGCAATTTTTTCGTTCTCATTGTGTTCAACGCCGTCCCAATCAATATACACTCCAATATCCATATCATCATAATACCCCGGAGTTTCTGCCTCGATTTCACGCAAAAGCAGAAAGGCATAGACCTCCAGAATGTTTCCTGCCTTCACAAGACATTGTCGAACCTGAGCGTTTTTGTATCTGAACGTCAGCAAGTCTTCTCCTTGCACAAACTCACAAATCAGACCGTGTTTCAAAAGACTGCCGATTATCCTCTTGTTCAGGAAAACATTATGTCCGCCTTTTTTCATATGTGAGAGACTAACCCTGACAGAAAGGTCGTCACACAGACTTCCGAGCTTTTCAAAGCTTTCAAAAATTGATGACTGATAATTCCACAAGCCGAAATTAACCTTGCATATTCCCCAAAGAACCTCCACATCTTTTTTGAACTCATCATTGAAATCCCAGCTGAAATCGTCCTTTTCGTTTCTCAATACAGAGCAACAATTCAAAGAAACCGCATCTTCGATAGTCATTGAATTTTTTGCTGTTTCGATTATTTCATTGCAATTTTTTATTTTGACAATGTTTCCGTCTCTCACATTAATTTGAAAAAGCGGAACATTCCGTTTTGCGGAAACCTCGCCCATAGCCGCAAGAACAATCTCTTTTCCACCCGTAAGGTCAAAACCGCAATCCTCATTGTGGTCAATTATATAATTAAATCTTTCAACAATGGAGTTGTAATCATACTGTCCGACAATTTCAAATTCGAGCTTTATGTTCTCGCTCCTTTTTTCAAAAAAATCAATAATAGCTTCCTTTCTTTTCTGGGACATCATCTTTTTGAAACCCACAAAAACAATTTTCTCAGGGCAAAACCTTAGTCCCGCAATTGCATTTTCCACCTGACAAACATCAAACAATTCAATCAAAGTTTTCATATTTTTCTCCCGTAACAACCGTAGCATATTCGAAACAATCTGTTTTTTCGGTTATTTATATTATACTATATTTATACATTTTGTCAATTAATTCAGTATAACTACCAAATCGGGGGTGTTACCCAAAGCAACACCCCCGTGGAAAATTAATTCAATGCATATCCCTTTTCTCTCATTACGTCAACAACCTTGTTTGCCATTGCCTCACAAATTGCTTCACCCTTTGCTTCAACCATTACACGAATGACAGGCTCTGTTCCGCTCTTTCGGAAAAGAATTCTTCCTTCATCCCCCAATGCTTTTTCAACCTCCGAAACCGCCGCCTTCACATCAGGGTCATTGAGAGGAGCATCCTTGTCTGTAACACGAACATTCACAAGAAGCTGTGGGAACATCTCAAATCCGTCGCAAAGCTTTGATGCTGGAAGCTTGCTTTCAATCAATACTTCCATTATTTTGAGAGCTGTTATCAACCCGTCGCCTGTTGATGCAAATTTTGAGAAAATTATGTGTCCTGATTCCTCGCCACCGAGACAGTAATCATTTGCTTGCATAGCCTCGTATACATATTTGTCACCAACATCTGTTTTGACATAGCTTATTCCTGCCTCGTCAAAAGCCTTGTAAAGTCCGAAATTTGACATAACTGTTGTTACAACTGTATTCTTTGCCAGCATATCCTTTTCCTTCATATACTTTCCGCAGAAGTACATAATGTGATCTCCGGTAAGTACGTTGCCCTTCTCGTCAACCGCAAGACATCTGTCAGCATCTCCATCAAAGGCAAGGCCAATATCAAGTCTGTTTTCCTTCACAAGCTTCTGGAGATTGCTTATATGAGTTGAACCGCAATCTAAGTTTATGTTAAAGCCGTTGGGTTGGTTTCCAATCACATAAGTTTCTGCTCCAAGAGTATCAAAAATGTTTTTTGCAAGCATCCACGTACTTCCGTTTGAACAATCAAGACCGATTTTCAAGCCTTTGTAAGAATTACGTGCAAGGGATATAATATATCCGGTATAACGGTTTCTGCCTGCAACGTAGTCTATTGTTCTTCCGATATTATCGCCTGTCGCAAGGGGAAGCTCACCTATCACTCCGTCAATATATGCCTCAATGTCTGCAATAATTGATTCGGACATTTTTTCTCCCTTGCTGTTTATGAGCTTTATACCATTGTCGCCATACGGATTATGACTTGCGGAAATCATTATTCCGCAGTCAAAATCTTCTGTTCTCACAACATAAGCAACCGATGGTGTTGTGGTAACATGCAAAAGATATGCATCCGCACCGCTTGCCGTAAGTCCAGCTGCAAGTGCATACTCAAACATATAGCTTGAACGTCTGGTATCTTTTCCGATAACAACATTACATTTGTGTTCCTTGCCGTAATGCCAACCGAGATAACGTCCTATTTTGAAAGCGTGTTCAACCGTAAGATTTATGTTGGCTTCACCTCTGAAGCCGTCTGTTCCGAAATATTTTCCCATAATTGTCCTCCATTTTTTATTTTCTATTCAACTGTTACAGATTTTGCAAGATTTCTGGGTTTGTCAACATCCAATTCTAGCTCCACTGATGTATAATACGCAAGAAGCTGTGCTGCTGTGGCTGTTACTGTTGGCATAAAAAGTTCTGAAAGCTGCGGTAATTCTATAATATCCTCCGCTGCATTTTCAGGAACAGGATTATTTTCTCCACAGAAAATCAAAATTCTTGCACCTCTGGCTGCTGTTTCTTTTATATTGCTGAGTGTTTTCTCAATTATATCGTGGTCTGTTGCAAAAGCAAAAACAGGTACACCATCTGTCACAAGAGATATTGTTCCGTGCTTCAATTCACCTGCAGCATAGCTCTCACAGTGAATATAAGAAATTTCCTTCATTTTTAGAGCCGCTTCACAGCAAATTGCATAATCCATACCCCTGCCGATGAAGAATATACTCTTGTTGTCCTTATATTTTTTTGCAACCTCTCTGATTTCTTCCTTACGCTTTAGAATCCTTGAAATACCTTCGGGAACAGCTTCAAGAAGCTCTCTTGTATAAGCCTGAACATCTTTTTCCGAAAGCTTTTCACGTACAAGACCGATTTTGAGGGCAAGAACATAAAGAACCGCCAACTGAACAACATATGCTTTGGTGCTTGCAACAGCAATTTCAGGACCTGCCAAGGTGTACAAAACGCCATCTGCTTCACGTGCAATAGCAGAGCCCATTACGTTCACAATTCCCAAAGTGAAAATTCCTCTCTCCTTTGCAAGCCTGAGTGCCGCGAGGGTGTCAGCTGTTTCACCGGATTGTGAAATCACAATCACAATGTCATTTTCATCCAAAATAGGGTTCTGATAACGAAACTCAGATGCAAGGACTACTGAAACAGGAACCCGTCCCAGCTTTTCAATTGCAATTTTTCCGACAAGTCCCGCATGCATTGCCGTACCGCAAGCAACAATATGAATTCGTCCCGCTTTGCGAAGCATTTCGTCCGAAAGACCCGAGCTGCTCAAATCAGGAATATAATTGCTTAAATTTTCACTAACCGTTCTTTTGACAACATCAGGCTCTTCGTAGATTTCCTTCAGCATAAAATGCGGAAATCCACCTTTTTCAGCTGCCTCTGCGTCCCAATCCACTGTTTCATAACTAATTTCTGTCGGTTCGTTGTCAGGGTCAAGAATTGTTATATTATCATTTGTTATAACAGCAATCTCGCCTTTTTCAAGTCTTCTGAACCGTTTTGTATATTTAATTACGGCAGAAATTTCCGATACAACAAAATTCCCTGCATCTGTCGGTGCAACAATAATGGGATTATCCTTACGAAAAGCAAATAGCTTGTTGTTTTCGTTTTTGAAAACAGCACAAATTGCAAAAGAACCCCGAAGCATTTTTTGTGCTTCACGGATTGCATCTACAGGATTATCTTTGTAGAAAAAGTCTATAAGCTTTGCAGCCGTTTCAGTATCCGTTTCCGATTCAAAGATATATCCCTTTTCCTGCAGAAATTTCTTGATTTCAACATAGTTTTCAATTATACCATTGTGAACAATGCTCACATTTTCCGTTCCGTGGGGATGGGAATTTCTATCTGATGGTTCTCCATGAGTAGCCCATCTGGTATGCCCGATTCCGCAATAAATTTCTGCATTATTAAGCTCGCATCCCAGCAAATTACGCAGAGCTTCAATTCTTCCTCTGCACTTTACAGTTTTCAGTTGCTCGTTTTCAAAAAATGCAACACCTGCCGAGTCATAACCTCTGTATTCAAGAGCCTCTAGACCTGTAACAAGTTTTTGTACGGCGTTTTCCGTACCAACATAACCAATAATTCCGCACATAAAATAAAATGTTCTCCTTTTTTGTCAATCCAAGCTTTGACGCGCAGGAAAATAAAACCGCTCTCTTGTCTGCGCGGCATAGCAAAAACACCGTGGGACAAGTCCGGATTATTGGATTATTATTTTTTGCCCTCTGAATGCACTTTTGTTATTTTGTATGCATCCTCACGACACAGGGCTGTGCCGAAGAAGTACCCGCCGAAAACTTCGAATTTCTTCTTACCTCGTCACCGTACCATTCTGTACGGTCTGGCGCTAAACAGTTCTGCCGCAAGAGATCCGGCACTGTCTTAGACAGCAGGCTTTTTCTGTGTCCCCCAATGTACTCACTATACATTCAAAAAAAACTCTACTGTATATTGTAGCTAGATTTTTTCTACAATATTCTCCTGACTTTTGAAAATTGAATTTTCCTTTACATATCCACGTACTCTCGAAAGTGGGTAAACCGTAGAATTTCTGCCGATAACCGTTCCGGGACACAAAACGCTGTTACAGCCGACCTCTACACAGTCTCCGACCATTGCACCGAATTTCTTCATACCGGTTTCTATCTTTTCATCGCCGTTTTTTATTGTGACGGGTGTTTTGTCACTTTTCACATTTGAAGTAACGGCACCGGCACCAAGATGTGCTTTGAAGCCAAGGACAGAGTCGCCGACATAGTTGAAATGAGGAATCTGTACATTGTCAAAAATAATACAGTTTTTCATCTCTGTAGAATTGCCAACAACCGAGTTTTTTCCGACAATAACACTGCCTCTGATAAAGGCACAATGTCTCACCTCTGCATCTTCGTCAATAATACAGGGAGCCGCAATGTAAGCAGACGGAAAAACCTTTGCAGACTTCGCAATCCAAACCTGAGGGGAAACTTCATCAAATTTTTCCTTGTCAAGCTTTTCTCCGAGAGAAACAACAAAAGCCTTTATTTTACTCAACGCCTGCCACGGATATTCGCAAGCTTCAAGCAAAGGCTTTGCAATAGTTTTTTCAAGGTCAAACAAATCAACCGTTCTCATTTTTTCACCTCCTTCTCATTCTATATATTCTATAATATTTTTTCTGTTTTGACAATAGTTTTTTTGAAATTTTCAATATTTTCGCAAAAAAAAGAGCATATCAAAAGTAATATGCTCCAAAATTCAACTACTCATACTCAACAGAGAGCAGTGTCAAACCCTTTCCCGGGAGGGTAATTCCGGCAAGCTCACGGTTCTTTGTGTCAAAAACCTCTGTTATACTTTCCGGAATTCTTTCCCCTTTTCCGATTTCAACAAGTGTTCCCGCCATTATACGTACCATATTATAAAGAAAACCGTTTCCCGTAACAGCGAAAACAATGTCATCACCAAATCGTTCAACTCCAACGCTGTAAATCGTCCTTTTAGTAGATTTTTTCAGTTTTTTCACGGAGGAAAAACCCAAAAAATCGTGTTCGCCCAAAAAGAGCTTTGCTGCCGTTTTCATAGCATCAACATTCAATTCATCCTCAACAGTATACAAAAACCTTTGTTCAAAAACATTTGGGACAGAGCTGTTGTGTATACGATAAACATATGTTTTCCGCACAGCATTGAGCCTTGCATGAAACCTTTCGTCGGTCTCACTTAAAGCTGTTACCGCAATATCATCGGGAAGATAGTGATTCAAATAATCCATAATTTCCGAATCGGTTTTTTCTGTTCTTATTTTGAAGCTTGCCACCTGACCTTTTGCGTGAACACCTTTGTCCGTTCTTCCCGAACCATGCATTTCAACTTTATGTTCCGTCATTCGTTCAAGAATATTTTCAAGCTTACCCTGAATAGTATTTGATGTATTTCCTTGACGTTGCCAACCATCATATCTTGTTCCGTCATACTGGACGGTCATTTTGTAATTCTTCATTTTTTCTCTCACATACCCAAATATTTTCGAATAACATTTCCTGCTATGGGAGCTGCTGTATCTCCGCCGCTTCCACCGTCGTTTTCAAGGACTACAGCAACAGCAATTTGGGGATTATCAGCAGGAGCATATCCCACAAACCAGGCATGATCCTTGTCGGATTCGTTCTCAGCTGTCCCTGTTTTTCCGGCAACCTTTACACCACTAATTCTTGCACGGCTTCCTGTACCATTCTCAACCACATCAATCATAAGGTTTTCAAGATACTGTGCACAATCTGCGGAAATGGGCTGTCCGAGCGTTTTTGTCCTTGTTTCGCTTAGAATAACATTGTTTTTTGAGACCGAACTGACAAGATAAGGCTTCACCATCCTTCCGTTGTTTGCAACAGAAGAACACACCGAAACCATCTGGAGAGGAGTTGCAAGAAGCTGACCCTGCCCTATAGCAACAAGAGCACTGTCGGAATTCGACATTTTTTTGTATTCAATTTTGCTTTTTGCCGTTGGAATATCAAATTCCAGTGCAGAATTAATGCCAAATCTTTCGGAAATTCCAAGGATAATTTCGCTGCCCAAATCAAATCCAAGCTGACAAAAAACTTGATTACTCGACACTCTGAAGGCATCCTCAACTGTTATTGTTCCATGGGCTTTTTTGTTATAATTCTCAACTTCAAGACTTCCCACTTTGAAGCTTCCCGTATCTTCAAAATTCGTTCCCTGTAAGCCGTTTTCAAATGACGCTGCCGCCGTGACAATCTTGTAAGTAGAGCCCGGAGGATAAAGTCCCTGAGATGCACGTGTCAGCAAGGGCGAGCTTTCATCCTCAACAATACCGTTCCAGTTTTTTTCCAGAGCTTCCGCATCAGGTTCAAAGTCGGGAAGACTTATCATAGCAAGAACCTCTCCTGTTTTCGGGTTCATCGCAACAAGAGCCCCTTTTTTCCCGTTCATCTGACCATATGCATATTTTTGAAGGTTATTGTCTATGGTAAGGTTCAAATCAAAGCCTTGCTTCTTGTCACCCTGAAACAAATCAATATCGCCTTTTCCCAAAAGCTCGCTATCATATTGACGTTCGAGAAGACTTTTCCCGTAAACCTGAGAACAATAGCCAATTACGTGACTGTATAACCTTCCTTCGGGATAAACTCTTTTCACTGAATCTTTTCCCTCAATAGTTTCGGCAAGAATTTTGCCGGTTCTGTCATAAATCTTTCCCCTTGTCACATATCTTTCCTCATCCCACTGACGTCTGTTGTACGGATTCGTAGAAACCGTTTCCGCCTGAAAGAGATTGAAAAACATCAAATAGCTGAGAAGCGCCAGAAAAAGAGTTGATATAACAATCAAAACCCTGATAATTTTTTTGTTAACGTTCAATTCTGACAGCCCCCTTTCGGTCTTCAATGGCTGATATTGCTTGAATTATTCCCATAGAAGCAAAGCTGACAACAATAGATGTACCGCCATAGCTCACAAAGGGCAGAGTAATTCCCGTAAGCGGAATAAACTTGATTACGCCGCCGATAATTATAAAGGTTTGAAGCGAAAACATAAGCGTAAGTCCAAGTGCAACTGCTTTATTGTACAAATTCTCTGTATTAAGCGCAATTTTGAAGCAACGATATGAAAACAAAAAGTAAAGAATAATTATTGCGGCACCGCCAAAGACACCCATTTCCTCACATATTGCTGAAAAAATAAAGTCTGTATGAGCTTCGGGAATATAATCCGGTGCACCGTTGCCGAGACCTCTTCCGAAATAGCCCCCCGAAGAAATGGCAAACAGTGATTGTGCAATCTGATAACCCTTGTTTGAAATATCAGTCCAGGGGTCAAGCCAAACGCCGACACGAACCTGAATATGATACAAAAACTTGTACCCGAAAAAAGCAACAACAAGTGCCGCAGCAACATTTCCAAACAAAAACCAAGGCTTTTTTTCATATACATAAATCATAAATATAAAAATAGAAAAAACTACCAGAATAGTTCCCCAGTCTCTTTGGAGTACAAGAAAAATAATATAAAGATAAGTAACTGCCCCGGTCATAAGCATGGGAGTCAAACGCAAAAAAGGTCTGTTCCAGCTTCCTGA
This sequence comes from Oscillospiraceae bacterium, assembly GCA_015068655.1. Lineage (GTDB taxonomy): Bacteria > Bacillota > Clostridia > Monoglobales > Monoglobaceae > SIG440. The sequence continues at coordinate 26,765 of SVKC01000009.1, forward strand.
ATAATGGCAGGCAAGAAACATCACATAAAGTATCTTTATTGTCTCGGAAGGCTGAAAAGCAATAATTCCAAGACTTATCCAGTTTCTTGAACCATTAACAGTCATACCAAAAACAAGGGTCATAACAAAAAGCATAACCCCTGCCGCCGCATAGCAAAACCATAGCTTGTCCCAAAACCTTATTTTGTAATACACAATATAGGACAAAAAAAACACAATACTTCCTACGCCAATCCACACAATCTGTCTTGCTCCCATAACAATATCAAGACGGCACAGCATCAAAATTCCCATTGTCATAAGCATTGATGCAATAAGAACAAGAAACTTGTCTCCCATTCGACAAATCACAAGAACCGAGTATATAAGAAGAAAAAGCGCCAAAACACCAATTCCAACATAAAATACGCTTGCCTGATAATCATTTGCCATATACAAAAGTGAAAAGCCCAAAAGATTCATTATAATCAGGAGATATGCCGGAAGTCTGTAAGTTACCCTTTTCATTCGTGCTCCTCCTCAAAAACAAAGCTCAGTTCACCGAAGGAAATTTTGTCTCCATCTTCAAGTTCACGAACTTTTCGAAGCTTTGAACCATTGAGATATGTTCCGTTTTTGCTTCCCATATCGCCGATATACCAAAAGCCGTCATCACACCAAACCTGAAAATGTTCCACAGAAAGGAACATATGATTTATACAAATATCACATTCCTTTCCTCTTCCGACAATAACGCCTCTGCCGTCAATACGGTAAGCAGCCTTCATTTTTGCATCCTTTGCCTTCTGCGTTTTCACCGTCCTGAGTACGGCAAAGCATTTGGCTGCTGGAACAGATGTTTCCTTTTCCTCGTTGTCGGACACCTTGTGTTCTTTTCTGCTTATTTTCTTTATGTCCATATAAATAAGGGCAATTACACTGAAAATGAACAAATATATAATCGTCGTAAAAACATAACTGAGTACCGACGAAATAACAGAGTAAACAGACATTCTGCATCACCGTCCTTTCTGAAAATTCATCAAAGGGGCTGTTGCAAAATGCAGCCAGCCCCCATAAACTTTTTACATTCCGAAAAGTGCATCAAGGTCTACTGTAATGTCAATATCCATAAAGTTCTTTTTTCTGACCTTTACATCAACCGTTTCATTGAGATAACGCACATAATCCTGAATGGTTATTTTTCTGTCAACTCTCCTGATGATATGATAACCATAGTTTGTTTCAACAAGGTCACTTGTTCCACCAATTTCAAGAGCAAAAGCCGCATCCGTAAACTCCTGAACCATTGTACCATCGTCAGCAAAAGTATAACCATCCGGGTTTTCTGCAACACCAGGGTCATCATTATATTCATCCGAAAGCTTGTCAAAGTCCTCGCCGCCCTTTACCTTTGCAAGAACCTCTTCCGCCTTCTTCTTTGCTTCAGCCTTCATTTCATCTGTTACTTCACCCGTTCCTTCGGGGGCAAAAGCAATAAGAATATGCTTCGCTGTAACCATTTCTTGTTCCTCATTTGCAAGAACTTCTTCTGCTGAAACATATTTTGCGGGGTCAGCATTAAAATCTTCAACAACCTTGTTTGAAAGGTAGTTGAGACGGTTTATATAAAGGAAGGTTTCTTCGTCGGGAATACCGCTCTCCTTGAGGGCTTTTTCGAAGTCATCACCATATTGTTTCTTGATTTCCTCTACTCCTGATGCAATCTCTTTTTCATCCGCTTCATCAAGAACAATGCCTTTCTTTTCGCCCTCGGCAATAATTGCGTAAACCGGAATAATATTGCTTGTAGCCATACCCTTTGCATATTCCTTGTAAGAAAGCTCGCCGTCAAAAGCAAGTGCATCCCAATCAAAATCCTTCACTGTAGTAATAAGATTTGTCTGGAGAAGTGATGCAACACAATTTGCCGCACTGTTGTTTGTCTGAGCCTGGAAGAATTTCTTGTCAACAGCTTTTCCGTTGATAACCATAACAGCTTCTTTTTTGTCTGTAAAGTTGTTCAAAAGAGCCATAACAGGGTTTTCGTATTCAACGTTGTCATCAAGAGCTGTGTTTTCTTCACTTGCAACCATAGGAGTATTCACAACTGTTTTTTCACCATTGGCTTTTCCGCCAAAGACAAGAACAACAGCCACAGCCGCAATCACAACCACAACAACCGCCGCAATAATACCTATGAGAGTAGCTTTGCTTTTCTTTGCAGGCTGAACAACTTCCTCTGAAATTGAAGTTTCTTCTCCTTCCATTTCAACAATTTCTCCTGTTTCTTCACAATCACATTCATCCACATCTGTTTCAGCAGATTCAAGCTCTTGAGCCTCTTCTGTTTCTTCATCAACAGTTCCGATTTCTGTGTCTGCAACATCTTCTGCCACGTTATTTTCAAAATTTTCCGCATTCTCTGCAATAGTTTCTTCGATAGCTGTATCAAGCTCCTCAAAATTCAATTCATTGTCTTTTTTGATGTTTTCGTTATCCACATCGTTCACTCCAATCTTTGTTTATTCTTTGATTATACACCAAATTTTTCTTTTAGTCTATACTTTTTCAATAAATTCTTTTACCATATTGAGATATTCTGTATTTTTCAGGCTTTCCGAAAAGGAATAAATAATTTTGGGTTTCTTTCCTGTCTTGATTACAGCCTTGCCTTTCTTTATATAATCGCTGTTCACAAAACCTGAAAGGTCAGGAGCATTGTCAGGCTCGAAATTCAGTACAAGATTATTTTTTCCGCCTTTTATGTCCGTAAACAACTTTTTTGATGCTGTTTTTCGTATCAGGGATATGAGCATAAGATTATTTACCGTTACAGGAACATCACCATATCTGTCAAGAAGCTCGTCATAAGCATCCGAAAGCTCTTCATTGCTTTCAATTGCGGCAATTCTCTTGTATGCAAGAATACGTTGGCTGTGAGCCTTGATATAGCTTTCGGGTATAAAGGCACTGACAGGAAAGTCCACAGTTGTTTCAACCTCTTCCTCAACAGGAATGCCCTGCATTTCCTTTACAGCTTCCGCAAGAAGCTTGCAGTACATATCATATCCAACACTATCCATATGACCACTCTGCTGAACGCCGACCACATTGCCCGTACCTCTGATTTCAAGGTCACGCATAGCAATTTTGAAGCCTGAACCGAATTCCGTAAACTCCCTTATTGCCTTGAGACGCTTCTGAGCATCCTCATTGAGCACTTTGTCACGGTGATAAGTGAGATATGCATAGGCAAGGCGGTTTGAACGACCCACTCTTCCCCTGAGCTGATAAAGCTGTGCAAGACCAAGTCTGTCCGCATCTTCAATTATTATGGTATTTACATTGGCAATATCAAGTCCGGTTTCTATTATTGTCGTACAAACAAGTACATCAATCTCGTTCTCGGACATTGCCATCATAATTCTTTCAAGCTCACTTTCGGTCATTTTCCCGTGAGCTGTTGCCACTCTTGCATCCGGAAGCATATCCGAAATCATTGCCGCAGTTTTCTCTATACCCTGAACACGATTGTGAAGATAATACACCTGACCGCCGCGACCGATTTCTTTCGCAATTGCTTCACGGACAATATCCAAATCAAACTCCATAACATATGTTGCCACAGGGTATCTGTCGCTTGGTGGCTCTGCAATTATACTCATATCACGTATTCCTGACATTGACATATGAAGAGTTCTGGGAATGGGCGTTGCCGAAAGGGTAAGCACATCTATTTCCTTCTTCATTTCCTTGATACGTTCCTTGTGTGCAACACCAAAGCGTTGTTCCTCGTCAATAATCAAAAGACCAAGCTTCCTGAACTCCACCGATTTCTGCAAAATCTTATGTGTACCGATTACAATATCAATTTCACCCGTTTTCAGGCGATTTACAATATCTTTTTGTTGTTTCGGCGTACAGAATCTTGACAAACAGGCTATGTTTACGGGATAATCCTTCATTCTCTGCCTGAAATTGTTGTAATGCTGATTTGCAAGAATAGTCGTTGGAACAAGATATGCCACCTGATAACCGTCCATAACAGCCTTGAAAGCCGCACGCATAGCAACCTCTGTTTTGCCGTAGCCTACATCCCCGCAAAGAAGACGTTCCATAGGTCTCGGCTTTTCCATATCCTTTTTTACTTCTTCAATACACCTGAGCTGGTCATCCGTTTCTTCGTATTGAAAAGCCGCTTCAAAATCGTGTTGCCATTCTGTATCCTTTGAAAACTCGATACCACGTATTGATTCCCGTTGAGCATAAAGCTCAACAAGCTCCTTTGCCATATCCTGACAGGAATTCTTTACTTTCTGCTTTGCCCTGTTCCATTCCTGACCGCCAAGACTGTTCAGCTTTACTGTACCCCCATCGCGTCCTATATGCTTGTAAATAAGGTTGAGCTGGTCTGCAGGAACGTAGAGGTTGTCTCCGCCTTTGTATATAATTTTGAGATAATCCTTCTGTGCACCTTCTACCGATAGACGCTCTATTCCTACATACTGACCTATGCCGTGATTCTGGTGAACAACAAAATCACCAACATTCAAGTCAGTAAAGCTGTCAATCTTGTTTTCCTTTGAAACTCTGAAATGCTTTCTTTTCTTTTTTGTTTCTCCGAAAATCTCCTTGTCACTGATAACAACTGTCCGTATAAGCGGATATTCAAAGCCACGACTTAGTCCGCCTTGAGTTACAATAATTTTTCCGGCTTCCGGAATATCATCAAATCTTTTTGTCAGAGTACAGGAAATATCCTCATCCAAAAGCTGTGTATAAAGGTTTTCTGCTCTGCGTTCTGACCCTGCAAGGATTACTGTACGATACTTGTTCTTCCGGTAATAATCAAGAGCATCATAGAAAAACTCCATTTTTCCGTTGTAGCCGCCAAGACTCTTTGCGGTAAAGGACACAAGCTTTTTGGGTTTTATGTCAGGATTTGAATGAGAAAGGGATGACATTGCAACCATTCCAACAGCAGCCATATTTGCAAGCAGAACACTATAATCTGCTCTGTATTTCATTGAGCTTTTTGGAATAATGCCTCGTTCAAGCATATCCTTCAAGGTTTCGTCAAAACGGATATTTTCAGCCCTGACTGCTTCGGAAATCCCTGATGGTTCAGCAAGAAAAGCAACAAAATTTTCTCCTGCATAATCAAGCAATGTCGGTATTTTTTCGCTGTAAAAATAAGGAATATACCTATCCCGTGACGGAAAAAGTATTCCCTCTTCAATTCGTTCCGCATCACGCTTCAAGTTACCCACAAGCTTGAGTGTTTCCTCGGTCTGTTCCTTTTTTCTGCAAACTCTTGATGCTTCCTCTCTCAGCATATCAGCACACTTTTTTCGAAGGCTGTTGTCCGCCACAAGCTCACTTGCAGGTGTAATTCTGGCAACTGTATTTCCGTCCGCTGTAACAGTTCTCTGTGTCTCTACGTAAAATTCACGTACAGAATCAACCATTGTATCAAAAAATTCCACACGGAATGCCATATCATTCCAATAAGGAAAAAAGTCAAAGATACCGCCCCTGACACTGAACTGTCCCGGACCTTCGACCATTTCCTCACGCTTGTAGCCAAGGTCAACCATTATACTACAAAGCTCATCAAGCTCGATTTCGTCTCCCACGGAAAGAGAAATTACTTTTTCCTCATACAGCTTTTTCGGAACAGTAGCACTCATCAGAGCTGATGCGGTCGTTACGACACAAAAGCTGTCACACCCGCAAGCGAGTTTGTCAAGAACCTCAAGCCTTTGTTTTTTTATATCATTTGCCGCCGCCTCAATATCATAAAAAACCAACTCTTTTTCAGGAAAAAACAAAACTTCACCATCAAAAAAGAACTTCATATCTTCAAAAATCTGTTTTGCAGCAGATTGATTTGCCGCTACAATAAAAGCATTTTTCCCGAGTGTCTTGCATACACAAAAAGCAAGGTGTGCCCTGACCGAGTCAGAGACACCCGTAACACTCACAGGGGACTGATTTTTCTTCAGTCCCCCTGTTATTTCTTCAAAGTCAGCCAAGCTCTCCAAAATTTTCAAAAAACCATTCATAGCTTCACCACAAAATACTAATTATACTTGGACATTGCCTTTTCTGTGCCGTTTTTTATAATATCACCAACAGCCTCTGCCGCCTTTACCGCAACAGGAACAAGCACTTCAATTTCCTTTTTGCTGAAATGTCCGAGAACATAATCCGCAAGGTCATAATCAGGATTATCGGGCGCACCAACACCAATTTTTATTCTGGGAAAAACCTCAGACGCCGTTTGATAAATTATACTTTTTATACCGTTGTGACCACCGGCACTCCCCTTGGGGCGAATACGCATTTTTCCAAGAGGAAGAGAAATGTCGTCATATATTATTATTATTTGTTCGTTTTCAACCTTATACCAGTTTTTGAAATCCCTGATACATTCACCGCTAAGGTTCATAAAGGTCTGCGGCTTCACAAGAACCACCTTTTCACCTTCAATGGTACCTTCGCCGTATATTCCGTTGAATTTCACCTTTTTTATGTCAATATTATACTTTGCGGCAACAGCATCCAGAGTATCAAAACCCACATTGTGGCGGCTGTTGACATATTTTTTTCCCGGATTTCCAAGTCCTGCTATTATATACATAATCCATTTTCCTTCTATAACTGTTTTTGAACTTCTACTGCGACTTTACCTTCGTCCAAAGTTCAGCACAATACTTCTTTGTTTCAGGGTCCTGATACCTGAAATATTCATCAGCTTCATTATCCTGACGGGGAACATAAGCTTCGTTTCCTTCATAAACCGATGAGCTTATTTCCTCAAATGAGCTTTCAATCGGCGAAGAGTAACCAACAGCTTCTGAATTTCTTGATGCGTTTTCAGGTTTCAACATAAAGTCAATCCATTTGTGTGCAAGCTCAGCATCCTTGCAATCCTTTGGAATAACCATTCCGTCAATCCAGATGTTTGTACCGATTTCTGGAGCAAAAAAGCCCAGATTTTCGTTTTCGGACATAATGTATGCCGCATCACCCGAATATACAATGGCCATTGCACGGCTTCCCGCAATCATACTGTCAATAACTTCATCACCAACGTAAATAGGATTTACCATCTTTTTCTGTTCAAGAAGCCATTCGTATGCTTCATCAAGCTCGCTTTTCTTGTCGGTGTTGAGAGAATAACCAAGTGCCTTGAGTGCTATCATAAAGGAATCTCTCTCAGAATTATACATATAGATATTATCCTTGTACTTTGGATTTCTGAGAACCTCCCAACCGCCTTTCAGGTCTTCCTCCGCAACAACCGTTCTGTCATAAAGTATACCCACATTACCCCAGAAATACGGGATAGAATAATTATTTTCCGGGTCAAATGGTCTGTTAAGAAGGCTTGGAATAATCTCCTTGAGATTTGAAAGCTTTGTTTTGTCAACCTTTTGCAAGAGTTCCTCCTTTGCAAGTCTTTCAATCATATAGTCTGAGGGGATAATTATGTCATATCGTTCTCCGCTCATAACCTTCGTGTACATTGACTCATTTGAATCAAAGGTTTCATAAATCACCGCGCAATCGTTCTCTGCTTCAAATTCCTCAATGAGAGTATCATCTATGTATTCACCGGCATTATACACCTTCAGTGTTCTTTTTTCGCCACCGATAAGGAAAAGTCCTGCACATACAGCAGCACAAAGAACCAGCATACAAAATCTCTTCATTTTCAAAGGAATGTTTGAACTAAGACGTACAAACCATCTCTGACGCTTTATAATCGGAGCAGTATTCACGATCGCTACCGCCGCAACAATAACAAGGATTACAATAGTTGAAAGTGCATTAATTGTGGGATTAATACGCTTTGTTGCGTTGTAAACAATCATAGAGATATTTTCAACACCATTTCCGCTCACAAAATAAGAAACAACAAAGTCATCAATTGACATTGTAAACGCAAGAAGCATACCTGCATAAATTCCCGGTTTTATCATAGGAACAATTACCTTGACGAGTGCCTGAAAGGGCGTTGCCCCGAGATCCATTGCCGCATTGGCAATATTCACGTCAAGCTCCCTTACCTTCGGATAAACACTGGTTATTACATAAGGCGTACAAAAGCATATATGAGCAAGAAGCATTGTTAAATAACCTTTTTCAAGCTTCATTGACGTAAACAGAATCATAAGTCCGATTGCCGTAACAATATCAGGATTCATAATTGGAATATTGTTGATATTGAGAACCCATTCCTTCAAAATTCTGCGGCTTTTTGAAAGTCCGATTGCCGTAACAGTTCCAAGAACAGTAGATATTGCTGTTGCAATAATGGCAACAGATACAGAAACACCGACAGCCGCCATTATTTCAGAATCATTAATCAACGCCTCATACCATTGAAAGGAAAATCCCGTGAATTTTGCAAAGGACCTTGAGGAGTTAAATGAAAAAATCATTGTTATTATTATTGGGACATAGAAGAATGCGAAGCATAATGCAACATAAAGTCCCGATGAGATGCGTGTGAGTTTTTTCAACACTCTGCCTCCCTTCAAAAATACTTTTTAAGAGTTTTCACCCTTGTCAATCTTTTTCATCCAGCGTATTGAAACAAGGATAATAATTGCAAGCACCAACGATACGGCACTTCCGAAATTCCAGTCACCTATTTCAACAAACTGCTTTTCTATCAGGTTTCCGATAAGCATATACTGACCGCCGCCCAGAATCTGCGGAATCATAAAGGTGGATATAGAAAGCAAAAACACCATTATGACACCATTCAGTACACCCGGAATAGAAAGCTTGAAGGTTATCTTGAAAAAGGTCTGTATGGGATTTGCTCCAAGGTCATAGGACGCTTCAACAAAAGACTTGTCCATCTTGCTCAAAGAGGTATGTATGGGAATTATCATAAAGGGCAAAAATTCGCATATCTGACCCACCATAACCGCAAAATCCGTATACATCAGCCCAAGCGGTTCAAGAATACTCTTCCATGCATAAATTCTTATTATCATATTTATCCACATCGGAATAGTAACCAGCAAAATAAGAAATCCCTGCACCTTTTCCTTACATCGTGAAATTATGTACGCCATTGTATAGCCCATCACAAGGCAAATTCCGACAGTTATAATTCCAAGCCTTATGGAAGTAATGAAAACTTCAAGATAAACCGGCTCGGTAAACTTCAGAAAATTTTCAAAGGTAAACTGTATATTGATAAGCGAGTTACCGCTGTTTGTCACCGCATAAAGAAAAATCATAAAGAGCGGCACAAGAATAACCACAAATGACCACACCAGATACGGCTTTACAAGATTCTTGTAGTGTCTCACAAAACTCTCTCCTTTCGGAAATAATATATCAGCAAAGTTAAACCATTTTCCACATTACGTGAATATCTTCAGGACCAAAGGTAAGTCCAACTTCCTTGCCTACATCGTGAAAATCTGTTGTATGAATCATATACTGACGATATTTTGACTGCACCATAATTTCATAATGAACACCTTTGAAAACAATGCTGGTAACAGTACCTGTAAGCTTTGCAGCCTCCGGCTTCACAATATCAATATCTTCAGGACGCAAAACAACCTCAATTTCTTCATTATTCTTGAAGCCCTTGTCCACACACTCAAATTCGAAATCATCAAAAGCAACAAGACAGTCACGAAGCATTATACCTTCAATGATATTTGATTCACCAATAAACTTCGCAACAAAACGGTTTTCAGGCTCATTATACACATCTGTAGGTGTTCCGATTTGCTGAATATAACCGTCGTTCATAACAACAACCGTATCAGACATTGACAAAGCTTCCTCCTGGTCGTGTGTTACATAAATAAAGGTAATTCCAACCTCCTGCTGAATTTTTTTCAGTTCAAACTGCATCTCCTTGCGAAGCTTTGCATCAAGAGCACCGAGAGGCTCATCAAGAAGCAGAACCTTGGGCTTGTTGATGAGTGCTCTTGCAATGGCAACTCTTTGCTGCTGACCGCCGGAAAGAGAGGTTACGTCACGCTTTTCAAAGCCTGAAAGCCCCACAAGCTTCAGCATTTTTTCAACTTCCTGCTCCACAACCGATTTCTCAATCTTTTTTATATTAAGACCAAAAGCAATGTTGTCAAAAACATTGAGATGGGGAAATAATGCATACTTCTGAAAAACAGTATTAACCTCACGCTTGTAAGGCGGAAGCATTGATATGTCAATGCCGTCAAAAAGAATATCTCCGCCGTCTGCTTCGTCAAAGCCTGCGATAATACGGAGTGTTGTAGTCTTTCCGCAGCCCGAAGGACCGAGAAGAGTGAGAAACTCTTTCTCATAAATATTCAGGTTGATACCTTTCAAAATCTGTTGGTCGTCAAAGGTCTTTGTAATATTTTTCAGTTCAATCAAAGGTTTCATATTTGTATTCATTTTCATCGCTCCATTTCATCAAGTTTAAAAAAATGGGGGAGTTGATATCCATATCAGCTCACAATCAGATTTGGTTTTGTTTTCAATGTAATAATTCTCATTGCATCGGACATAAAAGGTATCACCCTTTTTCAAATGATGCTTTTCGCCGCCGTACACAAGAGTTGCTCTCCCTTTCAGTACATAACCGAAGTCCTCACCGTCGTGGGGAATAATTTCCTGAGAACGGCCGCCGGGAAAAATTGTTATTCTTATTGGTTCAGCCGCGTTTTTCTGTGCATTCGGCACAAGATAATCAATCTTGTATTCCTCCTGAACATTTTCGTAGTAATCCTTTTCTGAAAAAACAATTGTTTCTTCCGACTTTTCCGAAAAAAACTCCTGAAGGGAAGAACCGAGCACCTCCAGCAGGTCTTCAAGAGTTGATATTGAAGGAGAACAGTTGTCATTCTCAAGCTGTGACAAAAATCCTTTTGAAAGCTCACTTCTGTTTGCAAGCTCTTCAAGTGTCAGCTGATGCTTGATACGCAAGCGTTTCAACTTTTTTCCGATATTCACGGCATTCACCTCGAAATTTAGTATTACAAAACTTTTGATTTAATAATGTAAAACAAATGCTATTATACATAATAACACAAAAATAATCAAGTACTTTTGTAAAAAAAAATAAAATTATGGCATAATTATTTGGTACAAGAATTCCTGTACACCGAAGAAATACCCATTTTGTTCTTAAATAATCTTAAAAAAAAGAGCGTTCTTCTTTGAACACTCTTTTAAAGTATTATATTTTAAAACAGTTCAAGCTGTTCCTCGGTATCTTCGAGCCTGATAACCGCACCCTTTGCGGGAATATTCTTTGTCCTGTAATGCTTCAAATCCTTCAAACCGCTTTCTACCGCAGGTCTGACATCCGAAAGGGTACTGCTTTTGGTTGGAAGCATAACGTTCACGCCTTGCGTATTCTTCGTAGTTTTTACGGGAATTTGCTCTGTTTTGAATACCAGAGCTTTGCCGATACTGCTTATTGCAACCATTTCAATATCCTCCGGCAGATAAACCAGCTTCACAAGCGGTGAAGATGTCGAATATGCATTTATGAGTTTCTTTCTGTTCTGTTTTGTTTCATAGCCCTTTATGTCCACCTTCGCCATCTTGCCGTTTTCAAAACAGAAAAGAATGTTTCCCTTGTATTCCTTTGTTATAACAATCCCCACAACACGCTCACCTTCACCCATTGAAAGAAGGTTTGGCATATATTCACCGAGAAGACTTGCCTTTGTGTCCGGTATTTCATAAGCACGTGTCTTGTATACCTCACCGGAGCTTGAGAACACAAGAACTTCCGCAAGGTTGTCCGTATCAACACACTGAACAATCTTGTCATTTTCCTTCACCTTCTGCTCACCGCTTGTCCTCAGTGCCTGATGTGAGATTTTTTTCACATATCCGTCTCTTGTCACAAACATCATAACAGGATAATTTTCAATCTCTTCTTCTGTTTCCTCAACGGCTTCAACGTGGTCATAAACTATGGTACTCTTTCTTTCCACACCGTATTTCTTGATTATTTCTCTCAGCTGTTTTTCAATAATCTTTTCGATTTTTTTGTTCTTTTCAAGAGTATCTTTGAGCTCTGCAAGCTCCTCTTCAAGAGCCTGAATTTCAGCCGTGTGCTTCAAGATATATTCTTTGTTCAGGTTGCGAAGCTTTATTTCCGCAACATATTCCGCTTGAATTCTGTCAATTCCAAAGCCGTCCATAAGGTTCGGAACAACCATTGCATCCTCTTCCGTCTCACGGACAATCTTGATGGCTTTGTCAATATCCAGAAGAATTTGTTCAAGACCGCGAAGCAAATGAAGTTTTGCACTCTTTTTGTCAATATCGAATCTTATTCCGCGTTTTATGCAGCTCTTCCTGAATCTGAGCCACTCACTGATTATGTCCTTTACACCAAGAACCATAGGTGAGCCTTCAACAAGAATGTTGAAATTACAACCAAAGCTGTCCTGAAGCGGGGTCATTTTGAAGAGCTTTGCCATAAGCTTTTCAGGGTCTGTTCCTCTTTTTATGTCAATTGTTATCTTCAAGCCCTTCAGGTCAGTTTCGTCACGAATATCTGATATTTCTTTCAGTTTTCCACCCTTTATCAGTTCAATTATCTTCTCAATAATTGCCTCAACTGTTGTGGTATATGGTATTTCCTTTATATCAATACAATGTTGCTTTTTGTCGTATTCATACTTTGCACGGATTTTGAAAGAGCCTCTGCCTGTTTCATAAATCTCACGCATAACTGCTTCTTCATAAAGAATTTCGCCGCCAGTGGAAAAGTCAGGTGCCTTGAGAACATCCATAATGTCCCCGTCAGGCTCCTTCATCATCTTTATGGCAGCCTCACATATTTCCGAAAGATTGAAGCTGCATATATTTGATGCCATTCCGACAGCAATACCCTGATTGGGGTTTACAAGAATATTCGGGAAGCTCACAGGGAGAAGTGTTGGCTCTTTCAATGTACCGTCATAATTGTCAACAAGGTCAACAGTTTCCTTGTCAATATCACGGAAAACCTCTCCGCAAATCTTTGACAGCTTTACCTCTGTGTAACGTGATGCCGCATAAGCCATATCACGAGAATACTGACGTCCAAAGTTACCCTTTGAGTCAACCAACGGATGCAAAAGTGCTTGATGACCTTCCGTGAGACGCACCATTGTTTCATAAATCGCCGCATCACCATGAGGATTCAGCTTCATTGTCTGACCTACAACATTTGCAGATTTTGTTCTTCCTCCGCCAATCAAGCCCATTTTGTACATTGTATAAAGAAGCTTTCTGTGTGCAGGCTTGAAACCGTCTATCTCAGGAATTGCTCTTGAAACAATTACACTCATTGCATATGGCATATAGTTTGTTTCAAGCGTTTCTGTTATGTTTTGAAGTTCAATAATGGGTTTTTTTGCCATTAAATTTATCCTCCGTTTTTTCTTTTACATTACATCAATAAGGTCGATATATTCGTGACCATGCTCTGCAATATGGTCTTTTCGACCTGCAAGATTGTCACCGAGCAAAAGCTCAAAAACCTCTTTTGTGCGTTCCACATCCTCAGGCATAACCTTGATAAGCCGTCTTGTTTCGGGATTCATAGTTGTCTCCCACATCATTTCGGGCTGGTTTTCACCAAGACCCTTGCTTCGCTGAATTGTGTATTTCTTGCCCTCAAGCTTGGAAAGAATATCAGTTTTCTCTTTTTCGTCAAAAGCAAAGTATGTTTTGTCCTTGCAGTTTATTTCATAAAGAGGAGACTCTGCAATATACACATATCCTTCATTAATCAACGTAGGCGTCAGGCGATAAAGCATAGTAAGAACCAGTGTTCGTATCTGGAAGCCGTCCACGTCAGCATCGGTACAGATGATAACCTTGTTCCAACGAAGATTGTTTATGTCAAAGGAGCTTAGCTCTTTGTTCTGTTTTGCATTAATTTCAACACCGCAGCCAAGAACCTTCAAAAGGTCAACAATAACATCACTTTTGAAAATTCTGTCATAGTCCGCCTTGAGACAGTTCAGTATTTTTCCTCTGATTGCCATTATAGCCTGAAACTCACTGTCACGTCCGAGCTTACAAGAGCCGAGTGCCGAATCCCCTTCCACAATGTAGACTTCACGGCGGTCAATGTCCTTGCTTCGACAGTCAACAAATTTTTTGACACGATTTACCGCATCCATTTTTACATCAAGCTTCTTTTTGAGATTGGTTCTTGTTTTTTCAGCTGTTTCACGGCTTCGCTTGTTGATAAGTACCTGCTCGGAAATTTTCTCCGCATCAATTTTGTTTTCAATGAAATATATATCCAGCTGTTCACGGAGAAATTCGGTCATTGCTTCCTGAATAAACTTGTTCGTTATGGCTTTTTTTGTCTGGTTTTCATAGCTTGTCATTGTAGAAAATGAGTTACTGATGAGACAAAGACTGTCCTGAACGTCGGTAAACAAAATTTTTGATTCGTTTTTCACATACTTGTTGTTCGCCTTGAGATATTTGTCGATTGCATAAACAAAGGCATTTCTCACCGCTTTATCAGGCGAACCTCCGTACTCAAGAAAGCTTGAATTGTGATAGTATTCAATTACATTCACATCATTATTGAAGCAGAAGGCAAAGCTCATTTTCACCTTGTAATCTTCCTTGTCGTCGCGATCACGTCCGCGTCGCTCTGCTTCGATATAATAAGGTGCAGTTTTTTCCTTTCCCCCTGAAAGTTCTTTCAGGTAATCAATTATACCGTTGTCATAATAAAACTCAAACTCTTCAAACTTCCCCGGAGATACCTCGTTGAAAAGAACAAACTTTACACCTGAATTCACAACCGCCTGTTTTTTCAGAACGTCCATATAGTATTCAAGAGGAATATCAATATCCGTAAAAACCTCCGTATCGGGCTTCCATTTTATTTTTGAACCTGTATGACGGTGCTTGAACGGTGTTTTTGTGAGTCCACCAACATTTTCACCTTTTTCAAAGTGAAGCTCAAACTTGTGTCCGGCACGAAGAATTTCAACATCCATATATTCTGAGCTGTACTGTGTCGCACAGGTTCCCAAACCATTGAGACCCAGACTGAACTCGTAGTTTTCTCCTGAATTGTTTGCATACTTTCCGCCAGCATACATTTCACAGAAAACCAGCTCCCAGTTGAAGCGTCCTTCTCTCTGGTTGAAGTCAACAGGTATACCTCTTCCCTGGTCTTCAACCTCCACAGACAAATCAAGGAAACGGCGTACAGTAATAAGCTTACCGTGACCTTCTCTTGCCTCATCAATTGAATTTGAAAGTATTTCAAATACAGAATGCTGACAGCCTTCTATTCCGTCCGAGCCAAAAATAACCGCCGGACGCTTTCTTACTCTGTCGGCGCCCTTCAGGGACACTATACTGTCATCGTTATAACTTTTTGCACACACTTTTGCAAATACCTCCGTTTATAATTCCTAAGTTACTACATATAGTAATTTTTTCTTACTATTCCACAAAATACAGTATAACAAAAAAAAATTGCAATGTAAAGTGTATTTTTGCAAATTTTTTTCTATATATTCATTTTATTTTTATCCAAAATCAAAGATTTTTTACACAAATTCACATAGACATTTGTTTTTGAATGTGTTACATTGAATTTACTTACATTATCAGGAGGAAAATCAAATGAAAAAACTTACTGCAATCATTCTCGGATACGGTATGCGAGGCAGTACATATGCTCGTTTTGCCGTTGACAACCCTGAGCTTCTTGAAATCAAGGCCGTAGCAGAGCCGGAAATTTCACGTCGAGAAAAGGCACAGAAGCTCCATAATATTCCCGATAGTCTGGCTGTTGATACCTGGGAAAAGCTCTGTGAACTGCCCAAAATGGCTGATTTTGCAATAATATCCACACAGGACAATATGCATTATGCTCCTGCTCTTCAGCTTATCGAAAAAGGATACAATCTTCTTTTGGAAAAGCCCATGGCACCCAATGCAAAAGAATGCAAAGAAATTGCCGAAGCTGCTGAAAGAAAAGGTGTAAAGGTTATTGTTTGTCACGTACTCAGATTTACAAATTTCTGGTATACACTGAAAAATATTCTCGACAACGGAAAAATCGGAACGCCGATGACTGTAATTCACACCGAAGGTGTTGAACGTATGCACCAAAGTCACAGCTTCGTCCGCGGAAACTGGAGAAATTCCGTAGAATCTTCTCCTATGATTCTGGCAAAATCCTGTCATGATACAGATATACTTCAATGGCTTATTGGAAAGCCCTGCAAAAAGGTACAATCCTTTGGAGGCCGTGATTATTTCAAAGCTGAAAATCGCCCGGAAGGTGCTCCTGACCGTTGTCTTGACAACTGTCCGCACAAAGACACATGCAAATACGAGCCCATACGTTTTTATACAGAGATGAAAGATAATCCCTGGAGGGATGTTGTTGCCGACCGTGTTGATGCAACAAACGAAGAAATAATCGAAGCTCTGCACAAGGGTCCGTACGGCAGATGCGTATTTGCCTGCGACAACGATGTTGTTGACCACCAGACTGTAAATATGGAATTTGAAGGCGGTTGTACCGTTGTTTTCACAATGACAGCGTTTACAGAGGGGCGTACCATAAGAATTCTTGGTACAAACGGCGAAATTGATGCAAATATGACCGACAATACTATCAAGGTATTCGATTTTATTACAAACACAACCGAAACATATGACCTTGACAAAATCGGAGAAACCATAAGTGCAGGGCACGGCGGCGGTGATACCGGCATAATGATTGATCTTGTGAAGTATTTCACCGGAGAAGAAACCAGCAAGTCAATATGCAGCATAAGAACATCATATCTCAATCACCTTATTGCTTTTGCCGCAGAAGAATCAAGACTGACAGATACAGTGATTGACCTCCAAAAATTTTCTGATAGTATATAAGACAAAGGGTTTTTAAAAAAATCAACCAACCCCGTCAAATATATACCACAAATATCAAAGTTATCAAAACAACAACGCAACCCCTTGTAATCAAGTGGGTTGCGTTGTTGTAATCTTTTAGATGAATTATAGAATAGTCGAATTGTTTAGAGAAATATGTTTAGCGACTTTCCGAAATCAAAACAGCTCTGCCGTTTCCATTCCACTGCACATCGGCACCAAAAGCCTCTGCAATTACACGAGCAGGAACCATTGTTCTGCCGTTCATCAGTCGTGCAGGAACATCTACAGGTATGGCTTCTCCGTTTTTATAAATTGCATTTGCTCCTATTGTTATCCTTACTTCGATATTTCCACGCTTTGCAATAGCTGTGCTTGTAGCTCCGTCCCAATCTACAACTGCACCCATTGCTTCAAAAATTGAACGAAGAGGAACCAAGGTTCTTCCTTCCAAAATCTCAGGATTTTGAGCATATGAATGGAAAGAAATTCTTTTGCCATTGTAATAAACGTGGATACCGCTGTTCACAGAGTTATCAGTCAGGTAAGAAATTCCTTCTTCCTTGCAATATTGTGCAGCATAAGAGCCCTCAGAGCAATATATAATAGCATTAGGGCTCAAATATATAGGATTAAAATACATTAAATCCACAGTATCAGGAATATAAACAGCCTCTAAGTTCTGACAATTTTTAAAACTACTGGTAATGTATTTTGTTCCGTAGGGAACAACAACCTCTTTTAATCCCGTATTATAAAAAGCATTTCCCAAAATATCGGTTAAGGTAGTAGGCAAAACAATATTTTTCAAAGATGTACAATCCTCAAATGCTCTTTCACCGATGATTTTAACACCGTTTGGAATTACAACCTCTTCTAATGCGGTACATCCAAGAAACATTTCATCTCCAACTCGTTCAACATTAGGACTTAAAACAACACGTTTCAAATTTTTGCAGAATTCAAACATTCTTACATCTCCGCGACGGGTATTTAATGTTGCTTTAACATTGGATAAATCTATTTCAGTAATTCCGCTGAATGAAAAGATTTTATGTCCGATAGTTTCAATTCCTGCAGGCAAAGAAAGCGTCTTAAGCGAGGTACACTCAGCGAATGTCTGAGCTCCAATTTTTTTTACTGATGACGGAATATTTATGGTCACAAGGCTTTCACAACCATAAAACGCACTATCTCCTATTGACTCAATTCCATCAGGAAGTATTACCTTTTTAAGATTTTTCTGTTTGTATGCCAAAGCTTGGTTGAGTTGTTTAATCTTAGCCTTTATTTCCAAAGTCGTAATATCGACATCTTCAAATACATCCCCTGCTCGATTTTTATAGTTTTGGTCCTCTATATTCGTAACAGGGCATCCTGCAATTGTTTCAGGCACTACAACATCTCCGCCATTACCAAGATATTTTGTAATCGTTACCTCATTGTCAAGCAACTTAAATTCCCATTCGCCCTCGGTCAACGCAAAGGCACTCATTGAACTGCAAATCATTATTGCAAATACAATTACTGCCATTGTTAATAATTGTTTGATTTTTTTCATAATTTTCTTGCTCCTTTTTAAAAATTATAGATATTATAACACAAATAGAAATTATTTACAAGAAAAAAAACAGAACAATTCAGATTATTCTCTAAATTATTCTGTTGCAATGGCAAAACAGAGAAATTCTTATTTTTTCATATCGTCTGTAGCAGGGTTATTTATTATATTTCCGTTTTCCTCAAATCTGGAGCCGTGACAAGGACAATCCCAGGAATGTTCCTCTTTGTTATACTTTAATGCGCATCCCATATGAGGACATCTTGGTGTCGTAGGTGTTAGCAAGTTTTTTGCAGATTCAAATGCGTTAACTGCAAGCTGAGTATGAAATACTGTCCTTGACGGGGAGTAAACATCCTCATATTTGTTTTTCCTTCCGCATATCATATCTGTTAATATCATAGCCGACACCATTGAGGATGTCATCCCCCACTTATTAAATCCGGTCGCAACATACAAATCCTGAGTAGCTTTTGAGTACCTACCAATATACGGTATTGAATCAAGTGTCATACAATCTTGAGTTGCCCAGAATTTCTCTTCTCTGGAATAGGGATAATACTTCTCTTTGACTTTTCTCAGTTCTTCCCATCCACCGCCAACACTTCCCGTACGATGACTTCCGCCTCCAAGCAACAACAAATCCTTATGACTTCTGAAAGACAATCCATCCTTTGCTTCATCAACATACATATCTTTTATATTCTCTGCATTTTTTAACGCAATAACATAAGATCTGTGCTGATACATCTTTAAAAAATATCCACCGTGCTTATTTATAAAAGGAAAATGCGTTGCTACTATAACTTTTTTTGCAAAGATTCTTCCATTTGTTGTTATAGCAGTTTGTTTTTTCAATTCGAGAATTTTTGTATTTTCATATATTTTTAAATCCTTTGCAATTGCATATGCAAACTTCAGAGGATGAAGCTTTGCCTGATCAGAAACTTTAACAGCACCTTTGACACCGAAAGGAAGTTCTGTTTTTTCGCAAAATTCTGCACTACAGCCAATCTTGTTTAAGGCTTCAACCTCTCTTTCTATTACACCTCTGTCCTTTAAAGAATATACATAAGAATTACATATTTGAAAATCATCTATCTCTGATGCAATTGATTTGATTTTTTCCAATGCCTCCCTTTGACTGTCATAATACAGATATGCCTTTTCCGTTCCATATTTGTTGGTTATCTTATCATATATAAGCCCGTGCTGAAACGTAATTTTCGCTGTAGTTGAATTAGAAATACCTGCGCATATTTTATCTGCTTCCGCCAAAACACAATCAACTCCGGCATTTTTCAGCATGTATGCACATATAATACCGCACATACCTCCCCCAATAATCAGTACATCTGTTTTAATGTCGCCTTGAAGCTGATTGAATTTTAACTCTTTAATATTGCTATTCCATATTGATTTCATATGCTCACCTCTTTTATATTATCCCAAATCAAAGGATATAAATACCTAATTTTGACAAATTCATTATTTGTAACAAGCTGTCGAATTTAGCAAATAATCAAAGATACAAAAAAAGATGTAAACAAATGAAAATCTACCAAAGCAAATTCTACTTAAAAAGAGGATAAGTGATATAATTAAATATACAAACCGCAACAAAAATTTGTTGCGGTTTGTAATACCCGTGTTAGTTATTCACAACAAGGATCTGCTTTCTTTTCAACCATTTTTTGAGTATTGTCAGGGTCGGTTTTATCTCCTAAACCTGTTGTTTCCGAAAAAACTACGTTAGATTTTACCATTTCAACTGCATCGGTTGGAACTATTATTTTTGCAGCTTTGCCATCAGACATAGCAATCAAAGCTTCATATTTTTTTAGTTCAAGAACTGCAGCATCCACACCCGCTTCTTTTAGAGCCGCAAGACCATCTGCCTCTGCTTTTTTAGACAAATAGATTGCCTTTGCTTCACCCTCAGCCCTAGCAATTCTCGCATCTCTTTCACCTTCGGCTGCAAGTATCACCGCCTGCTTGTCTCCTTCTGCACGAGTTATAGCAGCCGCTTTATGCCCCTCAGCTTGAAGCATTGTTTCTCTCCTGTCACGTTCTGCTTTCATCTGCTTTTCCATTGCATTTTGAATTTCTGCCGGCGGAATAATATTTTTCAATTCAACTCTGCTTACCTTAATTCCCCATTTATCTGTTGCCTCATCCAATATAGATGTCATCTTTCCGTTAATTGTATCTCTCGATGTAAGTGTGCCATCAAGTTCCAATTCACCAACAATATTTCTCAAGGTTGTAGCTGCTAAATTTGATAAAGCAGAGATAGGATTAACCGCACCGTAAGCATACAACTTCGCATCATAAATTGCATAATAGATTACAGTATCTATCTGCATAGTAACATTATCTTTTGTAATGACCGGTTGCGGGGGTGAGTCAAGTACTTGCTCTTTTAGCGTAACTTTTTTTGAAATTCGTTCTATAAACGGCACCTTAATATGAATTCCTGCGGACCATGTTGTCTTATATTTTCCCAAAAACTCAATAACAAATTCATGAGCTTGAGGAACAATTTTAATGTTTGGTATTATTATAATTGCAATTACAACACAAAAAACTGTTATAAAAAATCCCATAATTTTTACCTCCGTAGTTTAAGATATACTAAGATTATAGTAAAAAAAGAAATATTAATCTCTTCTATACTTTTCACTTACAGTATAACAAAACAACATTGTTTTTGTCAAGATATTCATTGTTCCTTCAGGTTGAGAATCTGCACTTCATTAGCGTTAGCGACTTCATGTTCCTGAAAGGCACGCTTCATTGAAAAAGTATCGGCAAAGGCAACGCTTTTTTCCGGGAAAGCCGAATGGTTTAGATGCAGCACTTTGCACGATTCAAATTTTTTCGATTATAAAATCTTCTTCTGTTTGCAGAACATATGCTTTTATATTTGACAGCCCGTTGATGTTTTTTATTTCAATGTTACCGTTGCCTTTGGATTTAACTATACATTCTCCGTCAAATCCCTCTATACTCATTTCATCAATTGAAATCCGCTCATAATTACAAGCTCTTATAAATTCGCTGACAGAAGCGCCTTTCCTCATCCGAACAGACATGTTTTTCATTATCAGTTCAACCTTATTTGTTTCAGTACCATAAAGCGTCAACGGCATTGAAACATCGATCACCTTAATATTTTTGAAGGTTATGTCCCTCAACGGACGATAGCGTTGCCATGTCTCATTTCCTGAAAAATTATAATGCAAAAACCGGTCTGCTCCACATATCTCACAATCTTCAATCACTATATTTCCCGGCTCCTCAGGAATTGGAACTGAATAATCTGCATAATATGTGAAAAAACTTAACATGTTATTTCTCGCATTTTCCGATGTTGCCATTGTACCTGCAATTTTTTCTTCCTTACTTAACGAACCGCGGAACGAATATTTCCCCGGGGCGTATGCCTTACATCCTTTAATATAAACATTTGTTCCACCGAAACGAAAGGCCGAACAGGAACTGTTCAAAACACAGTTATTCACAAACACATTTGTATTGCCAAAACCTGCAATGCAATCATCACCTGTATAAAATTCGCAATCCTCAATTAAGATATTACGACAAACAGCAGCATCAAAACCGTCATGCCCTGCTTCAACCTTATTTTACTTGCCGCAACATTATCACAAAAAAGTAAATGGTGTGCCCAGTTTCCGCTATTCTTAACAGTATATCCGCTCAACTTTATGCCTTTTACTCTGAAAAATCCTATTGCATGAGGACCTCGATAATCCTCCTCCCCAATCGCATCATAGCAATTATCACCATCTATCGCCGAACCACTCTCACCTATGATTGCTATATTTTCAGCATCAATAGCTCGAATCAGTGCGTTGTTCCACCTGCTACCCGGAATACGTTTGAATCGATAACGCTCATCATTCTCATCGTACTCCGTCTCACCATGAATATTCCAAAGACCAATATATCCTGCGTCTGTGATTTGATTTCCGGCAAGAGGTTCCACATTATCATGCAAATATCCATAATATTCTTCAGGATCACGCACGCCCTTCAGTACCGCATTTTCCATCAAATGCAATGTTATGTTAGAGCGCAGACGGATTCCTCCAGTAAAATATATCCCCTCCGGAATTACAACCTCTCCTCCTCCGCCCAGAAAGCAATGATCAATTGCCGCTTGAATAGCAGTTGTTTGTATCTTTCCATCTGGTTTCGCACCAAAATCGCGAATAGATATCTTCATTTCAAAATACTCCTTGTTTTTCACAAAATTTTTTGATATAATAATTATATCACACAAATTTACAATAAAATTATATAATATTGCACAAAAAGTATCAATATATAACACTAATTGAGAGAGGCGTTACAAATGATCAATTTATATGAACAATTACAGCATAAAAGCGGAAACGATTTACCTATGAAAATATACAAGACCTCCGGTGTGTATCTTCATTGGCACGAAGAATATGAATTTATCATGGTCGAAAATGGAACTGCACTTTGTATTATAAACGGAGAGTCGGTGAATCTTAACAAAAATACTGTTGTTCTTTTACAAAGCGGTATTCTCCATTCTATTCATGCCCAGCCAAACACAAATATCACAGCCATTGTGGTATCCCCATCCTTCTGGGCCGACAAATCCTTCAGTGAGTTGTTCAACGGACAAATAAGCTTTCAATATATTTTTGATAATAACAACCCTATAGATCACTCAGTCATTGAAATATTAAAACTTATCGTTAATATTTACGAAAGTCAACGCTTTGGTTATGAATTTATTATGAAAGCAAAATTTGCAGAACTATTTGCAATCCTTATAAAAAACGAACGTATTTGCCATACTCCTAAACAAAGCAGAAAAATCCCTGAGGAACTCAAGACCATGATGAACTATATTCACGAACATTATACTGAGAAAATAACTTTGAAAACATTGTCTGCAATCTCATTTTATAGCCCAACATACATTATAAATCTTTTTAAAAAATTCACAAATTTTACTCCGGCAGAATACATCACTCAATATCGATTAACCCATGCACAAAGAAAACTGAAAAACAGTTTCGAAAATAATCTCGACATCGCTCTTTCCTGCGGTTTTAACAGTGAATCATATTTTGTATACGCTTTTAAAAAACGTTATGGCATAACTCCCCGTACCTACCGTACTCAGCAACAGCAAAACAGATTAGATGCTGAATAATACAAAAATCCGATTTATGAATTTTCCTCAACTTTTTGCCAAACTCAGGTGACTCCCCTTCTTTTAAAAATATGCACCCTCAAAAGCATCTGACTTTTGGGGTGCATATCATGATAAACAAGTAATTTTTAGTAAAATTCCACTTTACTTACAGTAAATCAATATTTATTATTTATAATACACTGTATATTCCTTCAACCTGTCTTTTTGGTTATAGTTTTCAAGAGTTCCCGTATTTCTGATATGAAAAACCACTCTGTCCTGATACACCTCAAAAACCAGGTACTGTGCCAGTTTTGGTGTTGCCGTACCGGGAAAATATGTTAATTCTTTTTCACCGCCATAACCGCTGATTCCATCTTCCTCAAAAAATTCTCTGCCAAAAGGTCTCAGCCCTCCCATATGAACAAACGAATATTCGTATTGTTTTCTCAGAGAATCAGTTTCTTTAAGGTTTTTATCAATGGGTAAGTCCCGGTCGCCTATATGTAATATTGCACCGGATGAAAACTCTTTGTAACATGATCTTTCACCGTGCACATGACCGTAAAGATAAAACGCATTTTTATGACCCTTAAATATATCATAAAACAATGAACGATTTCCATTTATCATTGTTTCGACTAACTCTCCGTCATTATAATAGTAGTCGGTGAAACGCATTTGCGTTTTATGTTTGCGATATATCGCAAACTCCTTTGAAAACTGTGGTTTTCAAAGACCGACACTATTGCAATCATGCGTGGCTTTCAAGACAATAGCTTG
>SVKC01000059.1 GCA_015068655.1 Oscillospiraceae bacterium
TCTTATTGTGTTGCCGTGCCACCTGAAAGCAAAGGCGAATATGTAGAACAACTTCCTGAACTTAAAGCAATATCTTTCTTTCATCACGGAGCATACGAAAGTATTCCCGAAGCACGGAAAAGACTTATCTCGTATGTAGAAGAAAATAATCTAAAACTATCTGGCACATTTCGTAACCTTTATCTTGAAGGACCACCGCAGCATAAAGATAAAAGCAAATTTATAACTCAAATAATTGCAATAATTGAATAAAAAAGAATGAACCTCCAAGATGATATATAATAAAAATATCATTTCGGAGGTTTTTAATATACCAAGGTACAAATTAAGTCCCGAAGAACGGGCAACAGAAAAAGAAAGAAAATTTGCGAAACATTATGAACGGTCTTCCTTTTCTGTTTCGTATTTCCAATTTTTCATTGTACCAAACGACTTCACTGTTTTGTAACCCATAGCTGAAATTTTTTCAGCTATTTCACGGCTTTCTTCTTCGCTGTCACCATAAATCAACAAAGATTGTTCTTTGCTGGGAATAAGCATCGTCAGAGTTTCTTCGCGAATTCCCTCTGCCGGAAGACAAATTGCATTTTCAATGTGTTCCTTGTTATATTCCTCAAACGAACGAATATCAATAATAACTTCATATTCTTCTTTGTCCATAAATTCTTTTGCCTGTTCCTGAGAAATCTCTTCGACAGAAACGGCTTGTGTTTTTGTACTATTGCCATCCTTTTGAGTTTCCTTTTTTTCAGTCTCTTGGTTCAGTTTTTCATTGCTTTTTTCGTTTACTTCTTGCTGCACGTTATTTGCATCTTTTGTTTCATTTTTGGGCTTACATCCGGTAAAAACAGAAAGTGTTAACAAAACAGCTACAGAAAGAAATACAAACTTTTTCATAATATTTTCTCCTTTTTATCCCTTAAGTATCGGGCTTATTGGTTTATAAATTACAAGCGTAATTACCGAAACAAGAACTACTTTTATCAGATTGAACGGAGCTACACACAAAAGAACGAAATCAAATACACTGTCAATAACTGACCAGATATTCGCTGCCTGCTTTATAATAGCATCAAGAGGCATAAACTTGCTATAAAGCGGAAGCATTATGTAACCATTGACAAAACAACTGACAACAACCATGAAAACACCGCCCAAAACAAGTCCAAAAGCAGCATTGGCTTTTGTCTTCCGACGCTTGTAAATCAAAGACGCCGGCAACACAAAAACAACACCCATCACAAAATTTGCAAACTCACCTACACCTGCTGTTATTGTGCCGTTTATAAGCAGATTAAGAAGAATCTTCAAGCCTTCAACCACAACTCCCGCAAGTGGTCCCAGAGCAAAAGCCCCAACCAAAACAGGAACTTCACTGAAATCCAACTCATAAAACGGTGGTGCAATGAATGGTAACGGAAATTCAACCAACATCAGAACCGTTGCAACAGCCGAAAGCATCGCAACCTTCACAAGCCACGCAGTTTTTTTGTTTTTCAAAGTAATACACTCCTTGTTGTTTTCATCAAGGGAAAAAAATTATCCCGATTTACATCGGGATAACATTACTCAAAAAAATTTTTATGCAAAGCATACAAACTTCTTCTTTCATCCAGACTTTACTGTCGGTTTTGGAATTTCACCAAATCGGCTGCCTTGCTGCAGTTCGCGGACTTTAACCGCCGGTAGGGAATCACACCCTGCCCCGAAGAATAATTTATTAACCTTTTGCAGTATACCACTACATACATTTTTTGTCAACAGTAATTTCTGTTATTTCGCGAAAGACTTTTTGAATCTTCACAAAAGATTTCCTCTTTTTTTAATTCGGTATATATTTTCAAACTCAATATCGTTTTTCACAATGGTCATTCTTTTTTCCGTTGCATCAAAAAAAGAAACCACACCTTCAGCCGACAAATATTCCCCTTCGTGAAAAAAAACTACCTTCACAAAATCCCCTTTCTTGATGTCATTCAGGATATAAGATATTTCTTCTGAAACCTCTTCCGACAATTCTTTTTTCTCTACAAGAACCTTCTCTTTTTGTCTTAGGGCTTCATCAAGTCCTTTCAAGGCCGAAAATGGCATAAATTGTTTTGCACGTTCTGATACAGGCATTTTTAATCTCGGTTTATTCGCCACTTTTGTGACCTCCAATCTGTCTGTTGCGTTCAAGTGTTGTTGCATTTTCTCCAAGGTCAATCCCTTTGAACACAGCATTTTTCCCAAACTGCTTTTTTATTCCGATTATAGCATTCTGAATTTTCCTGCTTTTTTCCTTTTCTGTGCTGTCATCAAACAAACTAAGCTGAACATATTCCTTCTTTTCCTCGGTTACACCGTTGCAGGATATATTTACACGCCTTATAGGGTGCAAGGGATTTACAATTCTCCCGTAAAGCTCCGCCGCCAAAGGTACAAGCTGTGAATCTGCATTTGTGGGAATATCAACCGCAGCACTTCCGCGTGCAGGCTCCATATTCAGAGTATTTGAATAACCAACATAAAGTGTGATTGACTTTGTAACAAGTCCTTTCTCTACCATATCAAGGCACAGAAGCTCCATCATTTCCTTCACAATTATTCTTCCGTCCTCAAAACCGTAATCACACATAAGAACTTGTCCGCTTGTGAGACAATTGCTTTTGGGTTTGTAATTTTTTATATCCGCCATCGTTACAGGTTCACGTCCCCATGCGTGATCTATGAGAAGCTCGGCATCTATACCGAACTTTTTGTAAAGATATTCTTCGTTACACCTCGTTATTCCGCCCATATCGTATATCCCCATAGATTCCAGACGTCGTGCCGTTCCCCGACCTATACGCCAGAAATCGGTTATGGGTCTGTGTGTCCACAACGTTTTGCAATAAGTCTCTTCGTCAAGAATTCCTACAAAATCAGAAGAATGCTTTGCTGTTATGTCAAGGGCAACCTTTGCAAGATAAAGATTTGTGCCAACACCGCATGTTGCACGTATTCCAAGTTTTTCAAAAACTTCCGTCATCATTTTTATGCCAAGTTCTTTTGCTGTCATTCCATACAAGGAAAGATAGTCCGTAACATCAACAAAAACCTCGTCAATAGAATAAACGTGAATATCATCCTTAGACACAAATTTGAGGTATATTGCATAAATTTCTGCGGCATAATCTATATACTTCTGCATTCTGGGCTCTGCCATTATATATTCAATACTTTTGGGAATCTCGAAAACACGGCAGCGATTTTTTACGCCCAGAGCCTTCATTGCAGGTGTTACGGCAAGACAGATTGTTTTTTCCGACCTTTCGGGGTCTGCGACAATAAGATTTGTCGTCATAGGGTCAAAACCGCGTTCCACACATTCAACCGAGGCATAAAAGCTTTTCAAATCGATACAAAGATACATTCTCTTTTTCATACGTTCACACTCCCTTTCCTCAGTATACACTTTTTTCAGTCCCTTTAACCGTACCGAAAAAGAACCGCACAGGGACGCAATGCATCAATGTGCGGTTCTTCAATTATGACCAATAATCTACCTTGTGCGGCAGTTCAATATCCTTCACGTGAAAAGTAGGCATTTCACCATTTTTTCGCTGTTTTTCATAATCCCTCAAAGCACGGACAGCATATTTCCCCAAAATAAATATAGCCGGAATATTTATTATAGTCATTGCTCCCATGAGAACATCTGCAATATTCCACAGCAGATTAGCACTGAGAACTGAACCAAGGAGAATTATCAAAGCAAGAAAAATATGAAGTATTGTGTGGAATGCTTTTCCCGGAACTTTTTTCAAAATATAATACATCCCTTGATCAACATAATAAATATTTCCAAGCAACGTTGTAAATGCAAAAAGTATCATTGCTACAGTAATGAAA
The DNA here is from genome assembly GCA_015068655.1 of Oscillospiraceae bacterium. GTDB lineage: Bacteria > Bacillota > Clostridia > Monoglobales > Monoglobaceae > SIG440. Next base: position 3,874 of record SVKC01000059.1, read on the forward strand.
ACAGGACCGAAGCTTCCAAGCGTTTGTGAAAGTGCCTGCTGAACATAGGGTGCACCTGAAAGTTCTTCCGTAGGCTCTATTCCGGAACACATACACATAAAGGCTGTAGCCGAACAAACAAGCAATGTATCAAGAAATACAGAAAGCACTTGAACAAGCCCCTGTTTTACCGGATGATTCACGTCTGCCGAAGCCGATGCGTTGGGGGCAGACCCAACACCCGCCTCGTTGCTGAACAGACCTCGTTTTATTCCATACATAACGCACGAACCACTGAATCCACCGAATATCGCCTTTACATCAAAAGCCTCTGAAAAAATTCTTGAAAAAATCCCCGGCAAGGCCGTTATGTTAATGAGGATAATTACCAAAGCTGTAAGAACGTACACAACTCCCATAACAGGAACAAGCAAACTAGTAACCTTTATAATACTTTTTCCACCGCCCAGCAGACAAAAAGCTACTATCACCGTTAATATGACACCAATTATCCAAGGTGAAATCTGAGGATTATAAAATTCGTAAAACGAAAATGTTGACTGAAGGTTGTATGCCGCAAGCATATTGAAGCCAAAGCCGTATGTAAGTATGAGAAACACCGAAAACAACACCGCAAGTCCTCTCGAATGAAGACCGGCCTCTATATAATAAGCAGGACCGCCGTGAAATCCGTTTGAATTCTTCTTTTTGTAAATCTGTGCAAGAGTACTCTCAACGAATGCCGATGCACTGCCAATTATAGCAATAAGCCACATCCAGAATATTGACCCGAAGCCGCCGATACACAAGGCAGTTGAAACGCCTATAATATTTCCTGTTCCCACACGTGATGCCGTAGAAACCATAAGTGCCTGAAAGGACGAAACACCTTTTTCACTTTCAGGTTTTTCGGTAACTGCTTTTATCTGCTCCCCCAAAAGTCTGAACTGAACAAAACGTGTGCGAATAGTAAAATAAACCCCGACCACAATCAAAAGTATAATCAGAATATAACCATAAAGGGCATCATTTATGTTGGACACAGCCCTATCAAAAAATCCCAGAAAAGCTCTTCCCATACCTTCAACAAATTCCCAAAAACTGTTCATTGTAACACCACTCCTAATAATACATTATCCTTCGTTTATTTCCGAAAATTCTTCTCTTATTTTTGAGCAAACAAACCTTTGCTTGCTGTAAAGTCCAAAAGGTCCTGACATCATAAAGCTTATTCCACAGGCAAGTGCAAAAAGCAAAATATACTCTGAACCAAAAAGCTCAAGAGCAAGAATTACCGAAGCAAATGGGCAGTTCACCATTCCACAGAAAACAGCTACACAACCTATCGCCGCACCAAGCCCCGGTTCAAGACCCAGAATACCACCGACAACACAGCCAAAGGTCGATCCAATGAAAAACCCGGGTATAATCTCTCCGCCCTTAAAGCCTGATGCAATTGTTATTACCGTGAAAAGAAGCTTGAGAGCAAAGGCTTCATACCTTGCATCTCCCGAAACAGCCCTTGCGATAACGTCCATACCTGCTCCGTTGTATTCATTTGTACCTATCAAAACAGTCAAAGCTACAACAAAAGCACCACCAATAAAGACTCTTGCATATGCGTTGGGTACGTATTTTTCGAACAAATGTTCTCCTTTTTTCATACAGAAACAAAAAACAATGCTGAGCAAAGCACAAAGCAAAGACAAAACTACAACACCAAGAACCATACTCCAAGAAAAATCTATTCCTGTATTCAGGGTAAACCCAACAGGAGAAAGTCCAAACAACGCGGCAATCTGCGCCGCAACAACAGATGAAATCAAGCACGGAACCAATGCTGCATAGTGTATTACACCTATACTTATTACCTCAATAGAAAAAAATGCTGCCGTAAGTGGTGTACCGAACAAAGCTGCGAACACACTGCTCATTCCTGCCATAACAATAATCCTGACATCCTGCTTGCTCAACTTGAAAAGTCTGCCAATATTATAACCCATACTTCCGCCAAGCTGAAGAGCTGCCCCCTCACGACCTGCAGAACCTCCAAAAAAATGGGTCACAACAGTTGCGAAGAAAATCAGTGGTGCCATAACAAAAGGAACTCTTTCTTCCCTTTGAACAGCCTCAATGACGCAATTTGTATCAATTCTTCCTTTTTTCGCAAACAAACTATATGCACCGACAATAAGCAAACCGCCTAACGGCAAAAGGAAAAGAATCCAAGGAAACTCATATCTGAGCTCTGTAACATAATCTATGCTGATATGAAAAACGCTTCCAACAGTTCCTCCCACTACACCGACAATTGATGCAAAGAACAGCCATTTCAGAAAAACTTTTGTATAATCAAATGCTGAATTTACTCCATTTTTGAATAATTCCACAAAAAAGCCCTCCTTTTTCCTATTATACAAAAAACCGAACCGCAGAGAGTTCGGTTTTGTATAAAAATGCAATTAATTAGTTCTGTTTTTTGCATCATCAAGCTTTGTCTGACGACGTTTTTTCACATCTTCAGGAATAGGCTTGATGTCACCTGCTGCTGTGAGAGCCTGGCGTGTAAGAAGTGGACCAACCAACTCATAAACCAGAACTGCAAACAGTGTAATGTTTCTTATGAGGCTTCCCGCATCATTAGGAAGAACCATAGCGGTAGCACACATTCCCAAAGCAACGCCTGCCTGGGGCAAAAGTGTAATTCCGAGATATTTACATGTATTAGATGTGCAATGAACAGCCTTTGCACTGACAAAGGTTCCAAAATACTTTCCTAGAGAGCGGAAAATAATATATACAATACCGATTATAACAATGGCATAATCTGTAAACACGCTGAGTTCAAGCTCTGCACCGCTTATTACGAAAAACAGTGCAAAAAGCGGAGAAGTCCATCTGTCTGATTTTTCCATAAGGTCGTGAGACAAAGGACATATATTGCAGAATATGGTTCCAAGCATCATACAAACCAGAAGGGATGAAAAGCTGATGTGCACAGAGCCGATGTGGAAATCAAGCATAGAGAGTGCAACCGTGAGAAATACAAAAGCAATTGTCATATTGAGACGGTTTGTATTTGAATTAAACATTTTTTCAAGCTGTGTGAGCAACCAACCCATAATCGCACCAAGAGTAAGTGAGCACACAATCTCAACAAGAGGATTCACAATAATTGATATCAAATCCAGATTGCCCGCAAGCATTGTTTTTGCAATACCAAAGGAAACAGCAAAAACAATAAGTCCCACCGCATCATCAAGAGCAACAATCGGCAAAAGCAACTTTGTGAGCGGTCCATTCGCCTTGTACTGACGAACAACCATCAATGTTGCAGCAGGTGCCGTA
>SVKC01000010.1 GCA_015068655.1 Oscillospiraceae bacterium
TGTGACCGTGTATTGGATGGGACATCCCGCCTTTATACGTATCAGGTTAAAACCTGCCATGCGGTACTAAAAGTTTTTTTGCGGTGCTGTGGGCAGTGTAGCCTGCCTTGAGTGGTTATGGTGAATAATTGTTCAGCCTGTTGATTCTCGGCCAAGAACCAACAGTTATCGCTTTTTGAAACCATAATTGCAAAAGAGGCTAAGAAATGTATGTAGCTGTCGGGGAAAACCCCTAGACCGGTACGCATATACAGGATTGTAGTGTGTACTCAGTGGCAATCAGGTAACGCAGAGACATTCTTTTGTCTCATCGGTAACGGTGCGTGGCAGACTTTAAACGGAAACATCCCTTTCGGCGACGATTGGGAAGTCTGACGGGAAATCCAACCTGACCTAAGGCACAAAATTTACTGTGTGTGCTACCCTTTTTTATTCTCAAATACCATTTTACGGAGATGAAATTCTTTTGAAAGACGACATACCTCGAAAACAGAAAGTAAAGTTCAAGCCTGCATCATCCAAAAAGACGGATGTTTCCTGGATTGTAAAAACAATAATCATAACCTTCACAATGTCCGGAGTATTCAACATACTTTCCAGCGGTATTATGAATATGTTGAACATCTGGATTGCGGTTCTGATACTGCTTCTTATCATTCTTTGCGGTATACTGTTTGATATAATCGGTATGGCAGTAACAACTGCCGATGAAGCACCTTTTCACTCTATGGCAGCAAAAAAGGTCAAGCACGCAAATACTGCAATTAATCTCGTGAAATCCAAGGATAAGGTTTCAAATTTCTGCAATGACGTTGTCGGTGACATTTGCGGAATTGTCAGTGGTTCTGCCTCTGCCGCAGTTGTAGCATATATTGTTCAACTGACACCCATTTCAAACAGCTTTGTTATAAGTCTTCTTATTACTGCATCTGTTGCAGCTGTTACCGTTGGCGGAAAAGCTATGGGAAAAACTATTGCGATAAAATACAGCAACTTTATCGTCTACAACGCCGCAAGAATTATCTCTGTATTCGGAATACGAAAAAAATAAGAGTTTCTTTCACATTTCATTGATGTGATAACAGACTAAAGGTGTGCTATGAGTAAAATTCTGGATGAAATAAATTCATCAGCTGATATAAAGAAACTAAATATCCCCGAACTCAATACACTTGCGGAAGAAATCCGTAAGTTTCTTGTTGAGAACATTTCGAAAACAGGGGGACATTTGTCTTCAAACCTTGGAACAGTGGAGCTTACCCTTGCACTGCACAAGGTTTTTGACTTTTCATACGACAAAATAGTATGGGATGTGGGACACCAGAGCTATACCCACAAAATCATAACGGGGCGAAAAAATCTTTTCAATACACTTCGCCAGAAAGACGGTATAAGCGGCTTCCCCAAGGTTGAGGAAAGCGAATCTGATGCATTCAACACAGGTCACTCTTCCACCTCTATATCTGCCGCTCTCGGTTTTGCGGAAGCTTTTGAGCTTTGCGGAAGCTCTTCCCGGGCTGTTGCTGTTATCGGTGATGGGGCTCTCACGGGTGGTATGGCATATGAAGCTCTCAATCAGGCAGGAAGCAGCAAATCACCGCTGATTGTTATTCTCAATGACAATGGTATGTCTATTTCAGAAAATGTAGGCGGAATTTCTCAATCTATGCGAAAAGTTACCAGCCACGCAAAATATATTGATGCAAAAACGTCTTTGAAAAAATTCTTGCAAAATCTGCCACTTTTTGGTCAACCCTTTGTTGATATAATTATACGAGGAAAAAGACTTCTGAAAAATGTCCTTTTCCAGAAAAAGCTATTTGAAAATATGGGGCTTGAATACTTAGGTCCTGTTGACGGACATGACCTGAAGGAGCTTATAACTATCATAAATTACGGAAAAAGCCTGTGCAAGCCCGTAATCATTCACGTTCTTACACAAAAGGGCAGAGGCTATGCCCCGTCGGAAAATGACCCATCATTTTTTCATGGAGTTGGACGCTTTGATCCCGAAACAGGTGAGCCTGTATCATCAGGTACGGAAACCTATTCCGATGTTTTTGGCGACGAAATAGTGAAGCTCGCAAAGGAAAATCCGAGACTTGTCGGCATAACTGCTGCAATGCCTCTGGGAACCGGTCTTATCAAGTTTGCAAACATCTTTCCTGACCGATTCTTTGATGTAGGTATTGCAGAGCAACATGCTGTTACCTTTTCTGCCGCAATGGCACTTTCCGGATATATTCCTGTTTTTGCAGTATACTCAACCTTCCTTCAGCGTGGTTATGACCAGATTATACACGATGCAGCTCTCCAGAACCTTCACGTTGTCTTTGCAATCGACCGTGCAGGAGCATCAGGAAATGACGGTGAAACACATCAGGGAATTTATGACCTTTCATACCTGTCCCATATCCCCAATATGACAGTTATGGCACCATCATCAAACGAAGAACTCCGATTAATGCTGCGTCATGCAGTGAATGACTGTTCAGGACCTGTTGCAATCAGATATCCGAAGGGAAGTAATCCTGCAAATGCTGACGCTTGCCACCCAGTCTCATACGGCAAAGGAATTGTTGAAAAAGAAGGTACTGATGTTCTTCTTGTGGCTCTCGGTTCGCAAGTTCAGGAGGCTATGAAAAGTGCAGAGCTCCTTGAAAATCATGGAATTTCTGTTGCTGTTATGAATGCACGCTTTTTGAAGCCCTTCGATGAAGAACTGTTCTTGAAACTGAAGGATGGCAAAAAACTTATTGCTACATTGGAAGACAACGTTTGTATCGGCGGACTTTCTTCCATTGTACGCCGTATTGTGAACGAAAACATTCTGGACTTTGGTTTTCCCGACAAGCCCTTGTCACAGGGAACTGTTTCTCAGCAAAAGGCTTGGGCTGAAATAGATGCACAACACATTGCAGAAAAAATAATTAATACACTTGAGGGTGATAACCGTGGCTAAAATCAGACTTGATGTATACCTTGCAGAAAACGGTCTTGCTCCCAGCCGCAGTGCGGCACAGGCAATGATTATGGCAGGGGATGTTTATGTTGACAACCAAAAAGCTATGAAGGCGGGCGAAACGGTCAAAGGAACCGAAAACATCGAGGTCCGTGAAAAAGGGCCTTCCTATGTCAGCCGCGGCGGTCTCAAGCTTGAAAAAGCAATGAAGGTATTTCCCGTAACTCCGTCAGAAAAAATCTGTATGGATATAGGTGCATCAACCGGTGGTTTTACCGATTGTATGCTTCAAAACGGAGCACTGAAGGTTTATTCCGTAGATGTTGGCTATGGTCAGCTTGCCTGGAAGCTCCGCCAGGATGAAAGAGTTGTCAATATGGAACGTACCAACATACGTTATATAGACAAAAATCTGATTGAAGAACCACTGGGTTTTTTTTCAGTTGATGTTTCCTTCATATCACTGAAGCCCGTTCTTCCTGTTGCCTATGACCTTCTTGAAGACGGCGGTGAGGGTGTTTGTCTGATAAAGCCGCAATTCGAAGCAGGACGTGAAAAGGTAGGCAAAAAAGGTGTTGTAAGAGAAAAGTCAACACATATTGAAGTTATTGAGAATGTACTTGCCTTCACGAAGGAAATAGGTTTTTCTGTCAAAGGTCTTGATTTTTCTCCCATAAAAGGTCCTGAAGGCAATATTGAATACCTTATGTATATAAAAAAAGACGACTCTGTTTCTGCGGAATTTGATATTCCCACACTTGTGGAAGCATCCCATGAACTAAACTCAAAAAACGAAAACTAAGGAGGGTTTTTTATGCAACGAATTGCTCTTTTTGTCAACAAAAGCCGTGACACGGATTTTTCAGCAACAAAAGAAATTATATCCCTTCTGAAAAAATATAACAAAACCGTCATTTTGGACGTATCCCTCAAGGATGAGCTGGATTTTCCGGGCTTGTTCTTTGCAAACGGTGACGGTATTTTTGAAGAAAGTGACATGGTTATTGCTCTCGGCGGTGATGGTACAATTCTCAAAACCGTTAATCAGGCGGCAGACTACAATGTTCCTGTTGCAGGAATAAACTTGGGACATCTGGGCTTTCTCACCCTCGCAGAACGCAACGACCTTTCCAATCTTGTAAAGATTTTGGAAGGAGATTTTTCGGTTGAGCACAGAATGATGCTTGAAGCAAGAATTACATCCGGCAAGGATGTCAAGGAAACATATACCGCTCTTAACGATATTATTATTCGAGGTAACTCTGCAAAAATGATTTCACTTACCGCAGAGGTTGACGGGACTACGGCAGGCGAATACCTTGCTGACGGGATAATTGTTTCAACATCAACAGGCTCTACCGCCTACTCCCTTTCCTGCGGAGGACCTATCGTGCACAAAAATCTTGATTGTATGATAATGACACCTATATGCCCTCACACACTGAAATCAAGGTGTATTGTTATTTCACCCGATTCCACCATTTCTGTGAAGTTTGACGCATCATATTGCAGTGAGGTTGACCTCAAAATTGACGGAAGCTCCGCAAGACGTATGCGAGCAGACGAATATATAGAAATAGTACGAAGCAAAAAGCGTGTCCCTATGATTAGTGTTGACACAAGAGACTACTTTGATGTTATCCGTGAAAAATTATCCGACTAACATTTTGAAAAGGACGTGAGACAATGCTCAAAGAATTACATATCAAAAATATTGCCGTGATTGATGAAGTTCATATTGAATTTTCCGATGGTTTCAGCGTTCTCACAGGTGAAACCGGCGCAGGTAAGTCTATTCTCATTGATTCAATAAATATGGCACTGGGCAAACGTGTAAGTCACGACCTTATTCGAACCGGTTGTGACAAAGCCACTGTCAACGCCTGCTTTGAAGTCACAAACAGTACAATTCTTGAAGCTCTCTCGGATATGGGTATTGAAGCAGAAGACGGTCTTATCACTATAAGCCGCCAGCTCACACTTGACGGAAAATCCACTTGCCGTGTAAATGGGATAATTATGCCACTTGCTGTTGTTCGTGAAGCGACAGCATTGCTCATTGATATTCATGGTCAATCTGACAACAGAATGCTTCTTGACCCTCACAGTCATCTTGACTTTCTTGACAGCTTCGGAAATCTTTTGGATAGCCTTGAAGAATACAAAGCATCATATAAGGAAATGAAAACAATAACAAAAGAAATTGACGGACTTTCTTCAAATCTTGAAGAAAAGCAACGAAGACTTGATCTGCTCACATTCCAGATTGACGAAATAAATGCCGCAAAGCTGAAGGTTGGCGAGGATGAAGAGCTTGAAACAAAAAGAGATTATCTATACAATATGGAAAGTATTGTATCTGGAGCAGGCGCCGCCTATGGAGCACTTTACGGCGGCGAAGAATATTCTGCTTATGACCTTCTTCGGCAAGCCGAAAGAAGCTTGTCGGGAATAAGTCAGTTTCTCCCCGCTCTTTCCGATTGTGCCGAAAGACTCGATAGTATTATTGCAGAAACAGAAGATATTTCATCTGAAATAAACAACTGTCTCTCAAACTCCGATTTCAGTATGGCAGAGCTTGACAGTATTGAAGAACGTCTTGATACGATTGGCAACCTGAAACGAAAATACGGAAATACAATTGAAGAAATTATTAACTACGGAAAAACCGCAGAGCTTGAAGCATCTTCTATTGAACAATGTGACAGCAAGCTTGAAGAACTGCACTTGCGTCTTTCGGATGTCAATGCACAGCTTGAGCAAAAAGCAAATATACTTACACAGAAAAGACTTTCTGTGGCAAAAGAGCTTGAAGCTCGCATTTCCACAGAGCTTGAAGAGCTTGATATGCCCAAGGTTCGTTTTTCAATCACACTTTGTGACCGAATAACTGACGGAAATATTACTTATACAAACACAGGGAAGGATAACGTAGAATTCCTCCTTTCCACCAATCCCGGTGAAGCTTTGAAGCCAATGTCAAAAATTGCGTCAGGCGGCGAGCTTTCACGTATTATGCTTGCCATAAAAACAGTTCTTTCCGACACAGATGATATTGACACTATGATTTTTGACGAAATTGATACTGGCGTAAGTGGCAGGGCAGCACAGAAAATTGCCGAAAAACTCAGCTGTCTCGGAAAAAATCGTCAGGTTTTCTCGATTACACACCTTGCGCAGATTGCAGGAATGGCAGACAACCATTATCTTATCAAAAAAACTTCTACAGATGCAAGCACCTCCACCTCTGTCACCGCCCTTGATTCTGACGGCAGAGTAGACGAGCTTGCAAGAATTATTGGTGGCGTAACAGTCACCGACCTCACACGCAGAAGTGCACTTGAAATGCTTGAAATGGCAAAAAAAATTAAGGAACAGTAGTTTTATGGAAAAAACCGGAATAGTAATTGAAACAACAGGTGAATATATGCTCGTCTCTGTCCACCGTGATTCTGCCTGTGGCGAAAACTGTGCTGCTTGCGGACTTTGCAAAAACAACAGAGAAATGACTTTGCGACTCAAAAACACAGATAACTTCAAGATAGGAGAAGCTGTTCGCCTGACATCCGACGACAAAAAGTTTTTGCATCACTCTGCCGCAGGGTATCTCAGTCTTACTGCACTCCTCATTACAGGGGGCATTATCGGAGGATTTTTGGGCGGTGATTGGGCAGCATTTTTGGGGGCTTTCTTCGGATTACTTATTGGAATTATGTTATTGAAACTGTCCTTTAAGGATAAACTTGAAATAACAGCAGAAAAGGCTTAGAGGTACAATATGCTTATAACCATTGACAACCTGAGCAAAAGCTTCGGACAGGAAGAAATATTGAAAAATGTAAAGTTGACCGTAAACGAAAAATGTCGTTACGGTCTTATTGGGGTGAACGGAGCGGGAAAATCCACCTTGCTGAAAATAATTATGGGTACCCTTTCCTTTGAAGAAGGTGAGGTTATAAAAAAGCCCGGTCTCAAAATAGGTTATCTTGAACAGAACAACGGACTTGAACGTGACAGCTCCATAATTATTGAAATGCGCAAGGTTTTTGAAGACGTATATGAATCGGAACAAAAAATGCGTGCTCTTGAGCTTGAAATGGCAGAAATATCAGACCAAGACTCAGACGAATACAGGCGTATTGCCTCTGAGTATACCCGTGCTCAAAACTTCTTCGACAGCCGTGACGGATATAATATTGACGTCAAAATCAAGACAATCCTCAATGGTATGGGCTTTGGTGACAGGGATATGGATACTGTTATTTCAACACTCTCCGGCGGCGAAAAAACTCGTCTTGCAATCGCAAGACTTCTTCTCGAAGAGCCTGAGCTTCTCATTCTTGACGAACCTACAAATCACCTTGATTTCAAGACTCTCAAATGGCTTGAGGAATATCTTGTCAGCTATAACGGTGCTATTCTCACCGTTTCCCATGACAGATATTTTCTCGATAAAATTGTCACACATATATATGAAGTGGAACGCGGACGAGTTTATTCCTACGCAGGAAACTACTCCAAATATCTGCCACAGAAGGCTGAACGTCGCGCCCGTCAGGAGAAGGAATATGAAATGCAGCAAATGCAGATTGCTCAGCTACAAACCTATGTAGATAAGAACATAGCACGTGCTTCAACCTCAAACAGTGCAAAATCAAGGTTGAAAACTCTTGAAAATATGGAAATTATCGAACGCCCTGATGGGGATTTAAAATCTATGCGGCTTCGCTTTGAGCACACAAAAGACCCCTACAAAGATGTGCTTACAGTGACAGACCTTGATATTGCCGTCGGCGAGGAACAAAAGGTTCTTTGCCGTAACATCAACCTTGCCGTAAAGAAAAAGGAAAAGATTGCAATAATAGGTTCAAACGGCATCGGTAAATCCTCTTTCCTGAAAATTATTCAGGGAATTATCCCCCACTACAAAGGAAATGTTGAATGGGGCAACAATGTAAGCATCAGCTACTACGAACAGGAAATTTTGAACCTTAATCAAGACAAAATAGCACTTGACGAGCTTTGGGACAGATTTCCTGATGTACCCGAAGCTGAAATACGCAGGGTACTTGGAAACGTTCTTCTTACGAAGGACGATGTCTTCAAGCCTGTAAAAATAATCAGCGGCGGCGAACGGGCGAAGCTCGCCTTCTGTATAATTATGCTTGAAAAGGCAAATGTCATAATCCTTGACGAACCTACAAACCATCTTGATCTCGCGTCAAAGGAAGTCCTTGAAGAAGCTCTTTCAGGATACGAGGGAACTCTTATATTTGTTTCTCACGACCGTTATCTTCTCAACAAGGTGCCTGACAAAATAGTAGAAATAAACCGGAATGGTCTGCGAGTTTTTCAGGGAAACTACGATTATTATTGTGAAGTTCTTGAACGTGAAGCGTTGAGCGATGCTGAAGCAGCTGCAGCCCATGCAGCCGCAAAAGCCGCAGAAGCTGTGAAAAATCAAGCAGCTACATCCTATCGTTCAAAAGAACAGCGCCGTCTTGAAGCACAACGAAAAAATCGCATCCGTGAGCTTGAAGAACTTATTGAAGAAACCGAAACAAAGCTTTCTTTGCTTGAAGAAGAAATGACTACGGAAGCTGTTTTTTCCGATTACAAGCTTATGACCGAAAAATGTTCAGAAGCGGATGCTCTTCGTCAGAATCTTGAAAAGTATTATGATGAGTGGGGAGAGCTTGAATAAGAAACGAACATCCTGAAATGCAACTGCATTTCAGGATGTTCGTTTTAAAGACACTCATCAATATTTATAATATAGTGCGTTATAATTCTCACAGCGTCAAAAAATGCTTCAAGGTCAATCATTTCATCACTCTGATGAACTCCACCGTGACCATCAGGCATTTCCAAAAACGGAGTTTTTCTGTCTGCTCTTGAGGTTTTTGTACCCACTGAGAAAGCATTATCCAGCTTTCTCGCATATGTTCCTCCTCCAAGCCTCAAAGCCTTTTCATCAAAGCCCGTAATAGCATTGTATATTTCAACAAGACGGTCCGGAATGGGACTATCATCAGCAATAGAAAAGCCTTTCATACAGCTTTCGACCTCAACGGACCAACCTTTTTCAGAAAATTCATTTTTTGCTTTTGTCACAAATTCATCGGGGTCCAGAGTTGAGCTAAAGCGAGTATCAAAGCTAAGTGCGAGTTTTCCGTCAACAGTTTTTACTATTCCGTTCACGAATGTTAGCTTTCCAAACCTGATGTCATCATGTTCAAGACTCATTGTTGTGCCGTAATGACATCCGAGAATATGGGCAGTATCAGCCATAATAGCTCTATCCTGTTCGCATAATTCCGATAGCTCCGACAAAAGCTCTGCCGCAAGCCTTGCAGCATTACATGAGCCTTCAGGCATACAAGCGTGCATAGCAACACCCTTTGCCGAAAGCTTAATTGTATCATCATTTTTCTCAAGATTGAAGGCTTCCTTTTTTTCTGTCTTTTCTTTCAATTCATCAAAAAGCTTTTCTGAATATCTTAACACAATATCCGCTCTGTCAAGAACAACATTAAAAGCTTCTCCGCCTTTAAATTCAAGAATATCGCTCAAAGAATCACCGCATTCCGCCCAGAAATGACAGATGCTTTTCTCACCAATGCTGCAAGGGAAATCCGCATCAAGCACCAATGAAACATCCGGCATTTTCTGGTCATTTGCAAAAGCAGTAATATCAGTCATTCCCGTCTCTTCATCCGAACCGATAAATGTTTGTATTTTGCTTTTCACGGGGATTTTTTCGTCACGGATTATTTCCATAGCGCAAAGAGCCGCCATAATTCCCGATTTGTTATCCTCTACACCTCTACCAATGAGAGTTCCGTCAATCACCACAGGTTCAAAAGGCTTCGCATATATCCAATCATCACTTACGGGAACAACATCACTATGTCCGAAAAGCCCTATGACACTTTCACCGTTTCCCGTTTCCGAAAGAGAATATCCTGATTCCCTGTATACCTGAGTTTTGAAGCCCTTGTCTTCAAACAAAGCAGCACACCGACAAAGAGCATCCATACACACTTTTCCGAAAGGTGCACCAGGCTCCGCCTCTCCCTTTATAGCAGGTATTTTTGAAATCTCAATCCATTCATTTACTATTCTGTCACGATTTTTTTCTATCCAATCTTTTATTACCTTGTCATATTCAAGATTTATCATTTTTTCTCTCCCTCTTCTGCCGTTTTGTCCGCTTTCCACGGCATAAATAAATTTTGTAATCTTTTTGCTTTCGGACTTGCATTATTATAGGTCAGTTCCAGATATGTTTCCACCTTTTCCTTGTACGGAGATTCGTCAGAATACTTGAAAAGTTTGTTATCGACCGTTTTGTACAAATTGAAAGCCGTAATAACAGGAACGTCACTTTTCAATTCATTCATATAACTGTAAAAAGGTGACTGTCTGCACCCCGCCGCCTCCAATGTAATTGGTGCAAGATAAGGCATTGATGTTATTTCGGGAACATCTGTTTGTAACTCAAAGTTTGCCCATATAACATAAGGTGTTGTTCTCAAAGCAAAGGTTTTTTCAATATCAATATTATCAACCAGTTCTCTTGCAAAAGAAGGTGCGTGGTCGCCTACCATACATATCACTACAGGTCTTTCTGATTTTGAAAAATAATCTGTCAGTTCTTCAAAAGCCTTGTCAGAAAGACTTATGCAAGACTGAAATTCAGCAACATCATCTGTATTTTCACCAAAATCCTTTGAAACCTTTACAATGTCTTCTTCATCAGGGTTTGTATCCCAGCCGCCATGATTTTGTATAGTAAGAAGATACATAAACCTCGGGTCATCACCCATTTTTTCGTAGTCTTCAATCATTTTGCCGTAACAAAACTCATCCGTTGCATAAGAACGTTTTCCGTATTTTGAAATAGTACCAAAATCCTCGGAAAACATTATTTTATCAAAGCCCAGTTGAGGATAAACAATTCCTCTGGAATAGTTGAGAGGTACGGCACAATGAGCGCCCCAAGTTTTGTAGCCAAGCTGTTCGAGATGACTGACTATACTGTTTGAATTTTCAAACTCCAAATAATTGAATGGCGTAATCCCCGGCATAAGCTGAATTGAATTGCTGGTCAACAGCTCATATTCACTCTTGTTTGTTCCACCACCCGTGCCCGCAACAACAACTTTTCCCTTTTGTTTTTTTGGCAAACTATCAATAAAGGGCATTGCCGAAGGTTCACCTTCCATATCAACCAAGTCTCTCAAATCATAAAAAGTCTCATTGAGGATGAATATTATATCAGGTCTGGCATCCTTTTCATCTTTCTTTGAAAGCATCATCACATCCTCAGAAAGTGTATCCTCCGAGTAGTTTTCAGGACGATTAACCATATTTACGGAATTCTGGAACACTTCAATTGAGCTTGCAACAAAGCCATAAGAATGATAGGATGCCTCCCACGACCATACAAATGTATTTCTCGGCTTTATGGGCTCTTTTGCAAAATACACAGAATGCATAAATAAGGTACACAGAACCGCTATACACAAATTTTGAACAAGCACCTTTTTCAAAGAGAATTTCTTTCCCTTTTCATGGACGTAAAGCTGTCTTGTCACCGCAAGGGAAAGAACAAAAACAACTATAACCGCAACTACGAAAAAACTAAGCGGAAACTTGTATCCGCCTAAAACCGAAAGTGTGGTGCCAACATTATGCAAATCCTGAGTTGATATGGGCGAATTTCTGTAAAGCAGGGTATAATAATTTGCTATACTCAAAAAAAGCACCGGAATAGACACCACCAGAGAAGAAATCCACCATCGCTGGACAAAGAAGAATACTGCAGCCATAACAGCAAAAATTGTCAATATATTTATTCCCGTATAGAAAATACCGTTAAAGAACGGATTTTTGTTACCCAATTCAAGACAGTAATAAATCAATGCTGCATTCAAAAGTGCATAAAGAAAAGTTATGATACCATTTCTGTTATTTAAAAAAACTTTTTTTCCTTTTTCATATATTCCCTTCATAAGCTCGCCTCACAAAAGTTTTCAATACAATTTATATTAACACAAACATCAAAAAAAAGCTATACCTAATCAAGATTTTTTTGCAGTAAAAAGGACAAAGCGTTGGCTTTGTCCTTTTTCGGAGAGAAAATTTTATCAATCAGGTCTTTCTTCGGAGAGTTTTACCGAAACTTTTTCTTTGAGACCTGTGTCGTATTTATAAACCTCAAGAAGTATACTTTCACCCGGCTTGTGAGTATCCTTTATCTTGTTGAGTTCATCTGTTGTCTTTACTTCCTTGCCGTCAGCCTTGACAATTATGTCACCCTGTACAAGACCGGCAATTTCAGCACCGCTTCCAAGCTGTGTCTCCATAACCTGAACACCAATGGGCCAACCCTGTCGTGTCGCCATATATTCTGTTACGTCACGGCTCGAAATACCTATTACGGGTCTGCCCTTCACATATCCGTGCTTTATGAGATCCTCAACAACAGGCTTCGCCTCGGAAATGGGAATTGCAAACCCCATACCTTCAACAGACGAAGATGAAACCTTTACTGCATTGATGCCAATAACCTGACCATATGCATTTACAAGAGCACCGCCCGAATTACCTTCATTTATTGCTGCATCTGTCTGGATAAGACTCATTGTTCTTCCGTCAACTGTAATAGTTCTGTTGATTGCACTAATGATTCCCTGAGTTGTACTTCCAAAGAACTCCATTCCGAGAGGATTTCCGATTGCAACCGCCTTTTCGCCAACCTCAACAATTGATGAATCACCAAGTTCAGCAACAGTCAGTGCTTCTTCAGGAATAATTTTTATAACCGCCAAGTCGGTTTTCGCATCCGAACCAATGAGCTTTGCCTCATACTCAGAGCCAGTATTGAGTGTAACCGTCACTGCAGACGCACCCTCAACAACATGGTTGTTCGTGATAATATAGCCGTCGGAGCTGATTATGATACCCGAGCCTGTTCCCTCAGAAAACATCTCCGAGCTGAAGAAGCTAATTGTGTTGGAAATCTTGCTTGTAATTCCGACAACAGCAGGACCAACCTTCTTTGAAATCTCAACAGTTGAAAGCTCTGCACCTTTGTTTGCTGTTTCTGTTGTATTATTTTCAGAATTATGCTTTTCGGGCTGCTGTTGAAGAACCGAAAGTACATTTTCTTTGTTTCTGCCGCCTACATCACTTGTTCCTACCTTGTATCCGGCAAAAAACAGTGCACCCACAACCGCAACATTCACAAAGCCCGCAACAACAGCAAGTGCTATATAACGTTTTATTCCCGGTTTTTTCTTTTTAACATTATACGACACTCTGGCGGCTGGTTCTTCATAATTCTGAACCGGTTGCTGTACAAAGTTAATATTTTCAGAAACAACAGTCTCTGGTTCTGTTTTTTCAGCTTCTTCCACAGGAACTGCTTCAACATTCACCGCATCTGCCATTTCTTCCTCAGTAAGAGTTACATCATTTTCAACACTGTGATTGATTTCAGAGTTAAATTCATTCTCATTATTCATCTTCTCAAATTCATTCACAGAACATCTTCCTTTCCTTATGAATTGTATTTGTCCGACACTGCTTTAATGTCTTGATGTTTTGAGTATACCACTAATTTATTACAAAATTATTAATAAACTATAAAAAATTTTAAAATTATATTTTACCCTTGTCCAATGTAAAAACAAATTCCGCATACTCGCCTTCAACACTCTTCACGGTAATATTCTTCCCATGCCGGTTTATTATATCCTTCACAATATAAAGTCCTATTCCAGTTCCATCGCGGTTAAGAGACCGCGACTTATCCACCTTGTAAAATCTTTCAAATATAAGTTTTCTGTCCTCCGAAGAAATACCGCAACCGGTATTATATACCGAAACAAAAACCTCCTGCTGATGTGTTTCAGTGGAAATTCTCAATATTCCTCCGTTGTTTGTGAACTTTATGGCATTCTCAATAAGATTTGTGAGTACTCTTGTGATGGAATCGCTGTCCGCCCTTACATAGCAAGCTTCTGTTTCAAAAACAACATCAACCTCAATATCATTTTCACAAATTCTGCTTTCAAAATTAAACAGGTTCCTTCTGATTGTTTCGTTAATATCAAAAACCGTAGTTTGGAGTTCCTGCTTGTTTTCAGCATTTCTCGTAACATCAAGGAAAGAGTTCACCAAAGAAGAAAGTCTTGATATTTCATCCTTTACTATTTTCAGATACTCCTCGCGGCTTTCCGCAGGAACTGTCCCGTCAAGAATTCCATCAACAAATCCACCTATTGTAGTCATAGGCGTTCTCAGTTCGTGAGATACATCGGATATAAAGTTGTTTCGTATATCCTCCGCCTTTTCAAGATGAAATGCCATATCATTGAAAGCTGCTTCCAGTTCTTCGATTTCGGTAATACTGTTTCCTTTATCCAAATCGACACGACTGGAAAAGTCACCCTTCGCAAATTTTCTTACAGCAATGCCCATTTTCTTTATAGGCTTCGAAATTCTTTTGGAAAGCGCATAGGAAAGGAGAAATGACATAAGAAGAACCGCAAGAAAAGCAATGCTCATTGTTCCGAAAAGTTTTCCTTGTAGCTCCAGCAATTCAGGTGCAGGCATACTGATAAAGATTGCACCTACAATCCTTCCCATACGTTGTTCCGCTATAGGAAGCTGAAGGGTGTACATATCCGAGGAATAAATTCCTCCCAGAGTACCCTTTTCCACATTATCCTTACCCGAAAGCACCTCGCGGCAAAATTTTTTGTCAACTATCCGCTTCTCGCCGGTATAAGAACCGTCAACGGTTGACTCCATAATAATCCTGCAATCCTTGTTTATTATAATAATATTCTTGTTTGCACTATGCGAAAACCCGTAAAGCAGGTTCTCAAGCTGTTCGGCAGGTATACCGCTGTCAATAAACCTCGTTATCGCCTTTGCGTTGTCCTTCAAGGTCTCTATGCGTGCATTATACTCAACGTGCGTTATAATAATAAAGCTGGAAACAGCAAGAATCAACATACTGCTCAGAATTATAATAACATTATTGAGAAATATTTTTGAAAATACTGTCTTTTTCATAGCTGACCGCCTTTTATGCTTTTACCTCAAATTTGTATCCTACGCTCCAAATAGTTCTGAGGCACCATGTAGGATTTTCTCCCTGATTGACTTCTATTTTTTCACGAATTCGCTTTATGTGAACATCAATTGTTCGTGATTCACCAAAATATTCATAGCCCCAAACCTCATCAAGAATCTGGTCACGGGTGAAAACCTTGTTTGCGTTGCTGGCAAGAAAGTACAAAAGCTCAAATTCCTTGGGCGGCATTTCAAGTAGCTTTTCGTCAAGATAGACCTCATAGGTATCACGGTTGATTGTAAGTCCGTCAAACTTCAGAATATTGGGGTTTTCTTCCTCCGAAGATTCCGCCAATGCGCCACGACGAAGAACAGCCTTTATTCTCGCCACAAGCTCCTTCGGTTCAAAGGGCTTCACTACATAATCATCCGCACCAAGCTCCAGTCCAAGAACCTTGTCAAAAAGCTCACCCTTTGCCGTAAGCATAATTATTGGAGTATTGCCCGCTGCACGAATTTCACGGCATACCTGCCAGCCATCCTTTTTCGGCAGCATAATATCAAGTATGATTATATCAGGATTTTCTGTCTTGAATTTTGAAACAGCATCCTCTCCGTCATATGCCGTACAGGTATCATAGCCTTCCTTCTCCACATAAAGACGTATAAGCTCACATATGTTTTTTTCATCATCAACAATCAAAACCTTTTTGTTCATAAAATCAACATTCCTTTCCCGTGCCTTGTTTGTTCTTTGTCTTTAGGTACAAATCATATACTTCCCGTTTTGGGAGTCCAAGTTCCTCAGCAACCTTGTTCACCAGCTCTTTACCCCGAAGGTTTTCTGTTCCGTATCGTTCAAGGAGTTCCTCTGGCGAAGCTTGACCTGCACGAATTTCTTCTTCAAGCTCTGTAGGATTTTTTCCTTTTATGATAAGTACAAATTCGCCCTTCGGCGGAGTTTCTTCATAATGTACAATTGCCTCCGAAATGGTTGTCCTGAAAAACTCCTCAAATTTTTTTGTCAGCTCTCTCGCAAGTACAATTTCGCGATTTCCAAATATATCCAGCATATCTTTAAGCGTTGACAGAAGCTTGTGAGGTGCTTCATAAAAAATCAAGGTTCTTGTGTCATTTTTCACTTCTTCAAGGTGAATTTTTCTGTTGCGTTTGTTCATGGTAAGAAAGCCCTCAAAAGAAAACCTTCCCGTAGGCATTCCTGAAGCAACGAGAGCGCAAGAAAAAGCCGATGCACCGGGCAGGGGCACAACCTCAATCCCTTCATCAATACAAAGACGTACCAAATCCTCACCGGGGTCGGAAATCGCCGGCATTCCTGCATCAGAAACAAGAGCAATATTCTGTCCGGCTTTCAGTTTTTCTATGAGTATCTCACCCTTGTGAGCCTTGTTGTGTTCATAATAGCTGGTCAACGGAACATCTATATCAAAATAATTCAATAGCTTCAGTGTATTTCTGGTATCTTCCGCCGCAATAAGCTCAACAGACTTCAAGGTTTCAAGGGTTCTGAAGGTTATATCTTGTAAATTTCCGATAGGAGTCGGACAAAGATAAAGTATTCCGCTCATTGTTTCGCTGTCCCCCTTCCGTAAATTTCGTTTATTTCATCTGAATAGTTTCCGTCATTGTTATATACATAAAGCGGAGGTTCCAGAAAAAGCTTCGGTTTTCCGTATTTTGCTCCTTCAACAAGTATCATATTTGCCGTTTTTGCAGGCGAAGGGTGTACAAATCTAAGTCTTTTGGGTTCAATTCTGTATTGTCTCATCAAACATATTATATCCGCCAGACGTTCGGGTCTGTGTATCATACAAAGCTTTCCATAAGGCTTCAGGCATTTTGAACTGACATCTATTATATTTTCAAGAGTACAAAAAATTTCGTGTCTTGCAACAGTAACCACATCTGTTGCGTTTTTTAATCCGCCGTGGTTTTCCTTGTAAGGAGGATTGCAAGTAATGTTGTCAAAGGCTTCACGTCCAAACATATCAACAGCCTCACACAAATCGCCCGTCTCAATATGTATTTTGTCTTCAAGCTCATTCATCAAAACACTTCTTCCCGCCATTTCAGCAACACATCCCTGAATTTCCAGTCCCGAAAGGTGTTCTGCCTGAGACTTTTCCGACATCAAAATAGGTATAATCCCGTTTCCCGTGCAGAAATCCATTACCCTCGCCCCTTTCTTCACGGTTTTTGAGGCAAAGTCAGCAAGAAGAACAGCATCAACTCCAAAACAGAACCATTCAGGGTTCTGAATAAGTCTCAGGTTGTTTTTTGTTTGAAGGTCGTCCACTCTTTCATTTGGATTAATCAATACATCGTTCATAATCCTTTATCCTTTTCTGTCAAAAATTGTTTCGAAATATAAAAAAATTATATCACCAAAGTATAGAATAGTCAATTAAAACTTCGGTCACACATTATACAGATTCAATAATTATAATATCATCACCTATTTTCTTTATGTTCTCCCACTTGATAACAATATCCTCTTCTTTACCGAGGAAGCCCAGTAATCTGTACGAACCCGGCACAACAATTGCCGTAAGCCGTCCATCAGAAAGGTCAATTTTCACATCCGAAACATATCCAAGCTTTGCACCGTCAGAAACATTGATTACTTCCTTTGCCTTCAAATCGTTTACACTGCAATTCATATTCCCATTCCTTTCAGTATTTTAACAGAGATTTCATTTTTTACTTCAAAAATATATTTATGCATTGACCTTTTTTGATATTCTCTCCGTATTTTTTTCAGTATATGTTCTTACCTTCGGTGAAATACTGTTTTCAGGAAAATTCAGAGAGGGGTTGTCAAAAATTTTAATCAATAAGGTTGAAATATGCGGAGTGAATACATCAAAGCTCCCGTATCTGAACGAGAAGCAGAAACAGGAGCTTTTTCAGAGAATAAAAAAAGGTGATAAAAATGCGCGTCAGGAATTTATCTATGGCAATCTTCGACTTGTGCTAAGCGTTTTGCAACGTTTTGGCGGTAAAAACGAAAACGTTGATGATTTATTTCAGGTGGGATGCATCGGACTAATCAAGGCACTGGACAATTTTGATACATCCCACGGCGTCAAATTTTCCACGTACGCAGTGCCAATGAGTGTCCGTTGGGGAAATTACATATTAAACTTGTAATAAATCTTTATATCATCATTAAAAACCTCTATTTTTTCAACACAGCTTGCCACTATATTACGTTGCTCACTTGACGTCATATAATCCCAGCTTTCACGAAGAGACAAAAGCTTTTTTCTCACATCTTTTTCCATGTTGCTGACGATGCGATGCTCCCGTTCAGCTTCAATTTCCTTTTCTATATTTCCAAGCTCAGCTTTAAGCTCTCTTATGGCATCCTCCAATACATCATCCTCGCTGTCAGCAAAGGCAAGATAAAGCTTTTTCAGCTTCTCACCTGTCTTTTTTCGTCTTTTTTCGAGCACATCAAGAACCGATTCGGTTTTCTTGCTTTTCTTTTCAATAGACTTACTTACGCCAATAGCGAAAAGATCTTCCTTTACTGTGTTTTCAAGAATTTCAGCAATTATTCCATCATTTGTGCAATTGGGGTTTTTCACCATATGAGGCTTGCTTTTGTCCTTTGAATAACACACAAGCTTGTACCCGGCTTTTCCCCATTGCTGGTACCTCATTTTTGCACCGCAACAACCACAATACACAAGCCCCGTAAGCAGTTTTCCTCTTTCAACTTTTTTCTTTCCTGCACGCTCTCGCATTACCGCCATTGCTTTTTCGAATATTTCCTCGGAAATAATTGCTTCGTGCTTTCCCGGAAAAACTTCACCGTTGTAGCAGATATAGCCTATATTTGTTTTTCTTGTGAGTATCTGTCTCACAAGCTTTTCGTATGACAACCCCAGAACCCTTGCAATATATCCCGTAGAATGACCGTTTATATATAGCTCATAAACCTTTCTGACCGTTTCTGCATCACTGTTCGGAACAAGAATTCCCTTTTCAGGGTCATAATCATATCCGAAAGGGACTCTTCCGCCACCCATCCAGTATCCCATTTTTACTCTTTCCTTCATACCCATACTTGTTCTTTCACGTATGTTTTCACGTTCAAGCTGGGCAAAAGCCGAAAGAATACCAAGCATAAGTCTTCCTAGCGGTGTGGACGTATCCATACTTTCATTCAGGGATATAAAATCTACTCCCATAGGATTGAAAACATCCTCAATGAGATAAAGCGTATCTTTTTGGCTTCTTGAAAGTCTATCGAGCTTGTACACAATTACACAACTTATTTTTCTTTCTCTGATGTCAGCAATCAGTCGTTTCAATTCAGGACGGTCAATATTGCTTCCGCTGAACCCGCCGTCAATATAGTATTCATATTTTTTTATGGATTTGGACACACAGTATGCCGTAAGCATTTCCTTCTGTGCATCTATTGAATATCCCTCCTCTCGCTGTGCATCGGTAGAAACTCGGATATAAATTGCGGCAATCTTATCCATTCAAATCACTTATGTTTTTTGATTTGGTGTGCCTTACAAAAGCTCTGTCATTTGCCTTGCTTATTGTCTCGTTTATTACGTCATTGTTAATAACAATATTTCCCGACATTGTTCCATCAAGCTTTTTACCGTTTATAAACCTTGTAACCTTCATTCATAATTCACCTCCAAAAATTATTATTGCCGCGATTGAAACAAAAAAAACAGCTCTCCCGAAAAGGAAAGCTGTTTAAGCTCATATTCCAAAAAGTTTTTTTGCATTTTCGCAGAGAATTTGCTTGTTTGCTGTCTTACCCAAATCCATTCCAAAAAATGTTTCAAGCTCCTTTTCTGCTGACCACATAGGATAATCACTTCCGAAAAGAACTTTGTCTGTTCCATATCGGAAAATCAAGTCCTTGAAATCAACATTATGGGAAAACTCAAAGCTCGATGAACAGTCAACATAAAAATTCGGAATTCCGGCAAAATTTTCACAAGCTTCTTCCCACACCGACCATCCGCCAAAATGAGCACCAATCAATGTCAAATGCGGATATGCCTTCAAAATAGGCAACACACGATTGGGGTTTGAATTATCGTAGCGATAATCTCCCGTATGCATCAAAATAAGCAAATTCTTTTTTTCGCAGTATTCATAAATCTTAAGGAGATTACCTTTGTCAACCTGAAACCCTTGAATATCAGGGTGAAGCTTTACACCCTTGAGTCCAAGCTCCAGAAGATGCTCTATATCACCCGGTATATCATCACTATCAGGATGCAATGTTCCAAGTCCGGTAAGAAAGCCGTTGCTTTCTCTTACTTCTGAAGCAATAAACTCGTTTATGCTCTTGACCTGCTGCGCAGTTGTTGCAACAGATTGAACAACTGCATGGTCAATGCCAAAATCTTTATAGGCTGACACAAGATGTTTTACTGTTCCTTCACCATATGCAGTTGAGCCATAAAACTTATCCGTAGCCGCCACTGCCTTTTCCGCAATTTTCTCCGGATAAATATGACAATGTGAGTCTATAACAAAGTATCCGTTTACCATTATGCAATCACCTTAATTTTGCTTTTTGCAACGCCGGTATTAGTCCAAGGGACAAATCCAACCAAAGCTGTCTTCAATCTTACCCCACTGAATACCCGTGAGAGTGTCATAGAGTTTCTGTGTTACGTCGCCGATTTTACCTTCATTAACAGTGAAAATCTCACCTTTGTAGCTCAGTTCACCGATAGGTGAAACAACAGCTGCAGTACCGCAGCCCCAAGCTTCTTCAAGTGTTCCGTCAGCCATTGCCTTTTCCAGTTCGTCAATGCTGAGAAGACGCTCAGAAACAGTATAACCCTCTCTCTTGAGAACTTCAATACAGGATTTTCTTGTTATACCCGGAAGAATTGAGCCTGTAAGCGCAGGAGTAACGATTTCGCCGTTAATCTTGAACATAACATTCATTGCGCCAACTTCTTCAATATATTTTCTTTCAACACCATCAAGCCAGAGAACCTGTGAATAGCCCTTCTGTTCAGCTCTCTCACCGGCACGGTTGCTTGCAGCATAGTTACCGCCGCACTTTGCATAACCTGTACCGCCACGAACCGCACGAACATCCTGGTCTTCAATCATAATTTTTACAGGATTAATGCCTTCCTTGTAATAGCTTCCAACCGGCGATGCAATAATCATAAATCTTGCATTATGAACAGCGTGAACACCGAGAGTTTCATCATTTCCGTACATAAAAGGACGGAGATAAAGTGATGTACCGGGAGCTGAAGGCGTCCAGTCTTCCTCACACTTAACAAAGGTTTTGAGGATTTCCATTGCCATATCTTCATCAATCTGAGGCAAGCACAATCTTTCTGCAGAGCTGTTCATTCTGCGGATATTTTCAATAGGTCTGAACATCTGAACCTTTCCGTCTTCACGGCGGTATGCCTTGAGACCTTCAAAAATTTCCGAACCATAGTGAAGCACGGTTGATGCAGGGTGAATTTCAAAAGGACCAAAGGGTACTATTCTTGCATCATACCAGCCCTTTTCTCTTGAATAATCCATAACAAACATATGGTCTGTAAAAATCTTACCGAAACCAAGGGAAGAGCTATCAGGCTTTTCCTTCGGGCAAGCTGTTTTTGTAATTTTTATTTCCATTTAAGAATCTCCTTATAAATCAAATTTTAACAATCTGCACCAATCTGCATTGCTTTCTTGTTTACATCAAGCATATCAGCACGCTTTGCTGAAATAACCTTTTTGAGAGCCGCATCAACACCATCTTCGGTGAAGCTGTCGGTAGCCTTCAAAAGCTTGCCTGCAATAATCATATTTGCAAGAGTTGGCATATCGTTGTCTGATGCGAGCTTTGTTGCAGGAACATAATAAACTGTAACATCATCACGCTTAACTTCTCTTTCAATCAAGGTTGAGTCAACAATGATAATACCTCCGGGAACAACAGAATCCTCATACTTGTCAAGAGACGGAAGATTCATTGCAACCAAAACATCAGGAGCAGAAACAATGGGAGAACCAACAGGCTCCTCGCTGAGAATAACGCTGCAGCTTGCTGTACCGCCTCTCATTTCAGGACCATAAGAGGGAAGCCAGCTTACTTCCTTTCCTTCAACAAGACCCTTGTATGCAAGGAACTTTCCCGTAAAAAGAATACCCTGACCGCCGAAACCGGCAATCAACATCTGTGTAGCACTCATTTATTTTTCCTCCTTTTCTGCTGATCTGTCTTTGTAAACACCCAGAGGATAGTAAGGAAGCATCTTCTCGTCAATCCACTTGAGAGCATCCTGAGGTGTCATACCCCAGTTTGTGGGACAGCTTGAAACAACCTCAACAAGAGAAAAACCCTTGCCGTCAATCTGGTTCTGGAAAGCCTTCTTTATAGCCTTCTTTGCGTTTTTAACATTTTTTACGTTGTTAACCGTAACTCTTTCAAGATATTCAGGACCATCAAGAGTTGACAGCATTTCACATACACGGATAGGGAAGCCGCAAGCATCCGTATCACGTCCGTAAGGTGAAGTCTGTGTAACCTGACCGGGAAGTGATGTAGGTGCCATCTGACCGCCTGTCATACCATAAATTGCGTTGTTGATAAAGATAATTGTGATATTCTCGTTTCTTGCAGCACTGTGAACAGTTTCAGCCATACCGATAGATGCAAGGTCACCGTCACCCTGATATGTGAAAACAATATTGTTTTCAGGGTCGGAACGCTTTACACCTGTTGCAACAGCGGGAGCACGTCCGTGAGCCGCTTCAATCATATCACAGTTGAAATAGTTGTAAGCCATAACCGAGCAACCAACCGGAGCAATCCCGATTGTTCTGCCTTCAATACCAAGCTCGTCAATAACCTCAGCCACAAGACGGTGAACAATACCGTGTGTACAGCCGGGGCAGTAATGCATCTGGACATCAGCCAGAGCCTTTGGTTTTTCAAAAACTACCATTATTTTGCACCTCCGTTTGCTGCTTTCTTTATTGCGTCAAGCACCTGCTCAGGTGAGGGAATCATACCGCCCACACGGTTGCAGAGCGTAACGGGAACCTTGCACTCTGATGCAAGTTTAACATCTTCAATCATCTGACCCATTGAAAGCTCAACAGAAATAATTTCCTTCACCTTGTCAGCAGCCTTCTTGTAAGGAGCAACAGGGAAGGGCCAGAGAGTGATGGGACGGATAAGACCAACCTTGATACCCATTTCACGGGCAGCATTAATTGCATTTTTTGAAACACGTGCAGCAATACCAAAGGCTGTAACACAGATTTCTGCGTCGTCCATCATATATTCTTCATACATACATTCGTTTTCTTCGATGTATTTGTATCTTTCAAATCTTTCAAAGTTTGACTTTTCAAGCTCATCAGGAACAAGGAACAGAGAGTTCACAATATTGTGAGGTCTTTCCATTTTTGTACCTGTTGTTGCCCAGGGCTTTTCAATAGGAGCACCTATCTCATAATCCAGTGAAACAGGTTCCATCATCTGCCCCATGGTACCGTCAGCAAGAACCATTGCTGTCATTCTGTACTTGTCAGCAAGCTCAAAGCCCTTCACTGTCATATCTGCCATTTCCTGAACCGAGCTGGGTGCAAGAACAATCATACGAAAGTCACCGTGTGCACCGCCCTTTGTTGCCTGAAAATAGTCTGACTGTGAAGGCTGAATACCACCGAGACCGGGACCGCCACGCTGAACGTTGATAACAAGTGCGGGAAGGTCTGCACCTGCCAGGTATGAAAGGCCTTCGCCTTTCAAAGAAATACCGGGACTTGACGAAGAGGTCATAACCCTCTTTCCTGTTGAAGAAACGCCGTAAACCATATTGATTGCAGCAATTTCACTTTCTGCCTGAAGGAATGTACCGCCGATTTTGGGCATTCTTTTTGCCATATATGCGGCAATTTCTGTCTGAGGTGTGATAGGATAACCGAAATAATGACGGCATCCTGCAATAATAGCAGCTTCAGCAATAGCCTCGTTGCCTTTCATCAAAACTTTATCTGCCATTTTATGTACCTACCTTTCTACTGTAATAATGCAATCCGGACACATTGTTGCACAGAACGCACAACCGATGCAGGCATCAGGATTTGCCGCTTCAACCGGATGATGACCTTTTTTGTTAATTTTGTCTTTTGCAAGGATGAGAACATTTTTGGGACAGGCGTCAACACAAAGTCCGCAACCCTTGCAGTTATCTGTTTTGAAAGTAAGTTTTGCCATATTATAACATCTCCTTTAACTTTTTTTGTAATTTTAATGCAAACAAGTTGGGAATCTTCCCGACCAACGCATCCTTGATTTCTTCCATTACAGTTGTCATCACAACCGGCAATCCTGCAATGCGTGAAATATCTTCTGCGTAGCTCAGGGAATTCAGAACATCATCTGCTGTTGTTTCGTTTCCTATATTTGAATTGTTGACAATTCCCGTAAACCTGATTTTTCCCGCCTCTTCAATCTCATGCATAATCTCAACAGTAGATTCAGCATCGGGAGTAAGGGGACGGAACTTGTTCACAACAAAAAGCATATCATAGTTGTTTTCTTCAATAATTCCCGGGGCATAACGTCCCAGTGCATATGCACCTCTGTCGTCACCGCCTATATCCACAACTGCCATAATTTCCTTGTCGTCAATAATAGAATAAATTTCCTGAGGAAGTGCCGGAATATCAACATTTGAATTGGCATATTCGGAACAAATCAGCTTTATTCCATTTTCTTCAAGCTCCTTCTGACTGTCCTTTGTTCTGAAATAAGGATTGACAATATCAATATCAGCAATTGCAACCTTTTCAAAATTCTTTTTCAGTTCAAAGGCAAGATTAACGGCAATATTTGTTTTCCCGCTGCCATAATGTCCGGCAAGAAGGGTAATACGTTTGTGCTTTTCTCTCATTGACAAATCATTCCTTTTCTAATACATAAAAACACCCATCTCAAAAAGACTTTGAGACGGGTGCAAAACACTCGCGGTACCACTCAAATTGCGGAAGCTGCCTCCGCCTCTTATTGGGATCAAACAATCCTCTTGCCTTAACGCAGCAATCACGGAAGGTATCTACTCACGAAAAATACGTTTTCTGACCTTCAGCTCGGAAGTGAGGGGTACATTGAAACTGACCCTATCGGTTCACACCACCCACCGACTCTCTAGAAGCCGTCATGCTCCGTACCTTCTTCGTCATAGCTTTTTGAAATAATAGAGTAATTATAGCACTCTAATCCGCTGTTGTCAATACTTTTTTGCAATTTTCTACAATTTACTTACAAATATTTGTTTCATTAAAAATACAGTTTGGAATCCTTTATAAAGATTATTAGAAATAGATAAAAATTAAAATGTAAGAAATAATAAAATTATTAGACTTTTTCTGTTGATTTTCTATTGACACATCAACAGAAAAGTGATAAAATATATGAAAATGTCAGAAAGGAAACCACAATGAACTGTATTTTGAAGAACGCAACGGTTTATGTTAATAAAGAATTTACAAAGAAGGATGTTTTCATTGTTGACGGCACAGTCACCTTTGAACACAGTCCTCTTTTTTTTGATTTTCAGGTTATTCCCTGTGACGGCAAATATATTTTCCCCGGTTTTGCAGATGTTCATGTTCATCTGAGAGAGCCGGGTTTTTCGTATAAGGAAAATATCGAAACCGGCACAAAGGCTGCAGCACATGGCGGTTATACCACAGTCTGCTCAATGCCCAACCTGAAGCCGGCTCCCGACAGTATGGAAAACCTCACGGTTCAACTTGATGCAATAGGGAAGTCTGCTGTTATCAATGTTATTCCCTTTGGAACAATAACCAAAGGAAGTCAGGGCGATGTTCTCTCGGATATGGAGGATATGGCAAAAGATGTTGCCGGATTTTCTGACGACGGCAGAGGTGTACAAAACCGGGAAATGATGCTTGCTGCAATGAAAAAAGCAAAAGCTCTCGGAAAAATTATTTCAGCACATTGTGAGGACAACTCCCTCCTCCGTGGCGGATATATCCACGATGGTGAATACGCAAAGGAGCATGGGCACAAGGGAATTTGTTCGGAAAGCGAATGGGGTCAGATAAAACGGGATCTTGAGCTTGTAAAAGAATCAGGATGTGCATATCACGTATGTCACATTTCCACAAAAGAAAGCGTAGCGCTCATACGTCAGGCAAAAAAGGACGGTCTTGATGTTACCTGTGAAACAGGTCCTCACTACCTTGTGTTTTCCGACAAAGATCTTCAGGAGGATGGACGTTTCAAAATGAATCCCCCTATCCGAAGCGAAGAAGACCGCTTGGCACTCATTGAGGGAATCAAGGATGGCACAATTGATATGATTGCGACCGACCACGCCCCCCACTCTTTTGAAGAAAAAAGCAAGGGACTCAAAAACAGCCTTATGGGCGTTGTAGGAATTGAAACATCATTCCCTGTACTTTATACAAATCTTGTGAAAACAAACATAATAACTCTAGAAAAACTGATTGAACTTCTCCACATCAATCCCTGCAAGCGTTTTGGAATTGATTGTGAACTCGCAGAAGGTAAATCAGCAAACCTCACGGTTTTTGACCTTGAGTCAGCTTACAAAATAGATTCAAATAGTTTTCTGTCCATGGGAAAAAGCACCCCCTTTGAAGGTGACGAAGTCTTTGGCGAATGTCTTTTGACAGTTGCCAACGGACATATCGCATGGCAGAGACCGTAATATATATATCAGGAGGAAATGGAAAAATGGCAAAAAGAAAAGATCTCAAAAAAATTCTCATCATCGGTTCAGGTCCTATTGTAATCGGACAGGCAGCCGAATTTGACTATGCAGGAACTCAAGCGTGTCTTGCACTCAAGGAAGAAGGCTACGAGGTTATCCTTGCAAACTCAAACCCCGCAACAATTATGACAGACACAACCATTGCGGACAAGGTTTATATGGAACCGCTTACTCTCGAATATATCGCAAAGATTATCCGCTATGAGCGTCCGGATGCTATTGTTCCCGGGATCGGCGGACAGACAGGTCTCAACCTTGCAATGCAGCTCGAAAAGAAAGGCGTTTTGAAAGAATGTGATGTAGAGCTTCTCGGAACAAAAAGCGAAAGTATCGAGCGTGCAGAAGACCGTGAGCTTTTCAAAGAGCTTTGTCAGTCCATCGGTGAACCTGTTATTCCTTCTGAAATCACATATTCTCTTGATGAAGCAAAGGAAGCTGCAAAAAGAATTGGCTACCCTGTTGTTCTTCGTCCTGCCTTCACTCTCGGCGGAACAGGCGGCGGCTTTGCATACAGCGAAGAAGAACTCATTGAAGTTGGTACAAATGCTTTCAAGCTTTCACCTGTTCATCAGGTTCTCATTGAAAAAAGCGTAAAAGGTTACAAGGAAATTGAGTTTGAGGTTATGCGTGACTCAAACGACAATGCAATAACAATCTGCGGTATGGAAAACATTGACCCTGTTGGCATTCACACCGGTGACAGTATCGTTGTTGC
Source organism: Oscillospiraceae bacterium (assembly GCA_015068655.1). Taxonomy (GTDB): domain Bacteria; phylum Bacillota; class Clostridia; order Monoglobales; family Monoglobaceae; genus SIG440. Next base: position 27,572 of record SVKC01000010.1, read on the forward strand.
ACCAATCCTCACACTCAACGAGCATGACCACAAGATGCTCAATGATAGTGCAATCAAAATCATTCGCGAACTCAAAATTGAAGGCGGCTGTAATGTTCAGTTTGCACTTCATCCCACAACCTCTGAATACTATCTTATTGAAGTTAATCCCAGAGTTTCACGTTCATCCGCTCTCGCTTCAAAGGCAAGTGGTTATCCTATCGCAAGAGTTACTGCAAAAATTGCTGTTGGTATGTCTCTTGATGAAATCGCAATTGCAAACACAACAGCAGCTTTCGAACCTAGACTTGACTACATTGTAGCAAAGTTCCCCCGCTTCCCCTTTGACAAGTTTGCAACAGCAACAAACAAGCTTGGCACACAGATGAAAGCAACGGGCGAGGTAATGGGTATCGGTTCAACACTTGAAGAATGTTTCCTCAAATCAATCCGTTCACTTGAAATCGGAGTAAACCACATCTGGATGGCAAAATTCGACAACAAGACAAACGAAGAGCTGCTTGATTATATCAGCGAATTCCGCGATGACAACATTTATGCCGTTGCACAGCTTATGCGAAACGGTGTGAGCCTTGAAAAGCTCCACGAGGTTACAATGATAACCCCCTACTTCCTCGAAACAATAAAGAAAATTGTTGACTTTGAAACTGTAATCAAGGACAACAAGAGCGACATCGAAACTTTGAAGGAAGCAAAGAAAATCGGTTTCAGTGACCCATTTATTGCAAAGCTCTGGGGAGTTCCCGAAATCGAAATATATAATGCAAGAAAAGAAAACAATATTTTCCCTGTTTACAGAATGGTTGATACCTGCCACACAAATGCATATATCCCCTACTTCTACTCAAGCTACACAGGGAAAAATGATTCCATTCTCACCGACAAGAAAAAGCTTGCTGTGCTTGGTGCAGGTCCTATCCGTATAGGTCAGGGTGTTGAGTTTGACTATTCAACAGTTCACGCTGTTACCACAATCAAAAAAGCAGGCTATGAATCAATTATCATAAACAACAACCCCGAAACTGTATCAACAGACTATACAACGGCGGACAAGCTCTATTTTGAGCCTCTTACACCTGAGGATGTTATGAACATAATTCATTTTGAAAATCCCGAAGGCGTAATCGCATCCCTCGGCGGACAGACAGCGATAAACCTTGCACAGCCCCTCACTGACCGCGGTGTTGAAATAATCGGTACAGATTGTGCCGCTATCGACCGTGCAGAAAACCGTGACGCTTTCGAAAAAATTCTCAAACAGCTCAACATCCCTCAGCCCACAGGAAAGGCTGTAACAAAGATTGAGGACGGTGTTGCAGCAGCTTCTGCAATCGGTTATCCCGTTCTGGTTCGTCCCAGCTTTGTTCTCGGTGGTCGTGCAATGCAGATTGTAGGTAACGAAGAACAGCTCAGACATTACCTGAAAACAGCTGTTGAAATTGACGAGGACAAGCCCGTTCTTGTTGATAAATACATTTTCGGCAAGGAAGTTGAAATTGATGCAATCTGTGACGGAAAGGATGTATTCATTCCCGGTATAATGGAGCTTGTTGAGAGAACAGGTATTCACAGCGGTGACTCAATAAGCGTATATCCGTCCTTCAGTATATCCGACAAGGTAAAGGAAACTATCATCGACTACGCAAAACAGCTCGGAATTGGAATTGGAATTGTTGGTCTTTACAATATTCAGTTTATTGTTGACGAAAACGAAGACGTATATATTATCGAAGTAAATCCACGTTCTTCAAGAACTGTTCCTTTCCTTTCAAAAGCGACAGGATACAGCCTTGCGGATATTGCAACAGAGGTTATTATGGGCAAGTCGCTGAAAGAACAGGGTATTACCGAGGTTTATCCAAAGGAAAAGAACCGCTGGTACGTAAAGGTTCCAGTATTCTCATTCAACAAAATCAGAGGACTTGACGCATATCTTTCACCCGAAATGAAGTCAACAGGTGAGGCAATCGGTTATGATGACAAGCTCAATCGGGCACTCTACAAAGCACTTCAGGCATCCGGTATGCATCTTCAGAATTATGGTACAGTTCTCGCAACAATTGCTGACAGAGACAAAGACGAAGCCCTTGAACTTATCCGCAGATTTTATGCTCTCGGCTTCAATATTCAGGCTACAAAGGGCACTGCTGAATTTCTCAAGAAAAATGGTATCCGTACCCATATGCTCAAGAAAATCAGCGAAGACAGTGAAGAAATTCCATCTGCAATCCGTCAGGGTCACATCGCTTATATCATCAACACAAGTGATGTTTCAGGCTCCGGCACCACACTCAATGATGGTCATGAAATCAGAAAATGTGCAACCGAGAATAATGTGAACATTTTCACCTCTCTTGATACAGTTTCGGTTCTTTTGGACGTTCTTGAAGAAAATACAATTACAATTTCAACTATTGATGCATAAGGAGAAATTTTGCTGTGAAACAGAAAATTTTTACAATAAAAAGCAATGAAAAAATTGCAAAAGATATATACTTGATGACATTAAGCGGTGATACATCAGCTATCACCGCCCCTGGTCAATTTGTCAACATCCAGATTGATGGACTCTATCTCAGAAGGCCCATTTCTGTTTGCGATTATGACGAAGGAACATTGACACTTATCTACAAGGTTGTTGGCGAAGGAACAGAAATTATGAGCAAGTATCCGGTTGATACAAAGCTTGACCTTCTTGTTGGACTTGGAAACGGTTACACCACCGAAAAAAGCGGAGATACTCCTCTTCTCATCGGCGGCGGTGTCGGTGTTCCGCCAATGTACAACCTTTGCAAAACCCTAATCTCCGAAGGCAAAAAACCGACAGTAATTCTCGGTTTCAACAGCCATGAGGATGTGTTCTTTGAAGAAGAATTCAAAGCACTTGGAGCTGATGTTCTTATTACAACAGCTGACGGAAGCTATGGTACAAAAGGCTTTGTTACGGATGCAATGAAGGGCATTACATACTCCTACTTTTTCACTTGTGGTCCAGAACCCATGTTCAAAGCAATTGAAACCGTGGCAGAGACATCCGGACAATACAGCTTTGAAGAACGAATGGGTTGTGGCTTCGGTGCTTGTATGGGTTGCTCCTGCAAAACAAAATACGGAAACAAAAGAATATGCAAAGACGGTCCCGTTCTGGAAAGAGAGGAAATCATATGGTAAACACAAAACTAAATCTTTGCGGCATAACTATTGATAACCCTGTTATTCCCGCCAGCGGAACCTTCGGATTTGGCTATGAATTTGCAGAAATATATGACATAAACTGTCTTGGAACATTTTCATTTAAAGGCACGACAAAGGATGCCCGTTTCGGCAATCCTACTCCCAGAATTGCAGAGTGCAAAATGGGAATGATAAATTCAGTAGGTCTTCAAAACCCCGGTGTTGAAGCTGTTGTATCTGAAGAACTTCCAAAGCTGAAAAAAGTTTTTTCAAAACCCGTTATGGCAAATATAAGCGGTTTTTCTGTTGGAGACTATGTTTATACCTGTGAAGCCCTCAACAACGAAGAACAAATCGGCTGGTTTGAGGTTAATGTTTCCTGCCCCAACGTTCATGGCGGCGGTATGAGCTTTGGAACATCACCCGAGGCTGCAGCAGAAGTAACCAAAGCTGTTAAAGCTGTTGCAAAGAAACCGGTTATAATCAAGCTCTCACCCAATGTTACAGACATTGTTTCAATTGCAAAAGCTTGCGAAGAAGCCGGGGCAGACGGAATCAGCCTTATTAACACTCTTCTCGGTATGCGAATTGACCTGAAAACAAAAAAATGTGTTATTGCAAACAAAATGGGCGGTTTTTCAGGACCTGCAATTTTCCCTGTGGCTGTTCGTATGGTGTATCAGGTTTATGATGCGGTGAACATTCCTGTTATTGGTATGGGCGGTGTTTCAACTGCAGAAGACGTAATCGAAATGATGCTTGCAGGTGCAACAGCCGTTCAGGTTGGTGCCGCAAATCTTGTCAATCCCTTTGCTTGCAAAGAAATTATCGAAAACCTTCCGGCTGTTATGGAAAAATACGGAATTAACGATTTAAATGATATTATAGGAGGTGCCCATTAATGGGAAAAGATGTTATTGTTGCCTGCGACTTTGCAGGAAAAAAAGAGGTATTTGACTTTTTGGACAAATTCACAGACGTAAAGCCTTTTGTGAAAATCGGTATGGAACTGTTCTATGCAGAAGGTCCCGAAATTGTTCGTGAAATCAAGAAACGTGGTCACAAAATTTTTCTTGACCTGAAGCTTCATGATATTCCAAATACAGTAAAAAAATCTATGGCTGTTCTCAGCCGTCTTGATGTTGATATGACAAACCTTCATGCATCAGGTACTGTTGCAATGATGGAAGCTGCCTTGGAGGGACTTACGAGACCCGACGGAACACGTCCGATTCTCATTGCTGTAACCCAACTCACCTCTACAAGTGAAGAAAAAATGAAGGAAGACCTTCTTATCAATGAACCAATCGACAAGGTTGTTATGCATTACGCAAGCAACGCAAAAAAAGCAGGACTTGACGGTGTTGTTTGCTCACCCTTGGAGGCTGAAAAAGTTCACAACACTTGCGGCAAAGATTTTGTGACAGTTACCCCGGGTGTTCGTTTTGCTGACGGAGACAAGGGCGATCAGGTTCGTGTTATGACACCTGCTGATGCAAAAGCAATTGGCTCTGACTATATTGTTGTGGGTAGACCCATTACAGCAGCAAGTGACCCCGTTGCCGCATACAAAAGATGTGTAGACGAATTCGTAGGATAATAAAGAAAAGGAGATACAATAATGAAAGAATTAATTGCAAAAGACTTACTTAAAATCAAAGCTGTTTTTTTCAGACCCGAAGAACCCTTCACATGGGCAAGCGGTATCAAAAGTCCTGTTTACTGCGACAACCGCCTTACACTCAGTGATATTGACGTGAGATGCGACGTTGAAAACGGTCTCGCAACTCTCATCAAGGAAAACTATCCTGATGCAGAAGTTCTTATGGGTACTTCAACCGCCGGCATTGCTCATGCAGCTATTACAGCTCACCTTCTCGGGCTCCCTATGGGTTACGTAAGAAGCGGTGCAAAGGACCACGGCAGACAGAATCAGATTGAAGGTCGTCTCGAAAAAGGTCAGAAGGTTGTTGTTGTTGAAGACCTTATTTCAACAGGCGGAAGCGTTATTGAGGTTGTAAATATCCTCCGTGAAGCCGGTGCTGAGGTTCTTGGTATTGTTTCAATATTCACATATGGTATGCAAAAAGGTCTTGACCGTCTTGCTGCAGCAGATGTGAAAAATATCAGCCTCACAAACTTTGATGTTATCGCCGAGGTAGCGGCACAAGAAGGTTACATCAAGCCTGAAGATATCGAAAGACTTATTGCGTTCCGAAATAACCCATCCGACGAAAGCTGGATAAATGCATAAAACTTTCTCAGGCTATTCCAAAATTTAAAAGAAAGGATTAACCAACTATGAGAAGTGTTATTGATATAAAAGACCTTTCAACAACAGAGCTGAACGAGCTTGTTGCTGTTGCTGAGGATATTATCGAAAACCCCGATAAGTATGCTCACAAATGCGACAGGAAGAAGCTTGCTACACTCTTTTTTGAGCCATCAACAAGAACACGTTTGAGCTTTGAAGCAGCAATGTATGAGCTTGGCGGACACGTGCTTTCTATGTCTGCTGCAGGCTCAAGCTCTGCAGCAAAGGGTGAAAGTGTTGCAGATACAGCAAAAACAGTGTCCTGCTATGCAGATATTATCGCAATGAGGCACCCGAAAGAAGGTGCTCCATTAGTTGCCGCAATGAATGCATCAATTCCTGTAATCAACGCAGGTGACGGCGGACATAATCATCCAACACAGACGCTTGCGGATTTGCTCACAATACATCGTGAAAAAGGCAGATTTGACAATCTCACAATCGGTCTTTGCGGCGACTTGAAGTTTGGCAGAACAGTTCATTCACTTATCTCTGCAATGACAAGGTATTCCGGCATAAAGTTTGTTCTCATTTCTCCAAAAGAGCTGATGATTCCAAGCTATGTGAAGAAAATCATAAAAGAAGCCGGTGCTGAATGTATTGAAACAACAGATCTTGCAGAATATATGCCTGAGCTGGATATTCTTTATATGACAAGAGTACAGAGAGAAAGATTTTTCAACGAAGAAGACTATCTCCGCCTGAAAGACAGTTATATTCTTACTCCCGAAAAGCTCACTACAGCAAAAGCAAACCTTTCTGTTATGCATCCTCTTCCTCGCGTTAATGAAATCAGTGTAAAGGTTGATGATGACCCGAGAGCCTGCTACTTCAAGCAAGTACTCAACGGAAAATATATGAGAATGGCACTTATTCTGAAGCTTCTGGAGGTGGACTAAATGAACATTGATTCAATCAAAAATGGTTATGTTATTGACCACATTAAAGCCGGAAAGGGTATGGAAATTTACAACCTCCTCCGCCTTGACCTGCTTGATTGTCCTGTTGCAATCATAAAAAACGCAAGCAGCTCAAAAATGGGCAAAAAGGATATTATTAAAATAGACGCTCTCATTGAGCTTAATATGGACATTCTGGGCTACGTTTCTCCCGATGCAACCGTTGACATTATAAAGGATGAAAAGCTTGTTGAAAAGAAAAAAATGAGTCTTCCCGAGAAACTCACCAATGTAATTTTCTGCAAGAACCCAAGATGTATTACTACCACTGAACAGGAACTGCCACATATATTCCATCTTACTGACAAAACAGAACGTGAATATCGTTGTGTATACTGCGAGTCAAAAGGGAATTAATCATAAAATAAAATTCAGGGCTGTTTAAAAACGATGTTTTTAAACAGCCCACTCTTTTTGATAATATATATTTCAACTTATGCTTCGTTGAATTTTTTCTGAATTTGGTCAACAATTTCCTTAATTGCTTCAGGCTTTGAACTAAACAAATTCAGCTTCTTATATGGTTTTAGCATAAATCTCCAGTTTGAATAATCTTTGAATAAATCAAAATCTTCAATTTGAACTGGTATAACCATCTTTCTGCATGTTTTTGCCTCTTCAACTTCAGTTATAACTTCAAGTGACATAACAGAACGGGTAGAAACAAATACCAGAACAATAGCACATTCCTTAATCGCCTGCGGAATTACACTATTGTGATCCTCACCACCATCAATCCCGTCCTCGGAAAGCCAGCACCGAATACCTCGTGAATTTAGTTCTCTGACAACAAGAGAAGCACGACTGTTTCCCGATTCCATATCCTCGGTCTTCTTTGATACAAAAACATATTTTCCCTTAATGGTGGAAATTCCTTTTACCTTTTTCGCACCGCCAAACAGTTCATTCCACAATCTTTTTATGTAACTTTCGACTTTATCGTATAAAGGTCCAAGCTTTGACTCATGGATTTTCAGTTTGACATTACTTCTGAATCTCGGATAAGCTATGAGCAAAACAACAAATACAAATATCAAGAAATTCAAAAGCCCAAAAGCCAATGAAACTAAGCCTGTTATCAATGAAACTATTATTGATATAATTGATGTTCTTTTCTTTGGAATCGCCTTTTCAATGCTGATAGGCATTTCTATCTGTTCAAATTCATCTTCCTCTGGAGCAAAATAGTTTACAATTTTTTTGTCATATCCACTATCATAAGAAGTTTTCTCCGAACATAACCCTGAACCGGGTGTTTCCTTGTGGTAAACTTCAACGTTTTCTGCATTAAGAAGTGGAATACATACTCCCTCCTTCTGCGGATCAACAGAAACTCCATCCAATGTATACACAGCTGCTGCAAAAGTTGAATCATCTCTTTCCCCTTCTGCAACAATGTGATTATAGCTCAAAGCAACACCCTTCACCTTTGATTTTGTCAAATAATTATTGTAGTTTTCATCTCCCATAGCACATCCACTGAGATACAAATCGACATCATCGGTAGTATCGCGGTATGTCGTATGACCGGCATTATCTGCAACCACAAAAATATTCTTGTTGACCTTCTCCTTTGCGAGGTGAATTACTCCGTATTCTTTTTCATAAGTGAATTCACAGGGAGAATATCCGTTTTTCATCAAAATAAACTCACGGAACGAGCCACTGAACTCCTCAAAATTTGCCGCTTTTTCCTCTCCCCAAAATACATCTCTATCCATCACTGCACCGAAAGAATATGCAGTTAAAAAAAGTATTTCCGGATTGTCTGCAAGATAATTCTCTGACCAATAATGTATATCGTATTCACTTCTATGTTGCGCAGTTTCAGTATCAGCATAAAGAACCAAACGTTTGGTTTGATGTGGTGATAATTTCAAATCATTCAAAGCTTTGTCAATAATATTCTCAGCTTTGAATTCATTGCTGGATTTTGTATATTTTGTAAAATTCTCTTCCAAAAACTTTTGATTTGTTTCAATACGAATAGGCTCATTGCTTCCCGCAATGGGATAAAGCCAAATTTCCGAATGCTCCGCAATACTTGCAGCAATAATTGATTCAATCAATATGCTTTTTACCTCATCATGTCCTGAATTATCAAAAACAATATTAATTCTCTCCGTAATTTCAGGTGCTGTATACCCTAAATCCTGCTGCGGAGGATATATCCACACCGCACTACAGGTCAACGAAAACAACAAAATAAACAAAATTCCAAATGACAAAAACTTTTTCATAATTCCCCCCGTACCGCAAAACATTAAAATAATAATGTTTTTTCAAAGTATATTAAAATATTAATCTACTTTTATCTTTACAACAATTTTTTTAACCGACGAAACTTCCTTGTAAGCTCTTCCCGGAGCATGAACATCATCAGGATAAAGAATAGCAAAAGTGCCGGCAGGCATATCAAGAACAACAGGCTCGTCCGTATTAAGAAGCATACAATCACGTTCTGCGTCATACTCTTTTGTAATCTTGCAGTCGTTTATGTTCTTCCAGAAAATCTGCTCGTGACCTTCAAGAACAAACTGAAGGTCAATATATTTCTTGTGAGCCTCAAAAACGCCTTCGCATTTTGTTTCATAAGCACTAACATTTGCATAAACATCATCGCCATCAATAAAATGCTTTCCCGTTTCAATTCCATTTTCGACCGATTTCTCAATAAATTCAAAGGCTTTGACAAACTTTTCTCCAAGCTGTGTATATAAGTTCTTGTTCCCTATCAAATCATAAATCATCGCTCTGTCCCCTTGAAATATATTTTTCAAATGAAAGAGCCCCTCTAAACGAGAGGCTCTCTGCTAAACTTCCTAAAAATTACTGTTCATAAACTGTCCAGTCAGTATTTTCTGCAAGTTCACTCCACTTTTCATTTACAGCATCAATACGTCCGTATGTATGGCTGTTTGTAGCTTCCTGAATTGCTATGTAATACCAAGCATCTACAGTATTGTCAGGCCATACTTTCATATTTTCGAGGAGACAAGATGTGTCTTCGGGAATACGAACAAGTACTCTGTTTACGAGAGTTGCTGTTTCTGCACGAGTAATGAAGTTATCAGGACGGAAAGTATTATCTTCATAACCATTAATCCAGTTATACGCCACTGCTTCAAGAATATAATCTGTAGCCCAGTGGCCATCAATATCAGTAAAGATATTTTCTGCCTTTTCATTTGCTTCATCAAATCTTGCACAAATTGCAGCAAATTCAGCACGTGTAATATTTTCTTCGGGAGCAAATGTGCTCTCAGAACGTCCGTTTATGATACCCATTTTAGCCATTGTTGAAACAGCTGTGTTGTACCAAGCATCCTCACTTACATCCTCAAACTCATTCGCAGTTGTCATGTTTTCCTGTCTAACTTCAGCCTTGAGAAGTCTGAAGAAGATTGTCGCAACCTCAGCACGTGAGATATTGTCAAGAGGACGAATTGTTCCATCGGGATAACCCTGGAGATATGCAAAGTGTTCATCACCATTGAGCTGACCGGGAACCGGATGAGCTATTTCACCGCCTGGAGTTCCTGCTTCTGTCCAAGCTGCATAAACTGTTATATTCTTGTCAGCAACAATTGATGTAATCTTGTTTGTCAGTTCAGCATCCGAATACCAACCTGCAAATGCATAGCCTTCCTTTTCAGGAACCTCAGTAAGCTCAATCTTCTTTCCTTCAACAACAGAATCTTTCTTGTGGATTGTTCCGTCACCCATATCATATGTAATTGTAACAAATGATGTGGTTGATGAACCGCCGGCACCAGTACCTGAGCCTGTTCTAAGGTCAATCTCAACAGGTTTAATTTTTGAAGTATCCTCAGTATTTGATTCGTCTATGAACTTATATGTAACATCGTATGATTCTGTAAGACCATTCTTAATCTTTGTAAAACCGCTTATTTGTCCCTTCATTTCACCATCACTTACAATTGAGAATCCGCCGATTTCAAGAGTAATCTTTGCAGGAAGGTTCAAAATATCAGCAACAGTTACATCCTCTTTAATATCAATAACTGCAGAAACAAGGTTTTCTCTTTCCAAGATTCTTGTTGGACCTTCTTCAAAAACATCAGAAGTAGCAGAATCATCAAACTTAAAGCCTTTGAGCGCACCTGTTTCAATATCGGCAGGAGGTGTTACACCTGTCCACTCAGCTGAAAAAGTGAATGAGCCTTCTACCGGCAATGCCATAAAAGCTGCCAACTCATCAGCATCTGTAAGAGCTGTTTCCGCATTCTTAACAACCTTCTCAACAACCTTTTTTACATCCGCCATATCAATTTCAGCCATAAAGGTTGCTTCTGCATCTTTTCTTCCTCTAACCAAGTCAGCGTATGTACCGCCTACTGTAAGCTTGCCGGCAATGTCTGTTGCCACAACAACATCTCTTTCAAGAGACTGGCAAATTACCAAAAACTCATCTTTTGTTGTCGCACTAACATTGCAGAAACAACTCATCAAAAGAGTTGAAACGAGCAACAATGCCACTAAAGTTTTCTTCATATAAATGTCCTCCTTTTTTTTGTTATTATGCCAAATACCCGCACAACAACACATATTACATCTATTATTAGTATTAGAATACCACATTATTCTGTGTCTGTCAAGATTTGAAAACACAACTTTGATAGAAATTTTACAAAAAAATTTATCAAAAATTTTTTAAAATTTTTTTGAATTAGTACTTGACATTTAGAAAAAGATATGCTACAATATCAAAGTCGTTTGAGAAAGCGATACTTACGGAGAGGTGTCCGAGTGGTTTAAGGAGCTAGTCTTGAAAACTAGTGATGCGAAAGCACCCAGAGTTCGAATCTCTGCCTCTCCGCCATTTTTATATTTGTATGTTTTAAATTCGGAGAAGTACTCAAGAGGCCGAAGAGGCGCCCCTGCTAAGGGTGTAGGTCGTGAAAGCGGCGCGAGAGTTCAAATCTCTCCTTCTCCGCCAGAGAAAGCACAATTTTTTTAAAATTGTGCTTTCTTTTTTTGTCTGCATAAACGGTTATAAAAGAAAAAAACCAGAAGGGCAATGCAATCGCATTGCCCTTCTGGTACATAATATCAACTATTTTGTTTGAAATATTTTTCTATGAAGGCTTCACACTCTTCAAGGGGAATCGGTTTCGAATAATACCACCCCTGAATATAATCACAGGCAGACTGCGACACAAGTGTATTTTGATCTTCCGTTTCAACACCTTCACAGATTACCGATATATTGAGGTTATGAGCGAGCGCAATGATACCCGCAAACAAATCCTTGCCGCGCTTCGTGCTTGTTTTTAACAAAATATCACGGTCAATTTTTACAACATCAATGGAATAATCGCAAAGATTTGCAAGAGAAGTATATCCACTGCCTAAATCATCAAGGTAAATCTTAAAGCAAAGGTCTTTACATAGTCTGACGTTTCTTTTTGCCGTTTCTCTGTCTTTTTCTATGGCATCTTCTGTTATTTCTATTGCCAGCTTTGATTTGTCAAAATCATAGGCTTGTAGAATCATTTTAAGCTTGTCAATACAATCTTCTTCAGAAAGTGTTATCCTTGTAAAATTACATGATATTGAAATATCCTTGTATTCTGTATCTCTCCATTTTTCAAGCTGACGGCAAGCACACTCAAACATATAAAAATCATGCCTACTGATTAGTCCTGCCGTTTCCATATAACCAATATAATTCCCCGGTCCTATAATCCCTTTTTGCGGATTTTCCCATCTGGAAAGAGCTTCTGCGGAAATAATATTTTTGGTCTTGTTGTCAACAACAAACTGAAGATACATCTTGAACTCATCGTTTTTTATTCCTTCCAAAATACTGTCTGTAATTTTCTTTTCTTCTTCTGTTGTAATATCATTTTTCTTGTTAGAATCAATTTTCTCAACAGCTGCATTACGTTTTTTCATACTCCTGATTCGAAACAGTAATACAACAACAAAAGCAGATTGCACAAAAAATGCAAATATTGCTATAAACATTATTACCTTTTCCATTTTCTGTACACCCCCCTTACAATATTATTTATATTGTTCAACTGCTATAAAATTTTTCTTTGCACTCTTTACGGTCGAAGAAATTATGTACTTTGGTCTGCCTTTAATTTCTTCATAAATACGCGCAATATAGTATCCAATTATTCCAAGGCTTATCATAATTATACTCCCTATAAAGATAGTTATAATTATTACCGTTGTCATGCCTTCAAGAGCTCGTCCGATTATTTTGTCAATAAGCGCCCAAACACTGAATATAACCGATATAACAAGCATCACAAAACCTAAAGCTGTTACAATCTGCATTGGAGCGGTAGAATATGATGAAATGTTTGAAATTGCATACTTCACAAGTCCCCGGGTTGACCATTTGGATTCGCCATCTACGCGCATATTGACATCATATTCAACTGTTGCTTTCTTGTATCCTACCCAATAAGAGATTGCCCTGAAAAAACCTCTTTCCGGCATATTGTTAATCACATCAACAACTTTTCTGTCCAAAAGCTTGAAATCCGACGAATTTGCCATATCGAAACCCGCCATACGACTGATAACCGAATAAAAAATCTTTGCGCCAATGCTGTGCATTTTTTTTTCCTGTCCGCGCTCTTTTTTTATTCCTTCAACAATCTCATATCCCTGTTCCCACAAGCGATACATCTCAACTATCTTTTCGGGCGGATGCTGAAGGTCACAGTCAATAACAACAGCACAATCACCGTTTGCTGCGGCTAAACCCGCAGATATAGCTGATTCTTTTCCAAAATTTCTTGAAAAGTTCAGTCCAATTATATTTTCTTTCTCTCCGGAAAGTTCGGTTATCATTTTGTAAGTCTGATCCTGTGAGCCATCATTTACAAAAATAAACTCACTGTCAATATTATTTTCTGCAAGCAAAGAGTGTATAGCGATATATGCACGTCTTATACACTTCTCTTCATTATAGGCAGGAATGATTACTGATAACATAAAAAACCACCTTACTGTTTCTCAAATAATGTTTCAAGCTTTGCAACAGGCATTGGACGATAAAAATAATATCCTTGAAGCATATCACAACCTGCTTCCACAACCGTGTTTTTGTGTTCTTCTGTTTCTATCCCCTCACATAAGGTCTTGAACCCTAAGTCATGTGCGGTTCGGATAATATTTTTCAAAATCAAAAATCCCGTTTGGTTAATTGCATTTTGTGTTATTGCTTTATCAATTTTCACAATGCTTATATCAAAATCCGTCAAATCTCCAAAACTGGTATAGCCTTTGCCGAAGTCATCCAAAAGAATCAAGATTCCCTTTTCTTTTAAACGAGTCAAATTTGATACCATTACAACTTTTTCATCTTCATTCAGACTCTTGTCCTCAAGGATTTCAACTGCAATACACGAATAATCAATGTCATATTTTTCTATAATATTTATTATATTATCTGCCAGATTCCGGTCACAAAGAGTATATCGGGAAAAATTGATTGTGTACACATATTTAACTCGATTTTCTTTGTCGTTTGAAATCCATTTGCAATTTTTTTCAAAGATATAATAATCAAATTTCTCGTTTAATCCTACATTGTTCACTGCCGAAAGGAAAAAGTATGGCGTCAAAACCCCCTCGGTTGGAGAATTAAGTCGAGACAGCACCTCTGCGCCCATAATCTTGTTTGTTTTTGCATCCAGAATAGGTTGATACTCAAGGAAAAATCTGTTGTTGTCAATTTCATTCCGGATATTGTTTTCGATTTTGATTTTTCTTTCAAATTCTTTCCCGTTTGAGCTATCCCATCGGCAGTACAAAACATCCTTGTCTTCTGCTATACTGCACGCCTGTTTTGCTCTTGCAAGGGCTGTATCAAAGGAAACATCTGTTGCGCTGGTCATATGATAACCGAAATTTGTACGAACAACATTCACCACACCATATTTCACCAATGCTTCATTGATTTCTTCAAAGCAACTGTTGAGGCATCGTTCCAGTTCATCTGCTTCCAGATTGTTGATTGCAACAAAATTCGCTTCGCCGTAAAGAGAAATCTCGCCCCCTGCATCGAGACACAGATAGCTGAACAAAATTTTTTTTATTTGTTCATACATTCTGACAGCCTTTGATGCCGAATACAGTCTTTTCATACCATCAAGAGATATTGAAACATATATAATTGAACGGTTTTTTCTGGAAGCTCCTGCTTTTTCAAAGTCATTTTCTATTTTCCCTATACCGCAAAAGCCTTTCTCAGCTGTTCCTTTTGCTGTTTTCACAGATTTCATCGTAAAGAACAATCCTACAAGGCCCATTATAAGGAAAAACATTACAAGAATAGTTATAATTACATAAGGGTATTCAAAAAATTTCATTTTTCAGACTCCTGCCATCTATTTTTCAAAAATAGGAAACTCCCTCGTTCCTGATGTCTGCTTGAGACCCAAATCCGACGCTACTTTCATACACTTTGCAATGTCTTTTTTCGCCGTTTGTTTTCTTCGGGTAATTTCTTTCATCAAAAAGAATGGATTAAAACTGAGCATCGCTTTCACAACATCGGTTTTTGACACACCGCATCTTTTGTATTCAGCCAAAATTTCCAGAAGTGCATAGCTTATTGTTTTCTTATCAAAATTTTTGCCGCTCACACGCTTCAACCATTTTGCATATTCAAGGAACTTGTCTATATCAGCATTTTCTTTGAAATAGATTCCGCTGATATAAAACTCCTGCATTTTTTCATCCAATTTCTGAAGAAGGGTCCCATAATATTTCTGCTGTATTTTCAGCACTTCGGAATGTTGTCTTTCAAGAGTTGTGCTTGTAATTTGCTTGTCGTGAAGTCGATATATCAAGAGACATTCAGGAAGAATCTCTATTTTCTGCTCTCCCATCATCATTCTCGTCCACAACTCAAGGTCTTCGGTACATGTAAGTCCGGTGTCATAATTAAACTTTTTCATTACCTCACTCTTTGCAATAACACCGGGATGAAGTATTGGGTTTGCCACAAGAAGCATTGCACGCAACGCTTGATTGTCACAACGTCCTCCTGCCCCGCCTGACATATATACACCATTTTTCACGGTCATAAATCTGCAAGAAGATAATGCAACATCACTGTTTTCTTCCATAAACTTATATTGTTTTTCAAATCTATCGGGAAGACAGATGTCATCAGCATCCATTCTTGCTATATATTTCCCGCAAGAAAAAGAAATAGCCTTGTTGAGTGATGCAGGAAGCCTCAAATTAACTTCATTTGTATGAACCTTTATTCTTTCATCCCTCAGGGAAATCCTGTCAAGTATTTCAGCTGTGGAATCTGTTGAACAATCGTTTATAACAATCAGCTCCCAATTGGTAAAAGTCTGTTTTATAACACTTTCTATTGCTTCTTCAATATATGTTTCGCCGTTATACACACTCATAATTACCGATATATCAGGCTTCATAAGATATTTCACCCTTTCTTCAGAACTCTTTTGATGTTTTTGCATAAATTAAGGAAATAAAATGCGACTTTGTAACATTTCTTCTTCATAAGGAATATTGTTATTCTGCTTTTCAAAGAAATGTTTTCGAACTCTGCGCACGAAATTCTTTTGCTGTGTATCGACTTTTCAATATTTTCCTTAATTGTTCTTATACTTTTGAAGTGATTTCCTTCCGCTGCCGATGCTAGTATTGCAAAGCACATAAAGCAGGAATAACGGCAAAGCTGTTCATCGAAATCAATCAAATTTTTCATATCTGTTTTCCTTATTTCATTGATAACATCTTCTATAAGAAAAATCTGCTTTGCGTTAAACTCCTTTGACAAGGAATCATCTCTCACAGTGTATAAATATGCCTCTTTTTTGCTTATGTAAACGCTTTTGGCGCTTAGGTAACAAGGAACAACGCAGCATAAATCTTCGCCCAAGGATATTTTTTCACTTACTCCCAATTGATGTGGGGTCAGCAGTTCTCTTTTTACTGCCTTTCCGGACAAATAATATGAAATATGATTCATATTTTTATCCATCAAAAGTCTGGGATAAATATAGTTTTCAATATCCTTTCCGGCATAAAGTCCTTCATCAAGTCCGTCAGTTGTAACACTGACTGTATGCCCATTTTTGACCCATCTGTATGAGAAAGATACAATTTCGCAGCTTGTATCCTTTATTATCTTGTGTGCACATTCCAGAGTGTCATTTTCGATTAGATCGTCCGAATCAAGGTTAAACACATATTCGCCCACAGCTTCCCTTATTCCTGCTCTGCGAGCACTTGCAAGGCCGCCGTTTGATTTGTGAACTACCTTTATGCGTTCATCCTTTTCTTTGTAATTTTCACAAATTTCAGGACACCTGTCAGGAGAACCGTCATCAACCAAAATAAGCTCAAAATCAGAAAATGTCTGATTCAAAACACTCTCTATGCAATTGGGCAAATATTTCTCAACCTTGTATACAGGTACTATTACAGAAAAAAACATATCCTTCACCTATTTGGCTCTTAATCCTACAAGTACTTTCAACAGAAAGTACAATCTATATTTCATCCCGTACGCAAACACCCTTTGCTTGAACGGCAGCTTGCTTATGGGATATGATTTCAGGGTTTTGACTGACACGCTGTGGGTGCACACCGCCTTCAATCTTTGCTTTAAGTCACTATATTTTATATTGTTATCTTTGGCATACATTATCTCTTGAGAGCACACCACTCTGCACATTGCCTGCCAGAATCTTTCAATATAAATCTGATATTCTTCATTTTTTATATCCTTTTTAAATCTTTTTTCAACCTCACCTACAAAAATAAGACTTTTTTCAAATCTGTCTTTCTTGTATGATTTTGAAATTGAATCCTCATTTCTGCAGTAATTATAAAATGCTTCATTGATTCCTGTCGCCTTACTTATGCACGATATGTAATCTATCATAAAGAGTGCATCCTCTGAAAGTATCTCGCGTTCAGATTGGAAAGAAATTTTATTTTTCTTTATTATTTCCGTTTTAAACAGATTCTTCCAGATACTCATTCCATATTTGCTGTCATCGCAATCATCCGGCGTTGCTCCCACAATACCCATCCGAAGTTTTTTCAGGCTTTCTTCATTATCAAAATGGGTATCCTTGTCAAAATAAGTTTTTCGGTCGCATTCTCCCTCATGGCTGAACATATTTCCGTCTACAAACAGAACTCCTGACATCACAAGGTCAGAACCATATTTCTTTGCCGTCTCGTATAGGGTTTCAAACATATTTTTTTCTACAAAATCGTCCGAATCCAAAAAACCGATATATTCACCCGTTACGACTTCAAGTGCCGCATTTCGTGCATAACCCGCTCCCTCGTTCACCTTGTGAATAACCTTTATGCGAGAGTCGACCAGCGCCAGTTTGTTGCATATTTCAAGGGATGAGTCTGTTGATGAATCATCCACAAGGATTATCTCAATGTCTTCAAGGGTCTGGTTTTTTAAAGAGTTTATACCTCTTTCAAGATATTTCTCCGCATTATATACGGGAACGATAATGCTTACTTTGGGCTGTGACACACATCTCACCTCTTGGCTAATTTTTCGTATTCTTTCATCAAAATATCAGTATATGTTTCTACACTCAAAATGTTATCCTTTTCCTTTTTGCAATTTTCTTTGAGTGTATTATAATAATCCTCATTTTCAATTGTTTCCCTCAATTTTTGTGCAATACCATCAGGAGTAGGCTCCTTTACAAGAGTTCCTGTGACTCCGTCTTTTACGAGTTCTGCCATACCTCCGCTGTTCATGGTAACAACCGGAACACCCATACAGTGTGCTTCAAGTATGGAAAGAGGGCAGTTTTCATAACACACAGAAGGCAAAAGAAGAACTTTTGCATTGCCCACAAGCTTTGTCAGCTCGTCTCCGGTAAGAAATCCTGCCAGCTTGATATTTTGAATATCTTTCAGCAGCCCTTCATCCGGACCGCTTCCTGCTACTACAAAATTATATTCCGGAAGAAGTTTTGCCGCACCTGCAATATTCTCAATGCCTTTTTCCTTGGAAAGTCTTCCTACATACACAATATAGGGCTCTTCCTTTCGGCTGTTTCCTGCAAACTTTTCTTTGTCAATAAAATTATGTATTGTTTTGGTTTTGCCTTTGTAATATTCCTTTGCCGACAAAAGCTTGTTTTCAAGGAAATTGCTCGGACAAACAAACAAATCAACCTTTTTGTAGGTTTTGAGCCACGAATAAAACTTTGCCTCTATAACGCCTATAATGCTCTTAACCCCTGAACCGTGAATACACTTGTTTTTTATGCAATTCATATGCGAGCCTCTGACACACTTTTCGCAGGGTGTATTTTTCTCAAAATTATACAGAAGATGATTAGGGCAAATCATCTGATAGTCATGGACGGTCTGAACAAGAGGAATTCCTTTTTTCTTTATGCCATAAATTATGGACGGCGTAAGCTGGAAGTTTATGTTGTTCATATGAACTATATCCGGCTTGAAAGCGTCTATTACCTGCATAATTTTCTTTTTTGCTTCAAAGGAATAAACTATTTTAAACGGATATAAAAACCTTGCAAGACCTTTTGAGTGGAAGTCCATATTTTGTGTATACAAACCCGGTGAATTTCCTACTGTATTCTTTTCATCATACATACCAAAGAACTCAACTTCGTGGCCAATCTTTTTGAGATGCTCCGCAAGATAGAGCATATAACTTTCGCTTCCTCCGCGTGGATACAGGAACTTATTTACCATCAAAATTTTCATAACAATAAATCACTTTCCTCTTCTTGATTAGCCTCAGAAATACAGCCAAACATTTTATATTCGGTGTTGCGTACATTTTCTTCAAATGTATTGCCCATCATCAGTATTGCAAGAACTCCCGTCAGGAGCGGATAGTTCATGGTGTTGTCCGTGGTTGATACAATTATGAGATAAACGGTAAGCATAAATGTAATTATAGCATTTTCCACATTACCTTTTCTTCCAAAATACCATACTCTGACCAAAGTCATTGATACAAGCCATATAATATAGCCCCAAAATCCCAAATCAATAAAATGCTGGAGAAAATCGTTATGAACAGATGCAACTCCAACCTTCATAAAGGTATTAAGCTGATATGTCAAAAAGCCAATTCCGTTGCCCAGAAAGCCGGGGCTGAACTCATAAAACTTGTCTACTGCATCATAAATTTCCACACGACCGCTTGTGTTTATACCCGCTTTTTCAAGAAGCTCAAAAGCATCCATCTTTATAAGAGCAACATAGCCAATCAGCAGAATAATTACTACAATTGAAAAGAAGGTAACAAGTCTGCTTGCTGTTTTTTTGTTGTATCTCGCAATAAATTTCAAAAGATACCCCAAAACAAGGGCAATTGCAATAGCAATTATCGCAATTCTTTTGAATGCTGACAGAAAACAGAAAAGGCTCAAAAACATCAATATAAAGTACACAATATTCAGCTTTGGCTTATAAAGCATATAAATCAAATATGCCCCCAGACAGAAGGCAAGCTCATGGATTTCAGCTTGAACAATAATATCTCCCGTTTCTCCTGCAAAAGTGACAACAAGCGTTATAAATTCAGAAAAGTAGTTTGCCAGCCCATTCTCTGCAATAATCGTCACTATCATCAGGATATTTGAAATCAAAATGGCTACAAGGTTATAATATATACCTTTTCTTCCGAAAATGTATAGGAGAGCCCCTGCTCCTAAAGCAAATGAAAGCATATTGGCATATATAAACGAGCTCGAAAGACCTCTGGAAATAACTCCGACATCTACCGTTCCCACAAACCATATGAATAGCGAAACTACCGTAGTAACAAGCAGGGGAATACTGTAAATACATGCGTCTTTAAAGGCTGTAAGGCCTCTTGCAATATTGGGTCTGTATAAAAACAAAACAGTTGCGCTACCGAAGAGAACAAGGGCAAATGCGTGGCGGTATGTGACGTGCAAACCTACATCGATGTATTCGTTGAGAAAATAATACATCATTACAGCTACAATCAAAAAATAAAATACTTTTGCTTTGTCAAGAATTTTATTCTCCACACACCTGCCCTCCTTTCTCTTGTCACAAACATTTACAACGAACTATTTTCTCTCAAATCCGAAGTATAATTCTTTTTGCTTGCGATTGCTTCCGAAAGCAATTTTCTTGCCGTTTTGTTCTCTTTGAATGTCTCAGCAATACCAATCCTATACTCAATCACAATGTCTTTGTGTTCTTCTCTTTCATCAAGCCTGAGCCTGAATAGTCTCATTATGTCTTCAACCGTAATATAATCAGATTCTTCTGTCAACATAACAAAACTGCCGTTTCCGTTGTAAATATATTCAGACTTTGCCTTTCCGAAAGTTTCTTTTATGTAATGAGTGAACATCTTGATAATATCATCACCCGCGGACCTTGAATACTCTGTGTTGATGTGTGCGAGATTTGATATATCAACCATACAGTACACTACACCGTCATCAAGAAGCTTTTTGTCCTTGGCTTTCAGGTATTTGTCAAGATATGCTCTGTTGCTGAATTCAGTAAGGTGGTCTGTGTAGAAAATGTAATTTATTATATCCCCTGTTCTTCCCAGAATTATTGCACCGCCACAGCAAAGAACCATCAGGAAGAAAAATGCAATTGCTGTGTAAAGGGTAACATTAACGCTTTCTCTTACAGATGCGGATGACAATACTGAAATATAGCTTGCACCAAGATATTTGTTGTATTCATCATTGGTTTTCATTGTAGCATCGTAAAGCGAAGTCAGTTTTTCGAGTAAAATATCAATTTCTTTCTCCACATCTTCTCTTACAACAGCATATTCCGAATCGCAAAGCTCTGTACAAGTCAAATCAGAGCCCTGACATACACCTCCGCAATTGCCCGTACAATTTGTGAACGTATCAAGAATATAGTTGCAATATGCAGAGTCAATAATTGCGTGTTCTTTGCTTTCGTTGTGGTCTCTCCAGCTGTAAATCAATTCATCATATGTTACTGTCTGGTCGCCCACATAGTCCTGAACATTTCTTTCGTGAAGATTGTCAAGAATATATTCATAACTGATGTTTGTATTTCCAGACTCTCTCATTTTCTTGACATAAGCATCAATTACGTCAACAACATCTTCAACTATGCTTTCATCCTTCTCATTGGAAATGTTGTTATTATCTATTCTTGTTGTGTAGTCCGAAATAAGAACTGACTTGTTTTTGGTAATCTGGTACTTGTAAATCTTCGAGAAAAGAGATGAAACATTAACCTGTCTCAAATAATTGAAATCATCTGCAAGCTCTGCAAAAGATACGCCCGTCTCTGTTGAACGGTAATAATTATTCTGTTCAATTCTCTGATACAAGGTGGTGAGAGTATTTTCAATACTTGTATCAATCAGTTCCATCATCTCAATAAAATCATAATCATTTTTATTCAGGTTTTCGATGGTATTGTTTGCCGGAGCAACATTGACATAC
>SVKC01000060.1 GCA_015068655.1 Oscillospiraceae bacterium
CCAGAATCTGAATTTCCTGAACCAGAAGTCTTAAGTTTACGTTACTGATTGCACCCTCTGCTACGATGCTATCGAGCATATCGATGTTTTCCTTGATAGCTTTTCTTCGTTTCTTTACTGTTTCTTTTTTTCAGCATTTTCACTCATTTTATTTCAGTCCTTTCTGTAATTTATACATTTCCCTTCATCTACTTTATAGTATTTTCCATTAATGAGAGCAACATCTCTCCAACGGTATTCCCGAGAATTGCACTCACAAAATCTCATGACACATTTTCCTTTTCTACTTCAATATACTTCTTTATCCGCTCAGAAAGAAGCGTGTTTCTTTTTGAACTGTCATTTTTATGAATACCTGCCATCAAAGCGCGTTTCTCACCTATAAGGATTACTTTCTTCTTTGCTCTTGTGATAGCCGTATAAATAAGGTTTCTCTTAAGCATCAGATAGTGGCTCATCATAATAGGGATTATAACCGTACTATAAGTTTTAATTTAATTATAACAGTATTTAGATGGGTATATAATGGGAATTATAAAAAATTTATCTGAACTTTGTAAATTTTGTGTGGTATTGTCTGTGTCACAGAAAGTGACACAGATGGAGAAGTATACATTAAAAAAATTATGTATGGCGACAAATATGAATCGAGGGTGCTATGTTATCTGAAATATTCAAAATGACTGATCAGAATGTCGATGCCAAGGCGTTACGAGAACAACTAAATATGATTTATATCAAGCACGCACTGCTAACAGCAAAAAAAATAATTAAAGAGTGCAACTCTAGTCACCTCGGCGAATTTTGTGTAAATAGAAATTCCTTTCAAGCAAAATATGAATATCAATAGTTGGATTTCAATCCTGAAATCAGGCTGATTCATTTGCCCTTAATGATTACTTGTCCGAAATCTTGGACGGTACGCAACGCTATCACGCAGAGAATAACCACCCACCCATTATCGACAAAGAAATATTTGAAAAAATACAAATTGAACGCTCACGTCGTACAAATATAGAAATCACGGCTGAAGGGAAAAAGAATATCATAGCGTGCAGACTGTAACAGAGAAATGGAAAACAGAGTGCATTGCGTCGTTTAAACAGTCAACGAAGTGTATTCCCCAGTGACGCAGCACTTTTAAAGGCACTGTATCTGGCAACTTTCGAAGCAACAAAAAATAGACTATGCCGCTTCGTAATTGGGGGAAGGTATATGGTGAACTGTCAATTATGTATGACAGCAGACTCTGATAGCACAAATTTTCAGCCATGTTCAAGGGTAAAATTAACGCCCTCAAAACGAGGGCGCCCTTGATATGGCAAAAAATCCGTGCTATATTGCAGTTAGGCAGAAAATCCGAATTGCGGCTGTTCCTGCCCATAAAATTTGGATATTTTATCATAGAAAAATTGAATTTACAGAAATTTTCTCACGCTGCCCATTAAAAAGCCAAAAGAAGTCGGAGCGCCCGACTTCTCAACTTATTTTACATAATCAAACTCAACACCATACATATGAACGGTATCTCCTTCTTGTATACCCTTTTCTTCAAGCATATCTATGACACCCGATTTACGGAGAGCTCGCTGAAAATACTGAAGAGATTCATAATCATCAAAGTTTGTTGAACCGACAATCTTTCGGATATACATACCTTCAACGATGTATACACCATCCTCAACAGTAATTTCTATGGTATCGTTATTGCGTTCTTCATCAAGGTCAAGATAATCATAGTCATCATCTTCCTCATCGGGGAGTTCAGCCAACATACGGCTAGTATAATTAATTACATCATCAATACCTTTTCGTGTTGCGGCTGAAATTGCAAAAACAGTATAACCTTCATCCTCCATCTGAGCCTTGAATTTTTCAAAGTTTTCATCAAAGGTCGGAATATCCATTTTGTTTGCAACAATAACCTGTGGCTTGTCCGCAAGCTTTTCGCTGTATTTCACAAGTTCTTCATTTATAATATGAACATCCTCAATTGGGTCTCTGCCCTCACAGCCCGAAACATCCACAAGATGAAGTAATATTCTTGTTCTTTCAACATGCCGGAGAAATGCATGACCAAGCCCCACTCCTTCGTGAGCGCCTTCAATAATTCCCGGAATGTCCGCAACAACAAAACTATTGCCCTCACCCACACGCACAACACCGAGGTTTGGTATAAGGGTAGTGAAATGATAATTTGCAATTTTCGGACGAGCCTCACTGATTATTGACAAAAAGGTAGATTTCCCAACATTCGGAAATCCCAGAAGTCCAACATCTGCAATCAGTTTCAATTCCAGCGTAACCTCACGTTCATCTCCCGGAAGTCCGGCTTTTGCAAATTTCGGCGTCTGACGTGTGGCAGTTGCAAAATGACAGTTTCCCCAGCCACCGCTGCCGCCTTTTGCAATAACAAACTTTTCGCCGTCTTCCTTCAGGTCGCAAATAACCTTTCCCGACTCTGTATCACGAATAAGAGTTCCACAGGGAACCTTTATATAAAGGTCTTCACCATTTTTTCCGCTGCACCTTCCGCCTCTTCCGTTTCCACCCGCCTCTGCGGTATATTTCTTCTTGTAACGGAAATCAAGAAGTGTGCTGATGTCCTTGCAGGCTATAGCAACAATATTACCGCCGTTGCCGCCGTCACCGCCATCAGGGCCGCCTGCCGCAACATATTTTTCTCGATGAAAGGTTACTGCACCATCGCCGCCTTTTCCTGCCTGAATAAAAATTTTCGATGTATCTATAAACATTTGATTTTCTCCTTTCGGGAAAAAAAGGCGGTTAACCCTGAGATTAACCGCCTATGTTTTTGTTTTTTGGCAATTACTGAACAATTTCGTAAACAGAAACCTGTTTCTTGTCCTTACCCTTGCGTTCATATCGAACCTGACCATTCACCAATGCAAACAAAGTATCATCACTGCCCTTGCCTACGTTGATTCCGGGATAGATTTTTGTTCCACGCTGTCTAACCAAAATGTTTCCTGCGAGAACATGCTGACCGTCACCCTTCTTGGCACCAAGTCGTTTAGCCTCAGAATCTCTGCCGTTTTTTGTACTGCCGACACCCTTCTTATGAGCCATTATGTTCACCTCTCTTAATATTCGATAAATAAAAAATAAATTAGCCGTTAATCTTTGTGATTTCAAGCTTTGTGTAAGGCTGTCTGTGACCCTGCTTTTTGTGGTAACCCTTTTTGGGCTTGTACTTGTAAACGATAATCTTCTTTTCCTTACCGTTCTTCACAGCCTTTGCTTCAACTGATGCACCTTCAACAAAAGGAGCACCAACCTTGATATCAGCACCGTTGCCTACAACCAAAACCTTGTCGATTTTCACAGCAGCGCCTTCTTCAACTTCAAGCTTTTCAACAAATACAACGTCTCCTTCAGAAACCTTGTACTGCTTTCCGCCTGTTTCGATAATTGCGTACATACTTCGTAATCCCTCCTATTACCCAAGACTCGCCAAATTCAGGTGGCAGAAAACTGCACTTTGAAAACCCTTCTTGCGCGGTTACTGCAATATTGTAACACAAAAGTTTGTGCTTGTCAACAAAAATTTTTAATTTCTTTTCCTGAACTACAAAAAATCTCTGTTCTGTGTATATTCATTTCCTCAAACTCTTCAAATCCAAGGTACAACGCAAGTTTTCCCAGAACAATATCCGGCTTTATGTTTGCAGAGCCTCCAGCCGAAAGGACGATATTGAGCTTCACCTTGTTTCCGCACACCTCAGAAACCTCACATTCAACAATAAAATCTCGCAGATTGACTTCCTTTTCGCCTTTTTTTGTTTTCTTCAAAGCAGGAATATTCTCCTGAGCAAAAAAAGCTTCTAATGTCGCTTTTTCTACGGTCGTCGAAGTAGAAAGGTCAATCTCATATCTTGCTGAAACAATATCGTTCGCCGAAAGCTCAGGGCGTGATATTCTGAGAATTCTTATATCAGGCGGCAAGGTTTTGTTGAGCGCCTCACCGATTTCCCTCGGGGAAGCTGTTTCCTCAAAGTCAATATCAACAAACTCCGTTTCACTAGTAACTCCCAAAGCCAAAGGCAGCGAAAATGTTATAAGCTGATGAGGATTGAAGCCCTGACTATAACGCACCGGAAGATTGGCACGATGTATTGCACGTGTAAAGGTTCTGAGCAAATCCAGATGCGAAATATATTTCCCCATTCCTTTTTTTGAGAACTTCAGTCTCCACTTACTCAAAGCAAACACCTCCTCCGAATGATGCCGCGCCGCAACCCGCACAGCCCTCCCTGCACGATGGTGTGGTTTTCTCTTCATATGCTTTCTCATGTTCCTTCACAAGGAAAGACTTGCTAACCCCAATATCAATGTGATCCCATGGAAGAACTTCATCGTGTTCAATACGTCTGTATGCATAAAACTCAGGGTCTATTCCGCAATCAGCAAAGGCTTCAAGCCATTTTTCATAGCTAAAATGTTCATCCCAGCCATCAAAACGGCAACCTTTTTTCTGTGCGGCAATGAGTACCTTTGAAAGTCGTCTGTCTCCTTTTGCAAAAACTGCTTCCAAAAAGCTTGTATGACTTTGATGCCAGTTGTAAGAAATGTTTCTCGACTTTATGCGCTGTTTCAGGAAATTCTGCTTTTCAACAAGAGTTTCCATTCTGTCCTGAGGTTCCCACTGAAATGGCGTAAAGGGCTTCGGAACAAAACTTGATGTACTCACCGTAACCGTAACCGACCGTCCTTTCCTGATTTCCTTGGGTATTTGATAGAATACACCTATTACCTTTTCAGCAAGCTCCGCAATACCTTCCACATCCTCCATTGTTTCTGTTGGAAGCCCTATCATAAAATAAAGCTTTATGCGGTTGTAGCCCCCATCAAAGGCAATTCCTGCCGTTCTGAGCAAATCCTCTTCAAGTACGTTTTTATTTATTACGTCACGAAGTCTCTGCGTTCCCGCCTCGGGTGCAAAGGTGAGACCGCTCTTTTTCACCGTCTGAACCTTTTCCATAAGCTCCATAGAAAAGTTATCCACACGAAGAGAAGGAAGGGAAAGATTTATACGCTTGTCAACCGTAATGGGAAGCAGCCTGTCAATCAGCTCCTGAAGACAGGTAAAATCACTTGTACTAAGTGACGACAAAGACATTTCCTCGTATCCCGTATTGTCAATAAGCTTCTGAGCGGTTTCAACCAGCTTGTCCACGGAATGCTCACGAACAGGGCGATAAAGATATCCTGCCTGACAAAATCTGCAGCCACGGATACAGCCACGGAAAATTTCAAGAGTAATACGGTCGTGAACAATATCCATAAACGGCACAATCATTTTGTCAAGGACATAACTATTGTCAAGCTCCTTCACAATACGCTTTTTTATTTTTGAAGGCACTCCTTCACGATTGGGAGTAACCGACTTCACGGTATTATCTGCATTATACTCCACGTCATAAAAAGCCGGAACATAAATTCCTTCGATTTTTGCAATACGTTCAAGATATTCTGTTCTGCTTTCGCCTGCCGCCTTCCACTCCTTGTATACGTCAAGAAATTCATTGTTGACCTCTTCGCCTTCGCCGAGAATAAAGAAATCGACAATATCCGCAATTGGCTCACCATTGTAAGCACAGGGACCTCCCGCACAAACAAATGGGTCATTTTCTTTTCTTTCTGCTGATTTCAGGGGAATTTCCGCAAGGTCAAGCATATTAAGAATATTTGAATAGCTCATTTCATACTGAAGCGTAAAGCCTACAATATCAAATTCTTTCACAGGAACGTGGCTCTCCAGAGAAAGAAGCGGAATTCCATCCTTTCGCATTTCCTCCTCCATATCCACCCACGGTGCGAAAACTCTTTCACAAACCGTATCCTCACGTTCATTCATCATATGATAAAGAATTTTCATTCCCAGATGAGACATTCCCACCTCATAAACATCAGGGAAACAGAAAGCAAACTTCACAAGCTCCAAAAAATTCTTTTTATGCACGCTATTGAATTCATTTCCCACATAACGTGCAGGCTTCTGTATTCTTTTCAACGCCGCTTCAAATTTAATTTTATAAGAATTCATAATTTCTACCCTTCACAATTTTTGTTTTTTATATAATCGGCGATATATAAGGTTTAGATGCAATATCGCCCAAAGGCTTGCCAATCTGACAAGGCTTTTTCGATTTCGACAACATTCGACATCCTTACTATAAAGACTGTATAATATAGATGCCAGTCCATTTTGTCAACAATTCATATCAAGTTAGAGAACAAAAATTAATTTGTTACCATCAATGGTTTCAGATTGTCAAAGCCCTCCCATACCATAATTTTATATTTCGAGTATGGTTTGCTTTCATAATCTATCGAGACGTCAACCTTATCGGCTTTAACATCAACAGGTTTCAATTTCATTTGAACAAGACGGTTGTTCCCATCATAAAATGCAATAATGACGGTAGCAGTTGATTTATCATAATCATTGCTAAAATACAAATCACAAGTAAATGCTGTATCTGTTATAGATTTATTAAGAGTGAATGCCTTATCACCATCAAGTGCAAATTTGCAATATCTTTCATAATCAAGCCAGGTTGGGATAACGTTCTCTGCGTTGCCGTTAAATCTGTTGATTTCTGCATTTAATTCACCATAGTTAACAAAAGCCATTTTCTTCTGTAGTTTAACATATTTATCATTTACGACTTTTGTCTCAATAGGTTGTAATATGTCTACTAATATATTTACGTCATCGGTAAATTCTACACCCTCTTCGGATGTGTTAGTTATTTCAAGAATATTAAAATATCCGATTTGCGAGCCATTAACCATATCAACAGTTTGCTTTGTTTCACCTGATAACACTGTTTTATGTGTGCCGCTTGGTTTGTAGAATCCTCCGGAATTTATAT
>SVKC01000061.1 GCA_015068655.1 Oscillospiraceae bacterium
TCAAGGAATCATTCAAGTCCAAAAAAGAAGAAAAGAAAAAAGAGGACACCGAATATGCATCGGTTGATGCAGATATGATAGTTGAGGAATAAAAAATCCCGGACGGGGCTGTTGCGTTAAACAAAATGAATGCATAATTATTCCTAATGTAGGGGTCATTCAAGAACGACCCCTACAATTTTGAATGTTTATTCATTTAAAATACTTAACGCATCAGCCCCTTCTTTGCATACATAGTGTAACCGAAAGGCAATGTGATAACAGTGAAAAAATTATTGATTATTGACGGAAACAGTATTTTGAACCGTGCGTATTATGGTATACGTATGCTTAATGCACCTGATGGAACACCGACAAATGCGGTATACGGCTTTCTCAATATTCTTTTCAAGAATCTTGAGGAGGATATGCCGGATTATCTTTGTGTTGCCTTTGATGTGAAAGAGAAAACCTTCCGTCACAAAATGTATGACTTGTACAAAGCTCAGAGAAAGCCTGCTCCTGAGGATTTTCTTGTTCAAATTCCTCTTATGAAGCAGGTTCTGGAAAAAATGAACTGTCTGTGTCTTGAAAAACCGGGCTATGAGGCAGATGATATTATAGGAACTGTGTCTTCTGTATGTGAAAAGGAAGGTGTTGAGTGTATTATTCTCACCGGTGATAAGGATGACCTACAGCTCGCATCGGAGCTTGTGAAGGTCAAGCTTGTTATTACCAAAATGGGCAGTACCACTACAACACTTTTCGGTGCGGAAGAGGTTTTTGAAAAGTATTTGGTTACACCATCGGAATTTATTGACGTAAAAGGTCTTATGGGCGATACATCTGACAATATTCCGGGCGTAAAGGGCATAGGTGAGAAAACGGCCTTTTCTCTTATTGAAAAATATAAAAGCATTCAGAATATTTATGACAATATTGATACACTGGACGCTACGCCTTCTGTAAAGAAAAAGCTTGAAGAGGGCAAGGAGGAGGCTTATCTCAGCAGAAAGCTCTCGGAAATTGACAGAAATGTTCCTCTTGATTTTGAACTGGAAAAAAGTGCTGTCCGTGAATATGACAGAGAAGCCCTTGCGGAGACGTTTTTGAAGCTCAATTTCAAGTCATTTCTTTCGAAGCTTGATTTGAATACATCGGTGAAGATGGAAGAAACAAAATTTGAGGGTCATTGTGAGCCGGCAGAATCTTCAAAGCTTTCAGAACTGTCCGAAACAGAAGAGAAAGTGTATTATCGGTTTTATGACAAGGGGATAGGCTTGACGGTTGACGGAGAAAACAGCTGGTTTGTTTCGGAACCGAAGGAGAGCGACCTTAAAAGATTTTTTGAAGAAGAAAAATGCGGAAAAGTTGGATTTGACACAAAAGAGGATATTTTGAGACTTCGTAGCATAGGCATTGAATATCGGGGACTTTCCTTTGATGCTGCTATTGCTGCATATATTCTTGACCCTACACGAAGCTCATATAAGCTGGATGACCTTGCTCTCGAACATCTTGGAATGGCGCTTGGTTCAGAACAAACTCTGGAGGACGATGGTCAGTTTTCAATTTCCTTTGACGAAGAAGAGGTGGAAAGCACGAATACGGCGACGGAGCTGTTTGTTCTGTTCAAGCTTGCACAACAGTTTTCTGAGGAAATCGAAAAAAATGGTCAGCATAGGCTTTACTATGATGTAGAGCTTCCTCTTGCTGAAGTTTTGGCAGATATGCAGTATACAGGCGTTTTCGTGGACAAAAATGCTCTTGTGGAATTTGGGAGTCAACTGAAAAGCAGTATTTCGGAGTACGAACGTTTGATTTATGAATATGCGGGAAAAACCTTCAATATCAATTCCCCCAAACAGCTTGGGGAAGTGCTTTTTGATGGATTACAGCTTCCTCACGGAAAGAAAACAAAAACAGGTTATTCCACCAATGCGGAGGTATTGAAAAAGCTTGAGGGGGCGCATCCCATTATTGAATGTATTCTTGAATACAGAGGTCTTGCGAAACTCCAGTCAACTTATGTAGATGGACTTATTCCGGTAATCAACAATGAGACAGGAAGAATTCATTCGAATTTCAATCAGACAGTAACTGCAACCGGAAGAATAAGCAGTACAGAACCCAATCTCCAAAATATTCCCACTCGCACAGAACGGGGACGCCAGATGCGGAAGATGTTTGTGGCAGAAGGTGAAAAAATTCTTGTTGATGCTGACTATTCGCAGATTGAATTACGTGTTCTTGCTCATATTGCAGATGATGAGAATATGAAAAATGCATTCCGTGAAGGTGTTGATATTCATACACAGACTGCTTCTCAGGTTTTCAAAGTGCCGATTGATGAAGTAACCCCCGAAATGCGCTTTGGTGCAAAGGCGGTTAATTTTGGAATTGTATACGGAATAGGAGAATTTTCTCTTGCTCAGGACTTGAAGATTTCAATGAAAGAAGCGAAACAATATATTGAGGATTATCTTGCTGCATATCCCAAGGTCAAGGAATATATGGAAAAAACCGTAAGTGACGGAAGAACAAAGGGTTATGTTTCGACAATATTGAACAGACGCAGATACCTTCCCGAACTTCGGGCGGCAAACAGAATTACACAGGCTTTTGGTGAAAGAGTTGCTATGAATGCACCTATTCAGGGGTCGGCTGCAGATATAATTAAAATCGCAATGGTTAATGTATACAGGAAACTGAAGGATGAGGGACTCAAGTCCAAGCTTATTCTTCAGGTTCACGATGAATTAATTGTTGAGGCTGTACCTGAAGAGCTTGCTGCAGTCGAAAAATTATTGGTTGAAGAAATGGAAAAGGCTGTAACGGTTTCCGTGCCTTTGAAGGTGGAAAGCAACAGCGGAAAAACATGGTATGACACAAAATAGATTTTGATTGGATGAAACAAATGAAAATTATTGGTATTACCGGCGGTACAGGAGCAGGAAAAAGTGCTGTCTGTGCAGAATTAGAAAAATACGGTGCTTTGGTTGTTGATTGTGACAAAATAGCAAGACAGGTGGTGCGAAAGGGCGAGCCTGCTCTAAAGGAGATTGTTGCGAGCTTTGGCGAGGGAATCCTTACGTCGGAAGGTGAACTGGACCGAAGAAAAATGGGCAGTATAGTCTTTTCAGACAGTGAAAAGCTCAGATGTCTCAATGAAATTACACACAAGCATATTTTTGAACAGATGAGGAAAATGCTGGGCGAAGCCACTGAGGAATTTGCTGTACTTGATGTTCCTCTCTTGTTTCAGTGTGATTTCCCCATTGAATGTGATTTTACGGTTGCTGTTACGGCACCGGATGATGTGAGAATAAAACGCATAACGCTTCGGGACGGAATTGACAAAGATGCTGCTGTTGCAAGAATGTCAAAGCAACTGTCAGACGAGGAATATCGAATGCGGGCAGATGTGTGTTTTGAAAATACCGGAGACGAAAAAAGAATAAAAAAATTTGCAAAAGAACTTTTTGAGAGAGTAAAAGAGAATTGACTGAGGTAAAAGGAATGAAAAGGAAACGAGGTTGTATCAGACCTGTTCTTATGATTGCTTTTGTCGGACTTCTGCTGTATTTTTTTGCGGGAAACGGCAAGGAATTTGTGTTGAAGAATATTTATCCCGTGAAATATCAGGATTATGTTGAAAGGTATGCGGAGGAGTATAGCCTTGACAAGTATCTTGTATATTCGGTGATAAAGGTTGAAAGCGGTTTTGACCCCGAGGCGTATTCACGCATGGGTGCAAAAGGGCTTATGCAGCTTATGGACAAAACAGCATCTGAATGCAACGAAAAAGGAAACTTTGGTTACAGAATACCGTCAGACCTTTATGACCCTGAAAAAAACATAAGGCTGGGTTGTTTTTATTTGAGCAGTCTTTATGAAATATACGGGGATATGGAGCTTGTTATAACTGCCTACAATGGCGGAACGGGAAATGTAGACAAGTGGCTTGATGACGACAAGCTTGCCGATGGTAAGGGTGGTTTGGCAGATATACCCTATGAAGAAACGAAAAATTATGTTGAGAAGGTTCAAAGAACTTTTGAGGCTTATAACAAATTATACAAAACAAACGAACATTAATGAAATGAGGGAAAAGGTATGATTGACAACTTGATTTATGAAAGAAAAAATGGTTTTTCTGATATTGATGAAAAGAAAAAAGAAAGAATATTTGATTTTTGTGAGGAATACAGACTTGCAATAACAAAGGCGAAAACCGAACGGGAATTTTGCAGTATGGGCATTCAGCTTCTTGAAGAGGCAGGCTTTGAAGTCCTTGATGGAAAAAAAGCTTTACAGCCGGGAGACAGGGTTTATTATGTCAACAGAGGAAAAGGGCTTTGTGCCTTTGTTGTGGGAACAGAACCCATAACAAGCGGTGTGAATATTGTCGGAGCACATATTGATTCTCCTCGTCTTGATTTGAAGCCGCAGCCTCTTTATGAAGACAACGGCATTGCTTTTTTAAAAACTCATTATTATGGCGGAATAAGAAAGTATCAGTGGTATAATATCCCCTTGTCACTTCATGGTGTTGTTGTGAAAAAAGACGGAACAGCAATTGATATTTCAATCGGCGAGAATGATGAAGACCCGATTTTCTGCATAACAGACCTGCTTCCGCATCTTGCATCAAAGTATGGTACTATGAAGGTTTCGGAAGCTTTTGATGCTGAAAAACTCAATGTTATTGTTGGAAATATTGTTTGCAGCGAGGCTGAAAAGGAAAAGGTAAAATACGGAGTTTTGAAGCTTCTGAATGAAAAGTATGGTATCTGTGAAGCAGATTTTATGAGCAGTGAGCTTGAACTTGTTCCGGCATTTGCAGCAAGAGACCTTGGCTTTGACAGAAGTATGATTTCGGGTTACGGACATGATGACAGGGTTTGTGCATACACGGCACTCAGAGCTATTACGAGCACAGGAAAGCCGTCAAAAACTGCTGTTTGTCTGCTTGTTGACAAAGAGGAAATCGGAAGTATGGGAAATACAGGTATGCAGTCACGTAATTTTGAAAATGTACTGGCGAAGGTTTGCAGCTTGTGTATGGGTAGCTACAACGAGCTTATGCTCCGTGAATGTCTTTCAAATTCGGCTTGCCTTTCGGCAGATGTTGGAGCGGCGTATGACCCCAACTTCCCTGAAGTTTATGAAAGAAATAACAGTCCTTATCTCAACGAGGGGCTTCTTCTTACCAAGTATACAGGTGCAAGAGGAAAGAGTGGTTCAAGCGATGCAAGTGCAGAATTTGTAGCAAGAATAAGAAATATTTTCGAAGAAAATGGTATTTTGTGGCAGTCAGGAGAACTTGGAAAGACAGATATAGGCGGAGGTGGAACTATTGCACAGTTCGTAGCCAATCTGGATGTTGATACAATAGACTGCGGAGTAGCTCTTCTCGGTATGCATTCACCCAATGAAGTAGCAGGTAAGTTTGATATTTATATGGCATACAAAGGCTATAAAGCTTTTATGAACAGCTAATTTTGAATAAAAAGCTGACATACTGCATATAATACTATATACAGTATGTCAGCAAAAAACGTAACTTCTCAAAGTAAATGCAACTCAAAATTCTACTGTTGCATTTACTTTGAGAATTTACTTCAGCAAAAAAAATAAAAAGTTTTAAAATATGACTTGACAAATCCGGTAAAGCATGTTATTATATCATAGTTGGTAGCAAACAGCGTGCCGGAGTGGCGGAATTGGCAGACGCCCAGGACTTAAAATCCTGTGGGATTAACTTCCCGTACCGGTTCGATCCCGGTTTCCGGCACCACTAACAAAAATTATATATCGCAGGGTAGAGCAGTTTGGTAGCTCGTCGGGCTCATAAAATTAAGGTTATGGGTTCGCAAATACCAATAAAATTAAATATCGCGGGGTGGAGCAGTCTGGTAGCTCGTCGGGCTCATAACCCGAAGGTCGTTGGTTCAAATCCGGCCCCCGCAACCAAAGAAATCCTTGAAACTACTGAGTTTCAAGGATTTTTTCTATCTTAAACCCTAAAAAAATAATTGTCGTATTTTTAATGTTTTTACGACAATTATCAGAAAATCATAGTTCTTTCCCTTTTATATATTGTCATACGGATTTTTCAAAATAATAGATTTACGACAATTTTTACGACAAATGTATAAGTATTAAATGAGCTATAGAAGTCTAAAATCGACACCTATGGACACTTATTTTTTCTTTCAAATAATCAATACGACATTTATACGACAAAAAAAGAATTGCAGTAGATGGCTCTTCCGCAATTCTTATTAGTGATTCATTCTAATTCAAAACCTAAATGACAAAAACCTGTCTTATCAGAGATGTAATCGCTTATGTCTTCAAGGTCTTCAATACCATCAGGAATGATAATCTCTTTTGGCAATGTTTCCAATTCTTCTATATGGTCAACATCCCAGTCAATATTTATAGCTTTCATAATGAACTCCCCTTTACTTAAGTTCTGTATCTGTCTTTTTGCATACAACCTCAACATTGCAACTGTCAGAATCATATGTGATAGTAAGTTTGTAATTCTCATATTCAAATTCTTTTTCTGTGCAACAATGCATATAATCCCTGCCAAAATCAAAAGCACAGATTACACCGTACGTTAAAGCATCAACATCAGGAATATCATTAAAAATAAATTTCTTTATAGGTTTGGGAGTGCTTATGGGATAAGTAATATTATCCATAAGATATGTAAAAATTTCATTGTATGATTTACCTTTACCATTTATATAAATGCATA
>SVKC01000062.1 GCA_015068655.1 Oscillospiraceae bacterium
TAATCAGTATTTCGGATTACTACCAAAAGGTAGCACATATTTAATTTTGAATTGAACCGCCGTGTGCCGAACGGCATGCACGGTGGTGTGAGAGGGCGATTAATTTCGCCCTACTCGATAATGTTGTTATTCTACTGTGATTTTGCCGTCTTTTTCATCTATGGTTACTGTGCAGCCGGCTTGGATTTCGTTTCCGATAAACATACGGGCGAGCTTGTCTTCAATATGTCTTTCGATATATCTTCGCATGGGTCGTGCGCCGTACTGGCTGTCGTAGCCGTCCTTGCAGATAAGGGCTTTTGCTCCATCGGTTACGTTCATTGTTATACCTTTTTCGGTTAGTCCTGTGGAAAGCTCCCCAAGCATAAGGTCAACTATCTTGAGAAGGTTTTCTGTTGTCAGCTCCTCAAATACGATAATTTCATCAACACGGTTGAGAAATTCAGGGCGGAACAGCTGCTTGAGGGCTTTTTCTGCCTTGACCTTGTTGGAGGCATTGTTTGTTGCACCAAAGCCCGCAACTCCTCCAAAGGTATCACTTCCTGCGTTTGAGGTCATAACGATTATGCAATCCTCAAAGGAAACAGTTTTTCCGTGGCTGTCTGTTATTCTTCCGTCGTCTAAGATTTGCAGAAGCATATTGAACACATCGGGATGGGCTTTTTCAATTTCGTCAAAGAGTATAACGGAGTATGGGTGACGTCTCACCTTTTCGGTCAGCTGACCTGCATCGTCATAGCCGACATATCCCGGAGGCGAACCAACAAGACGTGAAGCACTGTGTTTTTCCATAAATTCCGACATATCAAAACGAATTAGTGCATCCTCGGTGTCAAAAACTTCTCTTGCAATCTGTTTCACAAGCTCGGTTTTGCCCACGCCGGTAGGTCCAACGAAGATGAAGGAGGCAGGTCTGCGTTTCAGGCTGAAGCCTGCACGCTTGCGGCGTATTCCTCTTGACACGGCAGAAACAGCATCGTCCTGACCGATAAGGTTTTTGTGAAGTCTTTCTTCAAGATTCACCAATCTGTTTGTTTCAAATTCGGTTATGTTTTTTACAGGAATCTTTGTCCAGCCTTCAATTACTGCCGAAAGGTCGTCGGGAGTGAGATATACCTCCGAGGCGGTTTTTTCTATTTCCTCAATTGCTGCAACAAGTTGACATTCACGGCTTTTCAGCTCGGCGATTTTCTCGTAGTTCGCAGTTGGGTCGGCGTTTTCGCCTTCGGGTGCGGTTTCAATTTCAAGCTGTGCATTCTTCACGTCTTCGAGCTGTGTTTTCAGCCTTGCTGCTTCGGTAAGGGCTGTGTTGTCCAGATTTGCTTTTGATGCCGCTTCGTCAATAACGTCAATTGCCTTGTCGGGAAGAAAACGGTCTGTTATATAACGCTTTGAAAGAACTGCCGCTGTGCGGATAATTTCGTCGGTAATTTTCACCTTGTGGTAGTCTTCATAGTAGCTTTTTATACCTTTGAGCATTTCTATTGTTTCTTCAACAGATGGCTCTTCGACAATAACTGTCTGGAAACGTCTTTCAAGGGCGCTGTCCTTTTCGATATGCTTTCGGTATTCTTCGAGGGTTGTTGCGCCGATAATCTGGATTTCACCACGTGAGAGTGCGGGTTTCAAAATATTTCCTGCATTCATTGCACCTTCGGCATCACCGGCCTTGGTAAGAACGTGAACCTCGTCGATAACAAGAATAATGTTCCCGAGAGCCTTCACCTCTGTAATCAGACTTTTGAGACGTGATTCAAACTGACCACGGAACTGTGTTCCTGCAACCATTGCTGCCATATCAAGAAGATAAATCTCATAACCCAGAAGCTTTGCAGGGACATTGCCTTCTGCTATTCTGAGCGCAAGTCCTTCAGCAATAGCAGTTTTTCCCACACCGGGCTCACCAATAAGAACAGGATTGTTCTTCGTACGGCGATTGAGAATTTGTGTAACACGGTTCATCTCAAGCTCTCTGCCTACAACACGGTCAATTTCGCCGTTTCTTGCCTTTGCGGTCAGGTTGGTTCCGTACATATCAAGAAACTTTCGTTTGTTCTTCGTTTTTTCTTTTTTTGGCGGTTTTGTGCCTTTTTCTTCGGTTTGTCCGTCTTTGGAAGATTCATTGATGCCGCCAAACATATTGGAAAGGAATGAGAGGGGGGATTTTTTTGTTGCACCGCCGTCCTCACTGTCATCGAAGTCTTCGCCGTCCATAAGCTCTTCGGGAAGCATTCCCATCATTGCGGACATATCGGGCATTTCGCCACCGTCCATCATTCCTCGCATCATTTCCATTGTTTCGCTATTCATACTGTCAAATTCCTCGGGGTCAATTCCGAGTTTTTCAATCATTGAGTCAATGGCGTTGATGTTCAGCTCCTTGGCACAGGAAAGACAGTAGCCTTCGTTGACCTGTTTTCCGTCCTGTTCCATTTTTGTAACAAACACCACAGCCATATTTTTTTTGCATCTTGTACAGAGCATTTGCATTCCATACCCTCCATATTGTCAGACACCATTGTGTCGGATTTATCACAGTTTAAAGTACAGTATATCATAGAAAAACTATTATTTCAATTACTTTTTTGTGAACAAATAAAAAAAAGTTGCCAAATTTTGAAGGAATTTTCACAAATCCCTTTACAAAGTGGAATTTTTACTGTAAAATATATTAGTTGAATTATGTATTAATGCACATTTATATATACAGGAGGTATTTCAAATGTACGATAAAGTGTCAACCGATTTGTCCTTTGTGGAGAGAGAGAAAGAAGTTGTTTCTTTTTGGAAGGACAAGGACATTTTTAAAAAGAGTATCGAAAATCGTAAGGACGGCGAAGTGTACACATTCTTTGACGGCCCCCCTACGGCAAACGGAAAACCGCATATCGGTCACGTGCTTACACGTGTTATCAAGGACCTTATTCCCCGTTACCGTACAATGAAGGGCTACAAGGTTCTTCGAAAAGCCGGCTGGGATACACATGGTCTCCCTGTTGAACTGGAGGTTGAAAAACAGCTTGGTATCAGCGGTAAGCCTGAAATTGAGAAGTACGGCATTGAAGACTTTGTGAAAAAGTGCAAGGACAGCGTTTTCACATACCAGAGTGAGTGGGAGGAAATGAGTGACCGTGTTGGCTTCTGGGCTGATATGGATAATCCTTACGTTACTTATCACAATGATTATATCGAGTCCGTTTGGTGGGCTCTCAAGACAATCTGGGACAAAAAGCTTCTTTACAAGGGGCACAAGATTATGCCCTACTGCCCCCGTTGCGGAACTTCACTTTCCAGCCATGAGCTTGCTCAGGGCTATAAGGATGTAAAGGAAAATTCACTTATTGCGAAGTTTATTGTAAAGGGAAAGGAAAAAGAATACATCCTTGCTTGGACAACAACACCCTGGACCCTTCCTTCAAACGTTGCCCTTTGTGTAAATCCTCACGAAACTTATGTGAAGATAAAGGTGGAAGACGAAACATATATTCTTGCGGAAGCGCTTGTTGAGAGTGTTATCAAGTCAGAATACGAAGTGATTGAAAGGTATGTGGGTACAGACCTTTGCGGTCTTGAATACGAACCCCTTTACAGCTTTGCAACACTCGACAAGAAGGGTCATTTCATTGTAGCTGACAACTATGTTACAATGAGCGATGGTACAGGTATTGTTCATATCGCTCCTGCCTTCGGTGAAGACGACTCACGTGTGGGCAAGGAAAACGACCTTCCCTTTGTTAACCTTGTGAACCTTCAGGGTAATTTTGTGGATGCAGTTGAACCTTGGAAGGGTATGTTTGTGAAAGATGTGGACAAGCTTGTTATCCGAGACCTCAAAGACAGAGGTCAGCTTTTTGAAGTTATCAACTTCGAGCACAGCTATCCCTTCTGCTGGAGATGTGATACACCGCTTCTCTATTATCCTTGCGATACTTGGTTCATCAAGATGTCGGCTGTTCGCGACAAGCTTCTTGCAAACAACGATACAGTAAACTGGATGCCTGACAACATCAAGCACGGCAGATTTGGTAACTTCCTCGAAAATGTAATTGACTGGGGACTTTCCCGTTCAAGATATTGGGGAACACCTCTTCCAATCTGGACTTGCGAATGCGGTCATCACGAATGTATCGGTTCGATTGAAGAGCTGAAAGCAAAGGGAATCAATGTTCCTGATGATATTGAGCTTCACAAGCCTTATGTGGACAATGTTCACCTGAAGTGCGAAAAGTGCGGCGGCGAAATGAAGAGAGTTTCTGACGTTATTGACTGCTGGTTTGACTCCGGTTCAATGCCTTTTGCACAATGGCATTATCCCTTTGAAAACAAGGAGCTCTTTGACGAAAACTTCCCTGCTGATTTTATCAGTGAAGCTATCGACCAGACAAGAGGTTGGTTCTATACCCTTATTGCAATTTCAACTCTGCTCTTTGATAAGGCACCTTATAAGAACGTGGTTGTTCTTGGTCACGTTCAGGATAAGGATGGTCGCAAGATGTCAAAGCATATAGGAAATGTTGTGAATCCTTGGGATGTTCTCAACAAGCAGGGCTCTGATGCTGTAAGATGGTACTTCTATTCAAACAGTGCTCCCTGGCTCCCCAACCGTTTCCATGATGAAGCAGTTTCCGAGTCACAGAGAAAGTTTATGGGAACGCTTTGGAATACTTATGCATTCTATGTTCTTTATGCTGAGATTGACAACTTTGACCCCACAAAGTATACTCTCGACAAGTCAAAGCTCACACTTCTCGATAAGTGGATTTTGTCAAAGCTCAACTATGTTATCCGTACAGTTGACGAATATCTTGCAAACTACAAGATTACCGAAGCTACCAGACTTATTCAGGAGTTTACTGACGAGCTTTCAAATTGGTACGTTCGCAGAAGCCGTGAACGTTTCTGGGCAAGCGAGCTGACAGAGGACAAGGTTTGTGCTTATATGACCCTTTATACTGTTCTTGTTGAGTTCTCAAAGGTTTGTGCACCATTCATTCCTTTTATGACAGAAATGATTTACCGCAACCTGGTTCTCAATGTGGACAAAACTGCTCCGGAAAGTATTCATATGTGTGACTTCCCTGTTGCGAATGCAGAATTTGACTTCAAGGATATTGAAGAAGAAATGGATGCTGCAAGAAAGATTGTTATTCTCGGTCGTGCCTGCAGAAATGCTGCAAATACCAAAAACCGTCAGCCCATTGCAAAGATTTATGTTCAGACAAAGAGCGACATCGGCGAGGTTTACAAGAATATCATTCTTGACGAATTGAACGTTAAGGAAATTGAAATTACCGACAATGCAAGCTCCTTCATTAGCTACAACTTCAAGCCCCAGATGAGAACAATGGGTCCGAAGTATGGTAAGATTATGAAGACCATTTTTGAAAAGGTAAATGAGATGGATGGCGCAAGTGTTATGGCAACTCTCAATGCCGGAGAAATGGTGAAGCTCAATGTTGAAGGCACAGATGTTGAATTCGGTATGGAAGATGTTCTTATTGAAACAGTTCAGAAGGATGGTTTTGTATCGGACAGCGATGCAACATACACAGTTGTTCTTGACACAAATCTCACACCCGAGCTTGTGGAAGAAGGCTTTGTGCGTGAAATCATCAGCAAGGTTCAGACAATGCGCAAGGACGGCGGCTTTGAGGTTCAGGACAACATTAAGGTTTCGTGTTCAGGAAGTGAAAAGATAGACGAAATTATCGCAAAGAATATGGATGAGATTTCAAGTCAGACCTTGGCTGTTTCAATTGACAATGCTGATAATGACGGAAAAGAATGGAATATCAATGGCGAAAAGGTAAAGATTGCTATTGTCAAGGCGTAAATTTAATATCACAAGGCGTATTCTTCTTTTTGGGGAATACGCCTTTTTGCAAAATAAACGAAAATATGCATGTTAAAGTTTCGCAATCATTGACATAGAGAGGGTTTTGTGATAAGATTTAATAGTAAAATTGTATATTTTATAATTAGCTATACCACATAATCCGCATTATGTGGTATCAAGACAGACAAGAAAATCGAGCATTCAAAAAATATATGACAAGATTCAAAGTGTTTATAGACCAATGAGGGTAAATTTTTTCATTGGTCTTAAAACTGTGTTGTTTTTATGTATTTTTGTAGTGATTAAACTAATTATTCGCAAATTATTGACAAAATTCGATTTTTTTAGTATAATTTATGAGTATTATTTTATCGTACTTACCACATAATGCGGATTATGTGGTAAGCATGTCTGTATAGTATAAAGTTGTTTAACAGTAAAGGAGACAAAGACAATGAAAATCAAAAGAATTACAGCAATATTGACAGCAATATTTATGTTGTTAATATCCATGACAGTATCTGCAGACAATATAAGCCGGGGACCAGACTTGAAGATTTTATCAGGTGTATTTGCTATATAAAAATCTGATAAAATGGGCTTTTTTAGCATTTTTCAAAGTGGTTCTCTTACTTATATATTAAAAAAAGTGGACTTGCTTACTTATATAGTATATCAACATTTCTTTCTTGTGTCAAGGAGGAAAAGTGTATGAAATTAAAACCACTATATGA
>SVKC01000011.1 GCA_015068655.1 Oscillospiraceae bacterium
CACATACTCTCACCTATACCCGAATAAGCACGGAGAAGTAGCAGAAATATTGTCAAAATTGATACAAAATTAAAAATTTAGTACGATATTAGTACGATTAGAAAATAAAAAATCCCGAAAACCCTTGTAAATAAAGGCTTTCGGGATTTCTTGTTATTATTCCCACTCAATTGTGCCAACTGGCTTTGGTGTGAGGTCAAGAAGTACACGATTAATGCCTTCTACCTCGGTTGTAATACGATTTGTGATTTTGTGAAGAACTTCGTAGGGGATTTCTTCGATTGTTGCAGTCATTGCATCGGTTGTATTCACCGCACGAATAATTGCAGGCCAACCTTCATATCTCTTGTCGTTTTTCACACCTACGCTCTTCATATCAGGAACAGCAATGAAATACTGCCATACTTTGCCCGCAAGACCACAATTATCAAATTCTTCTCGAAGAATTACATCTGCCTCACGGAGAGCATGAAGTCTGTCACGAGTGATTGCGCCAAGACATCTAACACCAAGACCGGGGCCGGGGAAGGGCTGGCGATAAACCATTTCGTCAGGAAGTCCCAATGCACTGCCTACAACTCTTACTTCGTCCTTGTAGAGAAGCTTCACAGGTTCTACAAGCTCCATCTCCATATCTTCGGGAAGTCCACCAACATTGTGATGTGCTTTTACTCCGTCACTTTCAAGAATATCGGGATAAATTGTTCCTTGCGCCAAAAAATCAATTCCTTCAAGCTTTGCAGCTTCTTCATCAAATACCTTGATAAACTCACCGCCAATAATTTTTCTCTTCTTTTCGGGTTCTGCAACATCTTTAAGCAAATCAAGAAATCTGTCTGTTGCGTCAATATATATCAAATTGGCATCCAGTTCTTTGCCAAACACTTCAATAACCTGCTCACTTTCACCTTTACGCATAAGGCCGTGATTTACGTGTACGCAGACCAACTGCTTGCCGATTGCTTTAATAAGAAGTGCTGCCACAACCGATGAATCAACACCACCCGAAAGGGCAAGAAGAACCTTCTTGTCGCCAACTTGCGCACGAACTTCTGCAACCTGTTCTTCGATAAACTTGTCCGCCAATTCTTTTGTTGTGATACGTTCCATTGCATCAGGTCTTACATTGCTTTTCATTAAAAATTCCTCCTAAATTATAATTTTATTCAAATAACGGAGTTGAGAAATATCTCTCCGCTGTATCTGGCAAAACTGTAACTACTGTTTTGCCCTTTCCAAGCTTTTGGGCAAGCTTGATTGCAGCCGCCACATTTGTTCCGCTGGAAATACCACACATAATCCCTTCTTTTGATGCCAAATCCTTTGCAGTTTGAATTGCTTCCTCATCTTTTATGACACAAATATCATTGTATATTTCCTGATTGAGTATCTTGGGTATAACACCATCACCAATTCCCATTTGAAGATGCGTCCCAATTGAACCGCCCGAAAGAATCGCTGCATGTTCAGGTTCAACAGCCCAGATTTCAATATCGGGATTTTCTTTTTTCAGCGTTTCTCCAATTCCCGTGATTGTACCGCCTGTACCAATTCCTGAACAAAAACCATGTATCGGTCCGCCAACCTGCTTCAAAATTTCCACACCTGTACACTCTCTTTGAATCTGAACATTGGCAGGATTTTCGAATTGCTGAGGAACAAAGACATTTTTCTCTTCTTTCTGCATTCTCAAGGCAGTTTCAAGACATTTTTCGATACATTCTCCAATGTTTCCTGCATCGTGA
This sequence comes from Oscillospiraceae bacterium, assembly GCA_015068655.1. GTDB lineage: Bacteria > Bacillota > Clostridia > Monoglobales > Monoglobaceae > SIG440. The sequence continues at coordinate 1,746 of SVKC01000011.1, forward strand.
ATAAGAATAACCTCCGCCCCATAATGCTCCACAAGCTTGCGTCTTTCTTCGCTTACGGAATCAGGCATAATAATCTTTGTCTTGTAGCCTCTCACTGCACCCACCAGAGCAAGTCCTATACCCTGGTTGCCGCTTGTAGGCTCAACAATAACGGTATCCTTGTTTATAATACCTCGTTTTTCAGCATCACAAATCATATTATAAGCAGTTCTTGTCTTGATAGAACCACCCACATTGAGCCCCTCAAACTTCACCAAAATCTGTGCGGATTCGGTATCTCCCATATGGCTGAGTCTTATAATCGGCGTTTCACCGATAGCTTCTAAAATGTTATTACATATCATCTCTGTCTTCTCCGGATTTTCTTCGGTAAAAATACATTTTTATCTTATAATTATATACCCTTAAATGGCTGTTGTCAACAAAATTATTAATAAAAAGGAACGGTTTTTTTCCGTTCCTTTTGTAAAAAACTATTTCCATTCCACAAAGCCATAGCTGTCAAGAATCTGAAAAAACTTTGCAAGTCTGGGATAAAGAGGTTCAGAAGCATCACCAAATTTTGCCTTTACCTCTTCTCCTAGTCTTATTATATCTTTTTTCCCGTCTATGATCGACCACACAAAGCTGCCGTTTTCATCAAGATGAACATAAGTTATCGGAGGCTTTTTGAACAATTTTTGCGCCACCTTGTTAAAAAAGCCCGTATTCTCAACGCTTAACGTTACAGTCCCTTGTTCATCCTGGGACCATTCAAGACCTTCCCTTTTGATAGGAATACGTTCAAGATAGTTTTTTGATATATTTACCTTTTTTTTCATCCTATTTCGTACCACGCTTTTTCCACAGCGAAAATTTCAGCAAAGACAGAATAATCAACGCAAACACAACTATACTTCCGATATTTGATGCCCAGATAGGGAGATTCAAAATGCCGGAAATGTCTATTACTTTGTCCAGTCCAAAAATCGCAAGAACTGCAAGGAGAATTCCAATTATGCCTTCTCCGGCAATCATACCTGAACAAAAGAGAATTCCGTCATTCACTATTGCTGTTTTTTCTTCTTCCTTCTTCTTCAGCTTATCAAGAACCAAACGAACAAGACCGCCAACCATAATACATGCATTGAGATGAATGGGAAGATAAGTACCAATTGCAAAGGGAAGTACAGGAATTCCAACAATCTCAACTACAACTGCAATGCAAGCTCCGATAATAACTAAATTCCAAGGAAGATTTCCGTCCATAACACCTTCAACAATCATTTTCATAAGAGTTGCCTGTGGTGCTGAAAGCTCCTCTGAATCAAAGCCCCATGCCTTGTCAAGAAGGTAAAGAGTTCCTCCAATTGCCAAAGCTGCAGAAATAACACCTATTATTTCACCGATTTGCTGTTTTTTGGGAGTTGCACCAAGAAGATATCCTGTTTTCAAATCCTGAGATGTATCGCCCGAAATTGCACAAACAATACATATTATGGAGCCTATTGCAATAGCTGCATGCATTCCGCTTCCACCTTTTTCACCTGTAAGCTTGAGAATAAGTGTAGCCAAAAGAAGAGTTGCAATTGCCATGCCCGAAACAGGGTTGTTACTGCTTCCAACCAAGCCAACCATACGTGAAGAAACAGTTGCAAAAAAGAATCCGAAAACAACAACAATTACAGCACCCACAAGAGACACGGGAACTGCAGGGACAAGCCATACCAAGAGAGTAAGGACAACAATTGCACCCAGAACAACACCCATATTTATATCCTGAGTAGTACGTGCTGTACTGTTGTCTTTGGAGCCAATCATACCTTTCATAGCACCTGCAAAGGTTGTAACAATCAACGGAAGTGACTTCACAAGGCTGATAATACCGCCGGCTGCCAGAGCACCTGCACCGATGTAACGTACATATGTTCCCCAAAGTCCGCTTGCACCGCTTGCAGCAAAAATCTCACCAATTGTAGACGTACCGGGTGCAAGAACAGTATTTTCGCCAAAAAGCATTATAATGGGAATAAGCACCATCCAGCTGAACACACCGCCCGCAAACATATATGAAGAAATCCTTGGTCCACATATATATCCAACACTCATTACCGCAGGATAAATTTGAGTTCCTAATGTTCCGGCAAATCCCTTGAAGGTATGTGAAATCTCACCGGGAACAGCCTTAAGTCCATCAATAACAAGCTTGAAGAAAGCCGCAAAACCCATACCTGCAAAAACAGATGTAGCATTTGCTCCGCCTTCCTCTCCCGCAAGAAGAACTTCCGCACAGGCGGTTCCTTCAGGATATGGAAGAATTCCGTGTTCCTTCACAATCAACGCATTTCTCAGTGGAACCATAAAGAAAACACCCAGCAAACCGCCAAGAAGAGCAACCACTGTAATTTCGATAATACCGGGTTTTGGCATTACACCTTCTGTTGCCCACAAAAAAAGTGCCGGCAAGGTAAATATCGCACCTGCGGCAACAGACTCACCTGCAGAGCCTATCGTCTGAACAATATTACTTTCCAGAATTGAGTTTTTCCGCATAATTACACGAATAACCCCCATAGCAATTACTGCCGCAGGAATTGATGCGGATACCGTCATACCAACCCTGAGACCGAGGTATGCATTTGCCGCACCAAAAATCACAGCAAGCAAAACGCCTATGATAACAGATGTAACTGTCAGCTCCGGCGTTACTTTTTCAGCCGGAACATAAGGCTTGAAGTCATTTTTTTCCATAAACTTCTCTCCATTTCTTTTACCGCTTTTCCGCGGCATATTTCGACCTATTGAGTTTACCACATTATCAGACAAAAAGCAAGTAATTACACTAAATATTGTTAAATTTCACACAGGTTTTGTATATATAGATATACTTAAAGTATTAGCTGTTTTTGTTTATTTTATCAACCGCTTCCCTATATTCCTTATAGGTAAAGGCACTGTTGAGCACATCAACAAGAGCATTTGCAGAAATTCTGACGGGAAGACCCAAAGCTTTTGCTAGCCTTATCCTTTTTTGAGTGCTGTCCTCTTTTCCGCTCAATCCGTCCTCATAAAATGTAGTTTTTGTTATTATTTCCTCCGGCTTTCGCTGAGGAGTATCACAAATCTCGGTTACACTATGAAGTATTTCACAAAGAACATCTTCCGTCATTCCTTCAACCCCAAGCAAGCCCTCCTTGCCTGGAGCAGACTTTCTGCGTTCTTTTCCTTCAACTGTTGGGATATATGCGTGTTTCACCACTCCGTTTTTCCCTACACATTGCTTGATATAGCTCCGTATCCTGAATCCTGCCCCGTCTGAATCTGTGAGTATAATTACACCTGTTTTTTTTGCCATACGACGTATTGAATTTATTATGGTTTTATTGGTATAAAGGCTAAATCCACCGGTACATATTATAGGAGCATCTGTTATCTTTTTCAATTGCTCCTTGTCGAACTTGCCTTCAACCACAATTGTTTCTTTTATGTGAAGCATAATTTCCTACTTTCAAAAACGGAGCTGTAGCAAAATGAAAAAAGAGCGGTTCGGCGTGGAAACCAAACCCTACAAATTATGTCACAAAAAACAAGTAAACAATATATGTAGGGGACGGGTTCCATCCCGAAAATTTCATTTTGCTACAGCCCCTCTATTCTTAATTCTTTCCTTCCAAGAAGTATGTAGCCTCCATATCGGCTGTGGAAAGAGCAAATGCCAACGGAAACATTTCAAAGGCACTGCCAACATTTCTTGGTTCTTCACTGCCCGAAAAACCCATATGATAACGTATTGCAAAAGCTTCTTCCCTTGTAAGACGCATAAAGCCCGATATAATGTATACCGATTTTTCACCATGACCATAAGGAAGCTTGTCTTCAATTTCATAGGTTGGAACCTTTTGCCACACACCGTTGTCATCCTTCACATTCCGAAATCCCGGCTTGTAGAAGTTCATTTTGCAAAGGTCGTGAAGCAATGCAACAATAGCAATTGTTTCGTTGCTTGCCTCCAGACCGTAAAGTTCTCTCACCCGTTCGCGTTCCATATAATCACACAAACATTCATAAACATTGAGACTATGTTCAACCAGACCACCCTCGTATGCACCATGGTAACGTGTACTCGCGGGGGCTGTGAAGAAGTCACTTGCCGATGACATAAGGTGAGCAAGGAGCTTGTCAGCTCCCTCTCTCTTTATGTGCGTCTTGAAAATATCAATAAATTCCTGTTTTGCACTCATAATTATTTCACCACGATATTAATGAGTTTTTTGGGAACAGCAATAACCTTTACAACCTGTTTTCCGTCAATAAGTCCCTGAATTTTGTCATTAGCAAGTGCAACCTCTTGCATCTGCTGAGGGTTCAGTTCTGCTGAAATCATCATCTTGTCACGGATTTTGCCGTTAATCTGAACAACAACTTCAATTTCGTCGTCAATAGTTTTGGCTTCATCATAGGTTGGCCATGTTGTGTCGGACAAAACGCCTTCAAATCCTGCAAGCTGCCAGAGTTCCTCGGTAATATGGGGAGCAACAGGGTTAAGGAGTGTTATAAAGGTCTTGAATTCAGCCTTATTGATTTTCTCAACCTTCATAACATCGTTGATAAATGCCATAAGTGCAGCTATACCTGTATTGAACTTCATTCTGTTGTAGTCATCTGTTACCTTTTTGATTGTCTTGTGCAGTGAGCTTTCAAGCTCCTTTGAATAGCTGTCACCATCAACAAGAATGTTCTGCAAATTCCATACTCTTTCAAGGAATTTGTAGCAACCCTTTACACCGTTCATAGACCAGGGAGTTGCCTGATCAAATGCACCGATAAACATTTCGTATGTTCTGAATGTGTCAGCACCGTATTCATTGACAACATCATCAGGGTTGATTACATTGCCTCTTGATTTGGACATTTTTTCGCCATTCTCACCCAAAATCATACCGTGAGATGTTCTCTTCTGATATGGCTCTTTTGTGGGAACAACACCAATATCATAGAGGAACTTGTGCCAGAATCTTGAATAAAGGAGATGGAGAGTTGTGTGTTCCATACCACCATTGTACCAGTCAACAGGCAACCAGTATTTGAGTTCCTCAACTCCCGCAAGGAAGTCGGAATTATTGGGGTCAATATAACGTAGGAAATACCATGATGAACCAGCCCACTGTGGCATTGTATCTGTTTCACGTTCTGCAGCACCGCCACACTTGGGACAGGTTGTTTCAACCCAGTCTCTGATTTTGATAAGTGGAGATTCACCCGATTCGCCCGGCTCAAAGTTCTCAGTGTCGGGAAGCTGTAAAGGAAGTTCACTTTCAGGAATTGCCACCCAACCACATTTGGGACAATTCACCAGTGGAATAGGCTCGCCCCAGTAACGCTGACGTGAGAATACCCAGTCACGAAGCTTGTAGTTGACCTTGCGTGTACCGATTCCTTCCTTTTCAAGGAAATCAATAATAGCCTTCTTCGCTTCCTCAACCTGCATACCTGTCAGGAATCCTGAATTCACCATTACGCCCGTTTCCACATCGGTAAAGGCTTCCTTCTGCACATTCTCACCGCCTGCAACAACTTCAATAATGGGCATATCAAACTTCTTTGCAAACTCCCAGTCACGTGTGTCGTGAGCAGGAACTGCCATAATTGCACCTGTTCCATATGTAACAAGCACATAATCAGAAATCCAGATGGGTATTTCCGCATTGTTTACGGGGTCAATTGCCGTTATGCCCTTGAGCATAACACCTGTCTTGTTTTTGTCGAGTTCTGCTCTTTCGAAATCACTCTTTTTTGCAGCCTCTGCCTTATATGCTTCAACCTCACAATAATTTTCAATCATATCCTTGTATTTTTCAACATAAGGATGTTCAGGAGCCAGAACCATATATGTAGCACCAAAAAGAGTATCAGGACGTGTGGTATAAACTCTTATTTTGTCCTCTGTGCCTTTGATTTTGAAATCTACCTCTGCGCCTTCAGATCTGCCAATCCAGTTTGTCTGCTGAACCTTTACGCGGTCAATGTAATCAAGACCTTCAAGATCATCAATAAGCTTCTGTGCATACTCGGTAATTTTCAGCATCCACTGACTCTTTTCCTTCTGCACAACCTCGCTGCCGCAACGTTCACAAACGCCGTTCACAACCTCTTCGTTGGCGAGACCTACCTTACAGCCTGTACAAAAGTTAATGGGCATCTTTGTTTTGTATGCAAGACCCTTTTCAAAAAGCTTCAGGAAAATCCACTGAGTCCACTTGTAATAATTGGGGTCTGTTGTATTTATCTCTCTTGACCAATCAAAACCAAAGCCAAGCATTTTCAACTGTCTTTTGAAGTTTTCAATATTGTTTTTGGTAACAATTGCAGGGTGAATATTATTCTTTATAGCAAAATTCTCTGTCGGCAAACCAAAGGCATCCCACCCCATAGGAAACAGAACATTATAACCTTCAAGACGTTTCTTTCTGGTTATAATATCTATTGCCGTATAGCCTCTGGGGTGACCTACGTGGAGACCGTGTCCTGATGGATAAGGAAATTCCACAAGACCATAGAACTTGGGCTTTGACTTATCAGCGTTTGAAGCTTCAAATGTCTTGTTTTCGTCCCAATTTTTTTGCCATTTTTCTTCGATTGCTTTGAAATCGTATCTCATTTATATCAATCCTTTCGGTTTTTTTAGTCTTCCTGAATCAAATCTTCTACATCAACATCCGGAGCATCCTTCCAGATATGTTCCAATTTGTAGAACTCACGGGTTTCTGCCTGAAATATGTGAACAATCACATCATCATAGCTGAGAAGAATCCATTCTCCGCTGTCATAACCTTCCTTGCTCCACATTTTCGCACCAATCTCACGCATTTTGTCCTCAACCTCATCACAAATTGCCTGAACATTTTTGTTTGAGCCGCCGGTAGCAATGACAAAATAATTTGTAAGGGTAGTGAGTTCTCTCAGGTCAAGAACCTGAATATCCTTCCCTTTTTTGCCGTCAATTGCTTTGACAACCGTATTAACATAATTATTTTCGCAACTCATTTATTATCTCCTTCCGGTTAGTTTTTTAGAAATTAAAATCAACACCCATTTTCAAGGTTACATCTGCTTCTTTTTCACCCTCGTGAGGTACATATTCTTCAATTGTTTCTGCAATATCAACGGACTTAAATACCTTTTGCAACTCCACAGCCGCCCGTTTGTTGTTGTGATTTACGAGCATCGACTTGTCCAAGACCTTAGCTGATGTTTCAACAGCTACAACCTTGAAGCCATAAGATCCAACTACCTCCGCAACTGTTTCGGTCATATCCATATTATCAGAGGAGACTCCTGTTGCATCCACAACCCGAACAGTTATAAACCTGTTTTTGAATGCACCTTTATATCCTGTCTCTATCTTAGTTTTTTCTACCTTGAAATGCTCATCCATAAGCTCTTTTGTCTTTTCCTCGTCACAGAAGAAATAAGATGTGCCGTCATCATCATATCCACCATTTCCGGGAAGAGTATGAACCTTTATTTTCTCCGCACTCAGCTTCGGAATGTCACCTGCATAATCAACAATCTCTCTCAAAGAAAAATCAGTTTCCACATTATCAGAAATAATTGCCAACAGCTTTGGTATTTTCAGTATGGTAGAACCGCTTAGAAGTTTTTTTGCAACAGCTTCATAGAACTTTTTCTGTGTTGCAACACGATCAATGTCACCGTTTGGATAACCGCTTCCATCATCATTCTGACGAAAACGCATAAACATTTCCGCTTTTCTTCCGTCAAGAAGCTGCGGTCCGGGAAGCAAATCAATCTTCAAATTTTGATACGGGTCGTTGTAAAGCATTCTTATGGGTACATTTACCTCAACACCGCCAATGACATCAATTAGTTCACGAAAAGCCTTGAAGCTGACAATTACCGACTTTTCAGGACGAATACCGATAACCTTTTCAATTTCGTCAAACAGTGCCTTGTGATCCTCGGAGCTACCATATGCGGAGTTAATCTTTTTGTCCTTGCGTTTGTTCTCCACCTTGGTATCTCTGGGAATCTGCAAAACGTTCAGCGAGTTATCGCCACGATTGTACCGACAGAACAATATCAGGTCTGTCCGGGTTCCGTCCTTGTCTATTCCGGCTACCACAAAATCTTCAACCTGCTCTGTATCAGAAAGAGAGCTGCTGAAACCAAACCTGAGAGGTTCTCCCGTTATGATGGACATTGCGCCAACATATCCTATATAAATAAGAACCAGCATTACAAGAATTACAACAACAAGCCTTATGGGTGATTTCAATTTCATTAATCTATCCTCTTTTTATCTTCATCAAATAGTAGTTTCTCGTATCAACAGTGCTGATATGCAATGTTCTGTTGCAGTCTATAATGAACTTGATAACATAATCCGCCTGAGCAAGAACCGCCTCATCCAGATTTTTTTCAGCAAGCTCCCTGATGCGTGCCGCCTCAGGATAAGTTCTGAGAGGCTCAGCAAAATCAGCTACAAAAACAATCTTTTCAAGCAAAGACATATCAGGACGTCCCGTTGTATGATTGCTTATTGCATTGAGAATATCACTATCAGTAATTCCAAACTTCTTTTCTGCAACAAAAGCCGCCAAAGGACCATGAAGTAAAGCCGTATTCAGCTTTTCCGCTTCATCAATCTCATAACCAAAATTCTCCAGCATTTCAAGAGCCACTCTTGCCGGAATTTCTTTTGCAATATCATGAGCAAGACCTGCAATATATGCCTTTTGAGAATCCTCGCCCCAGATAAGGGCAAGGCGTTTTGCCTCCTCCGCAACACTGACGGTATGAGCAAAACGCTTTTTGCTTAAAACACTTTCTGCATATTCTTTTATTTCATCAGTTTTCTGCATAAGCTTCTGTTTTTCCTTTATATATTCCATTCGCGTTTATATAATCAATAACATCGTCACATAACATATATTTCACACTTTTTCCTTTTTCAATACGTTCACGGATGTCGGTTGACGACATTTCAATGACCTTCATATCAATTTTTCGAATATCTGCACTATACTTCTGTGTAAAGAAATCTATTGCCATATTCAGCTCATTTTCCTTCATTCCGCCACGCAGTGCAACAACAATCTCAGCTCTTTTGAAAATTTCCTGCGGACAAAACCAGCTTTCCATTTCACAAAGAGAATCCGCACCTACAATAAAACAAAGCCTATCAGACGGAAATTTTTCTGCAAGACGCTCCAAGGTTTTTGCTGTATAACTTTTTCCGCCTGCATCAATTTCCATATCCGACACAAAAAAATCGGAATTCTCACCGACAGCCAGCTTCACCATATTGAATCGGTGCTCACCCGCCGGTATATCCAAACCGGTCTTGTGAGGAGGATTTGCACACGGCATAAAAACCAGCTTGTCAAGCTCTGCCTTTTCCATAGCTTCGACCGCAAGGAGCATATGTCCAAGATGCGGAGGATTGAAGGTTCCACCGAAAATACCTATCCGCAAAATCCTTCACCTCCACATTGAAACACATATTTCTGATTACAGTTCCGCTTAGAACGTAAGAATTTCATTTACAGCAGTATTGATTTCCTTCCAATTGCTCTTTTCATCTTCAATCAGGCACATATCAAAGCTTCCGTTGTCTGCATTGAGATTTCTATAGAACATAATGTCCTCAAAAGAAGAAATGCTAAAGCCGAACACTTCCGAGGCAAGCTCTTCACTGTTGCCCTTTGTGTCCATTCTCTCAAGAGTACCGTATGAGCCTTCAATATTGTAATTTGAAACATAGTATATATCGTCACCTGATTTTGACACTCCGAACATTTCGGGTGCAACTTCTTCCTTCAGTAATTTCTGGTCTTTTCCATCAAAGAGATAAACATCAAATACCTTTCTTGAAGGACTGTATTCTTTTGTGAAAACAAAGTTGCCGTCCTCAGCACGGAAACAAGAATAAACATCCTCAGCTACAAGTTCATCAGACACGATTCTGCCTTTTTTGTACTCGCAGAGCATAAGCTTTCCGCCACCTTTGAATGCTTCAAACTCGGATATATAAAGAATCTTTCCAGCATCCTTTGTACAAGCCATTTGGGGATTTGTGCCTACAATGTTGTAGTCAACCACGATATTTCCCGCAATCTTCACGGGCTGTTTTCCTCTTGTATATGCATAATAATCTGCAATTTTTTCTGAGTATACCTTGTCATAGATAACTGTCTTTTCATCCTCGGACATAAGAAGAACATTGTTAACGCCTGTTGCAATTTTTTCTTTCTTTCCAGAATCAACGTTTACGTTATAAAGATTGCCCGTTCCGTCATCGGCCAAACCAAGAATAAAAATATTGTTCTTCTTTCTCTGGATAACAGGGTTCTTGATTGTTCTTTCTCCCAGACGAAGAATTCTGTTCTTTTTGTTTATTGCATAAATATCAAATGAGCTGTCGTTTGTGTCAAAGTCCTTTGCATAAAGATGCGAGTCGCCATCGTTGCTTGGACCAAAAAGCTTGCATACGTTCGAATCAAGCTTCACTTTTTCGTCTTTTAGCTTTGCAAGATTCTTTGCATACATATCTCCACGCATTTCAACCCTGTTGAGATTTTGAAGAAAAATTGCCCATTTACCATCCTCTGAAAACTCAAAGGTATCGTGGTCAATATCTGTTGCAACCTTGAAAGGATCTTCCATCCCCTTTTCCCAATAGTACAGAACACCCATATCACCGTTTTTATCCGCTGTCTGGAGGAAAAGGAGCTTTTCTCCATCCTTTGTCATCACGATAGAATTGTGAACTGCATCGGAAATTGTTTTTATTTTCTTTATTTTTCCGTTCTTTATCAAACGAAGTCTTCCGCTGTTGGTTTCAGGGTCGTAATCTTCAAAGAAAAAGGTTGTTTTTCCGTCCTTGGACGAGTGAACAATACCAGCATTTTTCGCTGCCCGCTCTGCCGAAATGAGAGTTCCCTCATCAGCATCAACCTTTCTCACATAATTATCTTCAATAACCTTTTCTGAAATGAGCAGATTTTTGCCTTTGTAAACCATATACATAGAATTGTCCTTAGCATATGTATAGGATGCAATCTTTTCATCACTTGAAAAAGCAGAAGCCAAAGCAACAACCAGCACAACAGCAAGTGCAAGAACAACAGCTGCACCGCCAACAAGTGCCACGTTCTTCATAAGAAACTGAAGCTTTATGCTCTTGAGGTCAAAGCTTTTGAACTGAGGTTTTGTTTTCTTCGATTTCATTTCTCTCGATTCTGTGGTTTTCGGAACTCTTGTGTAGGTCTTTACAGACTCATCTCCCGTTTCGGGTACAGCAGTATCCCTGAGAAAAGGATTCTCCTCAATTTGCATAGCTGCCTGTTTTCTTCCACTTAACTTTTTCGGGACGGGTTCACCGCGTCTTGCAGCACGTCTTGCGGCACGCTTTGCCGCACGGCGCTCAGCCAGATACTTTTCAAGAGCATTTTTTTTCGGTCCTTTTGCTGTTTCCTGAATTTTCCGCACCTGCTCCTCGGAAGTAATGGTGTACTTGATATCAAAATCCTTAAACTTTTCATTTTCCGTTGCATTTACTGTAAGGGTTTTACAGTAAGGACACTTTTTTACACCGTCAAAAATGTCTGCACCACATTCAATACATTTCATCAGAATTCCTCCGATCTTCTTCTCTTATATAACAAATTTACAGTTGTTTGCTATCTACAATAACTTCAATTGCCCTTAAGGGCAAACTTCGTTGAATTCATTATATCACAATCATTGTCAAAAAACAACCTTATATTAAAATTTTCAACAAAATTCTATTCTGTTTTTTCTTTCAATTCTTCAAGGAATCTCAATTCCTTCTTTCCCAGCTTCGCTTTTGACAACATACCCCGGCGTTTTTTGAAGGTTGTCCGAAGTGCTTCTTTTCGTTTCCACTCTTCAATAAGCTTGTGATTCCCGTTCATCAGCACCTCGGGAACTTCCATTCCGTGCCATTCTGCCGGTCTTGTGTACTGCGGATATTCCAGAAGTCCCCCAAAGTGAGATTCATCCTCAAAGGCATCAGTGCATGCAAGCACACCCGGAATCATTCTGGCTGTTGCATCCACAACCGCCATTGCTGCAATTTCACCGCCTGTCAAAACAAAATCACCCAGGGATATTTCTTCATCAATAATTTCGTCCAGCACTCTCTGGTCTACACCTTCATAGTGTCCGCAAAGTATAACAATATGCTTTTTCTTCGCAAGACGCTTCGCCGAAGATTGTCTGAAAGTCTTTCCCTGTGGAGACATATAGAGCGTAAGAGGTTTATAATCAAGTCCCTCACACACGCTTTGGTAAGCAAGAAAAATAGGCTCCGCCTGCATAACCATTCCCTGACCGCCCCCATAAGGATAGTCGTCCACCTGTCTGTGTTTGTTGAAAGCAAAATCCCTTATCTGCACACAGTTTATTTCAAGAATTCCGTTTTGTACTGCACGTCCGATAATGGAATTATTCAGTACAGCATCAAACATTTCGGGGAACAATGTCAGAATATCAACTCTGAAGTCAGCCATCAGTCAATCAGTCCTTTTAAAGGTTCTATTATTATCTGTTTTCCTTCAATGTCAACAGATTTCACAACTTCATCAATAACAGGAATAAGCACCTGTTTTTTGCTGTCATCCTCCACAACATAAACATCGTTGCTTCCGGTCTTGATTATATCACAAACCTTTCCGAGGTTCTTTCCATCAACTGTTTCAACGCTGCATCCAAGTAAGTCACAAATGTAATAAGTCCCTTCGGGAAGTTCGCCAAGCTCCTCACGGGGAATTGTGAGGACCTTGTTGCGGTATTTATCAGCGTCATTGATATGGTCGATACCTTCAAGCTTGAGAAGAACCATATTCTTCTGCATCCTTGATTTTTCAATATCAAATTCAACACCATCTATAACAACATACGCAAGCTCGTCAAAAATCTCCGGGTCATCACACCAGGGCATAACCTTCAAATCGCCTCTGAGTCCATGCGTATTCACTATTTGTCCAATTTCAAGATAATTTTCCATAAGTATTCCTCAATCAAAACATTTTCCTTAAAAAGCAAGTGAAGACTGTACCGAATACGATACAGTCTGTCTCTCACACAAGTTACACAATATCAACCGTAACCTTTTTGTTTTCGTGGCTTGCAGCTGCTTTCACAACAGTACGGATTGCCTTTGCAATTCTACCCTGCTTGCCGATAACCTTGCCCATATCGCCGTCTGCAACATGCAAGGTCAAAACAATAGAATTCTCCTGAACAGCTTCCTCAACAGAAACTGCATCAGGCTCTGAAACCATTGATTTTGCAATAAATTCCAAAAGCTCTTTCATTTCTTTTCCTCCAAAATCAGGCATATTTCATTCTCACAGCCTTTTCAGACAATGAAACAGAATTGCATATGCCGGAAAAATCTATCCGGGAATTAGATAATGCCCTTTTCTTTCAAAAGACGCTTTACTGTGTCTGTGGGCTGAGCACCGTTCTTGATCCATGTAGCAACCTTTTCAGCATCAAAGTTAACTGCTGCAGGCTTTGTCATGGGGTTGTATGTTCCAACCTGTTCAATGAATCTACCGTCTCTGGGGTATCTTGAATCAGCTACTACTACTCTGTAGAAAGGAGCCTTCTTTGAACCCATTCTTCTCAAACGAATTTTTACTGCCATAATAATTTACCTCCAAAAGTATATATAATAATTTAATAATTTTCTTTAGTTAAAAGGGAAATCTCATCTTTCCCATCTTGCCCATTTTTCCCATACGTTTCATCTGCTTTTCCATTTTGCCGCTTGTCATCATCTTCATCATTTTCTGCATCTGCTCGAACTGTTTCACAAGAGCATTTACCTCTCCCACAGTTGTACCGCTGCCTTTTGCAATTCTTTCACGGCGTTTTGGCGTCAGCCTGTCACGAAGTTCTCTTTCACCACGGGTCATAGACTTGATGATTGCTTCAATATGAAGAAGCTTTCTTTCGTCAATCTCCACATCCTTGAGTGCCTGTGTATTCATTCCCGGAATCATCCCAAGAAGCTGATCCAGAGGTCCCATTTTTTTCATTTGTTCCATTTGGTCAAGAAAATCGTCATAAGTAAAGGTTGAGCTTCTCATTTTCTGTTCCAGCTCCAGAGCCTTCTTTTCATCAAGAGCCTGCTCTGCCTTCTCAATAAGGCTGAGCATATCACCCATACCAAGAATTCTTGATGCCATTCTTTCCGGATGGAAAACCTCAAGGTCCGTAAGCTTCTCGCCCATACCGCAGAACTTGATTGGCTTGTTCGTAACAGCACGGACAGAAATAGCCGCACCGCCTCTGGTATCACCATCAAGCTTTGTGAGAACTACACCGTCAATTTCAAGCTCGTTATTGAAGCTTTCAGCGACATTGACAGCATCCTGACCTGTCATAGCATCCACAACCAGAAGAATTTCTGTCGGGTCAATTTTTTCTTTTATGTTTTTCAGCTCATTCATCAGCTCTTCATCAACATGAAGACGACCTGCTGTATCCACAATAAGAACATCATTTGAATGAAGTCTTGCATGGGCAAGAGCCTGCTCTGCAATTTCAACAGGGTTTTGATTTCCTTCAATTGTGAAAACCGGAAGCTCAAGCTGACCACCGACTACCTGAAGCTGCTTTATTGCCGCAGGACGATAGACGTCACAGGCACAAAGCAAGGGACGCTTGCCCTGTTTTTTCAAAAGCCCACCAAGCTTCGCCGCCGTAGTAGTTTTTCCGGCACCCTGAAGACCAGTCATCATAATAACCGTAGGTGGCTTCGAAGAAATCTTTATTTTTGACTCCTCATTCCCCATAAGAGCAATGAGTTCCTCATTTACAATCTTTATAACCTGCTGTGCCGGAGTAAGAGATTCCATAACCTCCGCACCATTGGCACGTTCAGAAACAGTATTAATGAAGGATTTCACAACCTTGAAGTTCACATCAGCCTCTAGGAGTGCCAGCTTAACTTCCCTCATTGCTTCCTTTAAATCAGAAGGCGAAACCTTTCCTTTTCCGCGGAGCTTTTTGAATGCACCCTGCAATTTGTCCGCCAGACTTTCAAAAGCCATAAGTTACACTCCTTTCTGAAAAATCGGTCAATCAATCTTCAATTTCATTGATTCCCGCAATAATCGTAAGAATTCTGTTTATTTGAAGCTTTATGCTATCGGGAAGAAGCTTTGCATCAGGCGAGCTTTCAATTTCTTCAATAATAATATCAATCTCACTGAGCTTTGACTTTATTTCAAGGAACCTCGCCGCAAGTCCAAGCTTTGATTCAACATCATAGAGAATCGCCTCAGCTCGTTTGAGATTGTCTCGCACTCCCTGACGGCTTATTCCAAGCTCAGTGCCCACTTCCGCAAGAGATAAATCCTCGTTGTAGTATAGCTCAACTGTATCTGCCTGTCTTTCCGTAAGCATATTTTTGTAAAAACTCAAAAGAAGAGATATTTCAACGTTTTTTTCCATCGTTTTTCTCCTCTCTCAATCGTCACTGTAAAGTTATTTAACTTTACACCTCAGCTATTTTACCCCAAAAACTTCTATTTGTCAAGTGTTTTTTTTAAGTTTTTTCGATTTATTACAATCAAAATTATACCCACAACAACCAAGACCCCTGAAAGCAATTGTGAAACACGGAAAATTCCTATGTAAAGAGAGTCTGTCCGCAGACCCTCTATAAACATTCTTCCTATGCCGTACCATATCATATAACCGCAAAAGACCTCGCCCTCAAAGGCTTTGTGTTTCCGGAACAAAAGCAATACTACAAGCCCCAAGCCATTCCACAAGGATTCATAAAAAAAAGTGGGATGTGCCATTTCGGCAACTGTTCTTCCCTCATTAACTATTGTCATTGCCCAGGGAAGATTGCAGGACACGCCAAATGCTTCTCCGTTCACAAAGTTCCCCCAGCGACCGATGCTTTGCCCTATAAGAAGCCCAACTGCAAGAAGATCCAGAACCTTTCCCATATTAAGTTTTTTCGCACGGCAATAGAAAAACACCGAAACAGCAACGCCTATTACCGCTCCATATATTGCAATCCCGCCGCCACGTATATTGAAAATTTCCGCAAGATTGTTTTTGTACGAATCCCATTCAAATGCCACATAATAAGCCCGTGCACAAACAATAGCTGCAGGGATACCTATAAGAAGCATATTCAGAAGGTCATCCTGAGAAAGCCCCACACGCTTTGCTTCATAAACACCATACAAAAAAGCAAGCAGCAGTCCCAGTGCGATTATCACTCCATAAAGATAAACAGGCATTCCGAAAACAGAAAAGGCTATTCTGTTTATTTCAAACTCCCATCCAAGATTGGGGAAAGATATATGATTTATCATTCTTGCTCACCATCCATAGGTTCAATAATCGAAAGAACACAGCAGTCCGCATCAAAATGTTCCTTTAGTCTTGCTTCAAGCTCTTCCACCGTAACATTTTCCACAAGCTCACTGTATTCAAGAGGGTTGAATCCACTCATAAAGCAACGTATAAAATCGTTTCCAAGTCTTTCAACGCTGTTGAAGCGTCTCAGATTCTTTCCGATAAGAACCCTCTTTGCAATATTGACAGCCTTCATATCCAAAGGCTTCTTTTTCATTTCTTCAAGATAAGCAAGTGTTTTTTCATAAACCTTTTCAGGCTCAGAGGTTTCACCACTGATTGAAGAAAAACCGTATCTCACTTCAAGCTCGCTATCTTTTCCAAAGCTTGCGTCAATAAGCCCCTCACTGTACAGCTCCGTAAAGAAGCTGCCGCTTTTGCCGAAAAGCACTTCCATGAGAATTTTAGTTCTTATCTGCTTTTTCAATAGCTCTCTTCCGTAAAGCCCCTCTTCCTTTTCTTTGAAGCCTATGAGAAACTGGGGCTTCGAGATACTGAGCTTTTGGCGCACAATTTTCTGTACAACCGAATCAGGTTCATCCACTATACGTCTTTCAATTTTTCCTCTGTCCTTTTCGGGAGTTACGTATTTGTCTATATAAGAAACCGCCTTTTCAGGGTCAATGTCTCCCACCATTACAAGCACCATATTTGAAGGATTGTAATATGCATCACAGCACTTGTAAAGAAGCTCAGGAGTAATGTGACTTATACTCTCAACAGTTCCTGCAATATCCTTTTTTACGGGATTGTTGTGATACATTCCCGTGAGCATATTGAAAAACAGTCTCCAGTTTGGGTCATCATCATACATCTTTATTTCCTGTCCGATAATCCCCTGCTCCTTTGCAACATTCTCATCTGTGAAATAAGGTGAGTTTACAAATTCAAGGAGTATATCAAGATTTTCATAGAAATTATCCGTACACGAAAAGAGATACGCCGTCATATCAAAGCTGGTAAACGCATTGCTGCTTGCACCCGTAAGTGCAAATTTGTCAAAGGCATTTTTTCCGTCTTCCTCTTCAAACAGCTTGTGTTCAAGAAAATGCGCAATGCCGTCCGGAAGAGCAATTTCCGAGTCTGTTCCAGGAATTTTAAGATAATCGTCAAGTGAACCGTAATCCGTTCCGTAAATGGCATAATACTTGCAAAATCCTGTTTTGGGAATAATATAAACCCGAAGTCCGCTTTCATGAACACCTGACAAAATTCTTTCATTCAAAGCCTTGTTTTCAGTAATTTCAAACTTCATTTTCAAGTACCCCCTTCAAAAAGTAAACTGTATCGAGCTGAAGCGTATTTGCCGCAGAAACAATATCTTCCCGTGTTACGGCATTAATATTTCCCAGGAAATCATCAATGGATTCCTCATATCCAAGAAGTCCTCTGCTCATATAAAAATCCTCGGTTGCAACAAGGTTATCCTTTACGCTTCCTATCTGAGTTTTGAAATATTTTTTTGCGGAATTAATTTCTTCATCCGAAAACTCACCTTTTTTCATCAAATCCAGTTGAAGCATAATTTCTTCAAAGGCTTCACTATACTTTGATGCTTCAATTCCTGCATTAATTTTCATACAGCTTTTGTTTCTGTCAATCGCCGAAAAAACATAATATGCAAGGCTCAGCTTTTCACGGACATTGTTGAAAAGCTTTGAAAAAGGACTGCCGCCGTATATACACGAAAACAGTGCAAGAGCATAATATTCCTTTGATACAGGATTTATTCCGCAGTTAAATCCCATTGCCAGCTTGCTCTGGGAAACCTGCATTTCCTCGGTGACATTTTTTACTTCAATACCCTCTTCCGGTTCTGCAAGAACGGTACAAACAGCCTCAACTTCTCTGTCACCGAGAAATGTCTTAAAACTATTCTCTATTTCAGCCATAACAGCCCCTTTATCAAAGCTACCGCTTACAAAAATATCCACGCCAGCATTTCTAATTATATCAAGATAGTATTCGTACAAATTTTTTTCATCAATATGTTCGAGGTCTTCAACATAACCATATGAATTTATTCCGTACGGGTCACCTTCAAACATTATTTCATTGCAACGTACTGCCGCATACTCCTTTTTGTCATTAATGAGACCGAGAATATAATTCTTTGTATTCTCCTTTTCCTGCTCTACAAAAGCTTTGTCAAAAGCCCCGTCAACAGTATACGGACACAAAACAAA
This sequence comes from Oscillospiraceae bacterium, assembly GCA_015068655.1. Taxonomy (GTDB): domain Bacteria; phylum Bacillota; class Clostridia; order Monoglobales; family Monoglobaceae; genus SIG440. Next base: position 20,345 of record SVKC01000011.1, read on the forward strand.
CTCTTTGAGAAGGTCGCACACATCGCCAAAAATTTTTTCAGAAATGAAGCTGTCACTCACGAACTGAACCGACGCCCTGAGAAGAAGCATATCTCCTCGTTTTCCCGTGTCAGCACCTATTGAAGCTCCATAAAGCTCCTCTGCTCTTCCCGAAAGCTCGCTCATGGTCGGGAACTTCAACGTTCCTCTTTTGAGAACCCTCGGAAGCAGTGCCGCTTTTGTTACGTTTTCACGACAAAGAGGCATGCGAAAATATACGCTCATTACATTTGTTTTAAATTTTTCTGTTTCCAGAAAACGCAGGGTTACACCCTTTGAAATTTCATACTTTTCTGTTTTCATTACGTTCACTCCTTCTTTCAATACATTATTCTATCTGCCTGAGCCTTTGCCTATACAGAAAAAGCAGGCAAAACAAATTATATTCGCAACAACAATAGACGGACCCACAGGAATACTCCATGCAACAGATGCCAAAAATCCCGAAACAGCACACAAAACAGCGACAACCGCCGAGCATAGTACCACACTTCTGAAGCTTTTGAAAACACGCATTGCAGAAAGTGCAGGAAAAATAATCAATGCCGATACAATCAATGTGCCAACAAGCCGCATCGAAAGAACAATTATCACCGCCGTGACAATTGCAATTACAGTATTATATGCCTCTGTGTTTGTTCCCGAAGCTGCCGCAAAGCTTTCATCAAATGTTACAGCAAAAATGCGGTTATAAAATAGAACAAAAAGCAATACCACTGCCACCGATAAAACTGTACACAGCACTACATCCATTCCTGACAAAGTCAGTATCGAAGTAGCACCAAACAAAGTTGCGCACACATCTCCCGCAATATTGTTCGATACAGGAAAAACATTCAGCAATATGTAACCGATTGCAAGAGCTCCAACGGAAAGCATTGCTATTGCCGCATCGCCTTTTATTTTCGTGTTCCGTCCTGCCTTCAGGAGCAGCACTGCCATAAGAGCTGTTGTCGGAAGCACTATCACAAGCTCGTTTGACACGTGAAGCACCGTAGCCAGAGCAAGAGCACCAAAAGCCGCATGAGATAGTCCGTCACCAATAAAGGAAAATCTTTTCAAAACCAATGTTACACCAAACAAAGATGCACAAAGAGCAATCAGCGCCGCAACAATGAGAGCATAGACAGCAAAATCGTATTCACTCAGAAAAACAAAGGGGTTAATCATTTTCTGTACCTCCTTCATTATCTGTATTCAAAAAGGTCCTGCCTATACCGCTTTTGATATATTCTTCGGTTTCACCAAAAAACAACGGCTTGTTGCCTAAATGCAGAATATGCTTTGAATATTTCACCGCCGCACGTATATCGTGGGAAACCATAACAACAGTTATTCCCATATCACGATTGAGACCCGCAATGACAGAATACATCTCACTTGTTGCCACGGGGTCAAGTCCCGACGCAGGCTCGTCAAGAAAAAGAATTTTTTCCGAAGCACAAAGAGCTCTGGCAAGCAAAACCCTTTGTTGCTGTCCGCCCGAAAGCTCACGATAGCTCCGCTTTTTCAGATCCTCTATACCCAGCCTTCTCATTTTTTCTGCAGCAAGTAGTTTTTGTGTCTTCGAGTAAAAAGGTTTTATTCCGCAGCTTTTCAAAAAGCCTGAACGTACAATTTCTTCAACAGATGCAGGGAAATCCTTCTGTACCTCGGTTTGCTGAGGCAAGTACCCCGTCCCTCCGCTTTTCAGCTCTCTGTCCGTAATTATTTCACCGTGCAATGGTTGAATAAGCCCAAGCAAAGCCTTCAAAAGAGTACTTTTCCCGACACCGTTTTCACCAACTATACAAAGGTAATCACCTTTTTCAACAGAAAAATCAAGCTCCTCAGCAATAAGTCTGCCATCATAACCCAAAGCAAGATTTTTGCAAATAATCTGTGACATATTTCCTCCCATATTACTGTAATGCCATTTTCAGAGATTCCAGATTTTCTTCCATTATTTTCAAATAACTTATTCCCCGCTCAAATTCTGCTTCGCTTATTGACTGACAGGAATTCATTATTGCAGTTTTTGCCGTTTTTTGCTCAGTGCTTTCAATTACCGTCTCTGCAACAGACAAGGCAGAATTTTCAAGAACAAGAACCGTGTTTTTGTCATATTTGTCAACAGCTTCCGCAAGGTCCGCAATGACACCAAAGCTTGCGTCAGTATCCGCTGAACAACCGGGAAATGCTGAAAAACATCTTATTCCGTAATCCTCTGCCATATATGCAAAGGGAAAACGGTCAGGAAAAACAATCGTTTTGTCAGCCGAGCTTTCAACTGCCTGCTTGTATTGTTCATCAAGATTATCAAGAAGCATTGTATAGCCAACGGCATTCTTTTTGTATTCATCACTGTTTTTTTCATCAATATCACACAATTTGTCACAAATGGCCAGAACCGAATTCTGTGCCATTTTGAGCGAAAGCCAGATATGTTCATCACAATCCTCTTCCGTATGGGTGTGTTCTCCTTCACCATGGTCATTGGTACTGCACAAAAGATTTTCGTCCAGAACATCAAAAAGTTTTAGAGCATTTATGTTGTTTTTTTCCGCAATTTCTTCAGTCCATATATCCGAACTTCCGCCCACATATACAAGCAAATTACAGTTAATAATTTTTGCAATATCCTGAGCCGTGGGCTGATAGCTGTGAATGTCGCCGTTTTTTGCAAGAAGTGTTATGTCATATTCTTCGGAACAATCACTTTCTTTTCCTATTATTTCATTTATCCAGTCAAAAACCGAAAAATTCGTACATACTATTGAAATCTTTTTATTTTCCTTCTTCACTGCACCGCAACCCGAAAGCACAGTTGCAAAGGTCAAAATCGCCAATGCGAAACATAATATCTTTTTCATTTCGTATATCCTCCGTCATTGCTTGCACTCACAACATCTGCCAACAAGTACAGTATACTTTTCGTCAACAGAAAACCGATTTTTCTCAAACACCTGTGCCATAAGCCGCAAACTGTCATCATCATTCATATGCAAAATTTTTCCGCAATCCATACATTTCATATGCAGATGGAAAGCGCAGTGCTCACCGCCTGCAATCTGATAAACAAACTTGCGGCTGTTCTCCTTGGCCGTCCTTTTGACAATACCTTCCTCTGTCATCTGCTGAATAAGACGATATACTGTGCTCTTTCCGGGCAACGTCTTCTTTTCGTATATTTTTTCCATTTCAGTATAGAGTTCTTCAACAGAAAAAGTCTTTTCACAATTCTCTGTCAAAAAATCCGTCAAAACCTTCTTTTGTGCGGTCTGATAATGTGCCACAAACCCCACTCCTTTCGAATTTGAGAATAATTCTCAAATTATTATATAGCATAACCGGATTTCTGTCAAGAAAAACCGGACGGAAATTTTCCGTCCGGCTCAAATAATCATTTATATTCTTGCAACGCCCGATTCTCTTGCCGCCTTCGCAACAGCTTCCGCAACAGCTTTTCCCACTCTGGGGTCAAAGGCTTTTGGTATAATGTAATCCGCTTTCAATTCTTCATCGCTTACAAGTCCTGCAATTGCATAAGAAGTTGCCATTTTCATTTCTTCATTAATATCCGATGCACGCACATCCAATGCACCACGGAATATTCCCGGAAATGCAAGAACGTTGTTAATCTGGTTGGGGAAGTCAGAACGTCCGGTTCCTACAACAGTAGCACCTGCAGCCAATGCCCTATCCGGCATAATTTCCGGAACAGGGTTTGCCATTGGAAAAACAATACTTCCTTCATTCATTGATGCAACCATCTCTTCACTCACAACGTTCGGTGCAGAAACACCCACAAAAACATCTGCACCCTTCATTGCATCCGAAAGATTTCCTTTCATCTTTTCAAAATTGGTAATTCTGCTCATTTCAGCCTGAGCCTCATTGAGTTCACTCATTCCCTCGCAAATAATTCCGAACCTATCACACATTATCATATTTTTCACACCGAGACGAAGTAGGTGCTTCGCAATCGCAATACCAGCCGAACCTGCACCGTTGACAACCACCTTCACTTCTTCAATGTTCTTTTCCACAACTCGAAGGGCATTGAGGAGTGCCGCCGCAACAACAATTGCTGTTCCATGCTGGTCATCGTGAAACACAGGAACATCACATATTTCTTTGAGTCTTTTCTCAATTTCAAAGCAACGGGGTGCCGCAATATCTTCAAGATTTATTCCCCCGAAAGAACCTGAAATGTTGTAAACAGTTTTCACTATTTCATCAACATCCTGGGACTTTATGCAAAGAGGAAAAGCATCCACGTCAGCAAATTCCTTGAACAACACACACTTTCCTTCCATAACGGGCATCCCCGCCTCCGGTCCTATATCGCCAAGACCAAGAACTGCCGACCCGTCTGTTACCACAGCAACAATGTTATGACGTCGAGTGAGCTCATAAGATTTGTTCACATCTTCTTTTATAACAAGACAAGGCTCTGCAACACCGGGCGTATACGCCGTTGCCAAATCCTCACTTGACTTCACTGGAGTTCTTGACACAACTTCAATTTTGCCCTTCCAATTATAATGTTTTTCCAATGCTAATTCTTTTATGTTCATATGTAATTCCTTTCTGATTGAGGTATTCAACCTTATTAATCCGTCAAAAAATCAATCCAGTCACAAATGCCACAGCACAAGCACAAATTGCCACCGTAAGCAACGAAAAATTGAAGTATGCCAGAACAAAAGCAACTGCTGTTCCCAACGTCGCAGTAACAACATTTTCCGTTGCATAAAAAATATACGGGAAGGTCATTGCTCCGAGCACCGAATAAGGCACATAGAACAGAAAACTCCGTATATACGGGGATTTGATTTTTGTACGCATGACAGTGAATGGAATCATTCTTATAGCATAAGTCACAAGCGCCATTGCGACAAGATATGCAAAAAACATTTTGTCCATAGTTTCAGTCCTCCTCGCCGTCCTTTGGTGCAACAAATGCCATAACAGCCGATGCCGCAACTGCACATATTATAATCTGAAAGCCTGTTGAAATGCCACTCAGATACGGCAAATAATAGAATGCACAGCTCATACATGATGCAATTAACACAGCCAACAGTACCCCTTTATCTGCCTTTGCAGGCGGAACGATTATTGCAATAAACATACTGTAAATTGCAAGTCCCAAAGCTACACAAAGGCTTTCCGGAAGAATTTGTCCGGCAAAAACACCCAGAGCCGTTCCAAAAGTCCAGCCCACAGGCGGCAAGGTTATAAGCCCATACATAAACCGCCGTCCGATAAGCCCCCTTTCTGCCGCCGCAACGGCAAAAACTTCATCGGTTATTGCAAAAGATGTTATCATTCTGTGAATGGTAGTGAAGCTTGCATCCAGCTTCTGCGTAAGTGCCAAGCCCATAAGGCAGTAACGTATATTTATAATCAGCTGAGCAAGTATCATTTCTATAATTGTTCCGCAGGCGGCAATAATACCAATCCCCGCAACCTGTCCCGCTGACGTAAGATTTGTGAGCGAGATCAATATTGTACCAATCGGGTCAATTCCCATTCCCACAGCCGTAATTCCAAAGCCAAATGACACCGAAAGATAGCCAAGCCCGATAGGAAGTCCCTTTCCGAGACCGTAAAGATATGAATTCTGTGATTTTTCTTTTGTCATTTCTCCACCCTATAGCTTGACAGGATAATACTGTCCGTCCTTTTCATAAAAATCATTTTCCGAAATAATCCAGGATTCCAGAGAATAAACCATTTGTATGTCATCCGAATTGTCAGCAATCACAAGATAATGCTCATCACCGTAGCTTATGTCAGAATACTCACCATACCTTGCTCTGTACTCACCATATTCAGCAAAGCAAACAGAAGGCACACCTCCCTCAGGCTCTTCCTCTGTTTCTTCAGCCTCCGCCTTGAAAGTACAAGGTGCCATCACAACATAAAAATTTCTATTCTCAAATGCATTAACCAAACGGCTTTTGTCTTTTGCCCACACAAAAAACGAACCTACAATGCACAAAGACGGAGCAAGGAATACCGCCATATTGAAATTCTTTGAAATAATCAAAAACAGTAGCCAAACCAAAATCAAAAGCCCTATGCAAGCAGCAAAGAATTTTTGTTGTTTCTTGTATCCATCCACCGAAGATATGATTTTTTCAGCTGTAAGTGGAAACCTCAATGTAGACTTGATTCGTTTGTATTCTTCATTCAGGTCATAGGAAAGAGACGAATAAACTCTACGCCATTCGTCAAAAGATCCTGTCAGGGGAAATTCAAACTCGAAATATTCCTTTGCAAGACCTTCAAGCGCAGCGTTTGTTTCGCCGCCAAAATATCTATCCCTAAACTCAGTAAAATTCATAGTCCCCAACCTTCACAGTACCCGACAAAAAAATATACTTTTTTGCCTGTTTTATCATCATATATATATCCTACCAAATTTTTTTTCATTTTTCAATACATTCCGGAAAATTCTATTCAAATATTTTACATATTCTAAATTTTTTCACTGAAAATCAGGAAAATATTGGTTTATTATCACAAAACCCCATTTGTCAAACAAATGGGGTTTGCTTTAAAACAGTTTTTCTGTCGATTATTCTTCTTTGAGCTTTTTGTACAGCTCCATAGTTTCTCCCAACCTCTTATCAAAGGTAGGTTTTGTGTCATACTTCTCTCCGCAATTACATTCAACAAAAAAGAAGTAATTCTGCAAAGCATTCTCAACCGTTGAAAAGAGCGGAGTGTCACACTTCGTACAGCAACATACACCTTTTCTCCTTATGGACGGCATTTTGTTGAGCTGAACCGAAATATCATTCTTGTTTTTTCCTCTTGATATTTCAATCCTTCCGCAATTTCCACAAGTGCAAAGAAAAATCAGATTAATATACTTATAGCTCATCTGATTTATGCTTCCTACAACCTTCTCACAGTTTTCACAAAACACCATACTGCCGTTGGCGTGAAGAAGCCTTGCCCCTGAAACCTTTCTTATCGTCCTTTTCGCCATTATTATTTCACGGGAGCAACATTCTTGTCTTTGAGAACAACATCATGTGCGCCGCCCTCAATAATACTTGTTGCTGATACCAATGTCATTTTTGCATTTTTCTGAAGTTCAGGAATGGAGAGAACGCCACAGTTACACATTGTGGACTTCACCTTATTGAGCGTAAGTGCTACATTATCCTTAAGCGAGCCTGCATAAGGAACGTATGAATCAACACCCTCCTCAAAAGAAAGCTTCTGTGCTCCACCCATATCATATCTCTGCCAGTTTCTTGCACGTGCTGAGCCTTCGCCCCAGTATTCCTTCATATAGTTGCCGTTGACAGAAACCTTGTTTGAAGGACTTTCGTCAAAACGTGCGAAGTATCTTCCAAGCATAACAAAGTCAGAGCCCATTGCAAGAGCAAGAGTAATGTGGTAATCATGAACAATACCGCCGTCCGAACAGATAGGAATATAGATACCTGTCTTTTCAAAGTATTCATCACGTGCTGCAGCAACCTCTTGAACAGCTGTTGCCTGACCGCGTCCAATACCCTTTTGTTCACGTGTGATACAAATCGAGCCGCCGCCGATACCAATTTTGATGAAGTCTGCACCGGCTTCTGCGAGGAACATAAAGCCTTCTCTGTCTACAACATTGCCGGCACCAACCTTCACAGTATCACCATACTTGTCACGGATAAACTTGAGAGTTCTTGCCTGCCATTCAGAAAAACCTTCTGATGAGTCAATACAGAGAACATCTGCACCTGCTTCAATGAGAGCCGGAACTCTTTCTTCGTAGTCACGAGTATTTATTCCAGCACCAACAACATATCTTTTTGATGCATCGAGAAGTTCTGTGGGGTTCTCCTTGTGTGCGTCATAGTCTTTTCTGAACACAAACGCAACAAGACGTCTATTTTTATCAATAATAGGAAGTGAATTCAGCTTATTGTCCCAGATAATGTCATTTGCTTCTTTGAGGCTTGTACCCTCTGGAGCATAAACAAGCTTGTCAAAAGGAGTCATAAATTCTTTTATCTGAGTTGAATGATCCATACGGCTCACACGGTAATCACGAGGAGTAACAATACCGAGAAGAACGCCTTCAGCTGTACCGTCTTCGGTAACCGCAACAGTATTATGACCTGTCGCATTTCTCAATGCAACAAGCTCTTCAAGAGTCTGGTCAGGTCTAATATTCGAATCACTGGCAACAAATCCGGCCTTGTGGTTCTTCACACGTCTCACCATTGCCGCCTCATCTTCAATTGACTGCGAACCGTAAATAAAAGATACGCCGCCTTCCTTCGCAAGAGCGATTGCCAGTTTTTCACCAGATACAGACTGCATAATAGCAGAAACCATTGGAATATTCATTGTAATCGCAGGCTCCTCACCCTTCTTGAATTTCACAAGAGGAGTTTTGAGACTAACGTTGCTTGTCATACATTCCGCTGACGAATAACCGGGAACAAGCAGGTACTCACTGAAGGTATGTGAAGGTTCATTGAAATAATAAGCCATTTTCTAATCTCCATTCTTTGTATATTAAATATTATAATAGATTATTATATAACACTTTATGTCAAAAAGCAAGGTCAAAACAGAACTTTTTACAAATTTATTCAATCTATACAACCTCGTATAGTATTTCACACCCTCCCTTTGACATAAGCTTCGAAACTTAAATCAAATATTTTTTGTAGTGAAGTATCTTTGCACAATAGTATCTTTTTCTTTAGAAAAAGTAAGAGTATACAGCAAGTGCCATATACTCTCAAAACTTTTTGACAAAACTATTTTCCAAAAGCCTATTTTTTTGCAATTGAATCAAATTCTGCTTCAATCTCTGCAGAAGGCTTCTTTGTCAGAAGGGAAACCACAATAATCACAATTGACGAAATAATGAACGCCGGAAGAAGCTCATAAAGTCCCAAAATCGGGAACTGAGCACTAAAGTTTGCTTTTATAACAAGCTTCCACACAAACACCATAATTCCACCTGACAGCATACCGGCTATTGCACCAATATGTGTTGTTCTCTTCCAGAACAGTGAGAACAGCATCAAAGGACCAAATGTTGCACCAAAGCCTGCCCAAGCAAAGGACGTAATGCCAAAAATTGTACTGTCGGCATCCCATGCAATTATCATAGCAATAATAGTAATAACTGTCATTGCTATTCTTGAAATCCACATTACTTCTCTGTCACTTGCTTTCTTTCTGAAAATACCGTGATAAATGTTTTCAGAAAGTGCAGATGTAGAAATCAGGAGATATGAGTCCGAAGAACTGATTGAAGCGGCCAGAATCCCGGCACAGGCAAAACCTGCAAGAATCGGAGGCAGATAAGTCGTAGACATATCTATAAAAATATTTTCAGCTGCCGCATTTGATGTATACGAAAGACCGGGGACACTTCTTCCAACAACGCCAATGAAAACCGCAGTTGTCATCGCAATAAATAACCAGATACAAGCAACGCGACGTGAACGTGTGAGTTCCTTTCCGTCTCTGATACCCATAAATCTCAAAAGAACCTGAGGCATACCGAAATAACCCAGCCCCCAAGCGAGACAAGAACAGATTGACAGGAATGAATACGAACCTCCTTCACCAAACACATTTGCTGTTTCCGTTGACGGAGATGCTGTTGAAAACAAAGAGAAATAGCCGTCAATGTTCTTTGCGTTTTCCATAACCTGAGCCCAACCGCCTGCCTGAACAACAGCAATTGCAAATATTGCAACAAGAGCGATTACCATAACAATTGCCTGCATAAAATCAGAAGCACTTTCCGCAAGGAAACCGCCCAGGAAGGTGTAAAGCAGAACAAATACCGCTGCTGCTATCATCATTCCGTGATAAGCGTTTTTCATTCCCAAAAGGTTCATAAAGAGCTTTCCGCAAGCAGAAAGACACTGTCCTGCGTAAACCGTAAAGAAAATAACAATAAAGAGTGAAGCTATTATGAGAATAATCTTGCTTTTCTCATGAAAACGTTTTGAGAAAAAGCCCGGAATTGTAATTGCATCTACCTTCACGCTATACTTGTGCAATCTTTTGGAAACGATTAGCCAGTTGAAATATGTACCGACAAAAAGACCTATTGCAGTCCAACCTGCATCCGCAAGACCTGTCCAATAAGCAAGTCCAGGAAGCCCCATAAGAAGCCAGCCTGACATATCTGAAGCCTCTGCACTGAACGCCGCAACCCAAGGTCCCAGCGAACGACCGCCGAGAAAATAGCTTTCAGCATTTTTGTTTGACCTCTTTGCAAAAACAATACCAATGACAACAACTGCAGCCATATAGATTACCATTGCAATAAGGTGTTGAATGTTTGCATTTTCCACTAAAACACATCCTTTTTCATATTTTGTTAAAAGACAATAAAATCTTTTTCATTTTACCAAAAAAACGTAAAAAAGTCAAGCAAAATATATTAAAGGCGATTCGCACAACTGCAAATCGCCAAAAGTAAACTTTTTACCTTGTGTAAATAGCACAAGGGATTAGAAACACTATTTAATTCATAAGGCTGTCATCATAATTTGCTCTCACACCGCCGATGAACTTCGGTCTTGTACGAGCTGCAGTGAGGGATGCATCACCGATTGTTCTCAATTCAAGTCTCACAGGCACAGCGACCTTTTTGAGATGCATTCCGATAAGGGTTGAACCAATATCCAATCCGGCGTCTGCCTTGATTTCTTCTACAGCAACCGGGTCTTCAAAATGTGCATAAGCTTCTGTTGCGAAGGAACCTCCTGCTTTTGGCACAGGAACAACATTCACAATTTCCGCAAAAGGCACTGCCGCTCTTTCGACAATAATTGCACGGTTAAGGTGTTCACAGCATTGTGCCGCAATATATATTCCCTTTTCCTTGAAAACTCCGTAAAGACTTTCAAAAATCACCTTCGCAGTTTCCGGGCTGGAATTTGTTCCCCATTTGTTTCCGAGAACCTCACTTGTAGAACATCCTATCACTACAATGTCACCTTTTTTTAAATGTGCTTTTTCAATCAAATCATTTGCAGCAAGGACACATTCCTTTGATATTTCCATTAGAGTCACCTTTACTTACAATATTTTTCAACAATAGCCTGAACAATACGTTCCGATGCATGACCATCACCATATGGATTGACAGCCTTTGCCATTTTGTTATATGCTTCCGCATCTGTTATCAGCTCTTTTGCAAGACCGTAAATCACATCCTCATCAACGCCTGCAATTTTCACAGTTCCGGCATCAACTGCCTCAGGGCGCTCTGTTTCATTTCTCATAACAAGTACAGGCTTTCCGAGTGAAGGAGCTTCCTCCTGCAGTCCGCCCGAGTCGGTCATAACCATATAGCCACGGCTGATTGCATTGTGAAGTTCGTCAGCATTCACCGGTTCAATAAGCTTCACTCTGTCCATATCACCAAGTATGCTGTATGCAACTTCACGAACAGCGGGATTCATATGAACGGGATAAACCACTTCAACTTCAGGGAATTCCTCAACAATTCTCTTCACGGCACGGCAAATATTTTGGAGAGGTTCACCAAGATTTTCGCGGCGGTGTGCTGTCATAACAATAACTTTTTTTGTATCCCAGTTCATTGATGCCAAGCTTTCATCCTTGAAAACATAATCAGGACACACAGTTGTCTGAAGGGCATCTATTACAGTATTTCCCGTAATATAAATAGTTGAATCATCAACATTTTCACGAAGAAGATTTTCACGATTACGTTCTGTGGGTGAAAAATGCATATCTGCAATCACTCCTGTGAGACGTCTGTTCACTTCTTCAGGAAATGGTGAATACTTGTCGTAGGTTCTGAGTCCCGCCTCAACATGACCTACCGCAATCTGGTTGTAGAAAGCAGCAAGACTGCCCACAAAGGTTGTGGAGGTGTCACCATGAACAAGCACAAGGTCAGGCTTTGCCGCCTTCATTACATCATCCAAGCCTTCAAGTCCTCTTGTTGTTATGCTGATGAGAGTCTGTCTGTCCTTCATAATATTCAGGTCATAATCCGGCTTGATGTCAAAAATTTCAAGAACCTGATCCAGCATCTGTCTGTGCTGTGCCGTAACGCACACAATAGACTGAATATTTTCATTTTTTTCCAGTTCCTTCACCAGAGGTGCCATTTTTATCGCCTCGGGACGGGTTCCAAAAATTGTCATTACCTTAATCTTTTTCATTTGAGTTCTCCTCCTCAGAAGATTTATCGTGTTTTGACTCCATAGTCAAAAAAGTTACCACAAGAATTACAACAACAGCGACAACTAAAAACAAACCTCTCCACACATCCTTGAGTGACATAACAACCGCTGTCAAGCAAAGAATACTTGTTAGTGTATAAAGAATTGCAACTGTCTGCTTCTGTGAAAAGCCCATATCCAGAAGTCTGTGATGTAGGTGACCTCTGTCTGCAGACATAATAGGCTTTCTCTTCAATATTCTTCTAATAATTGCAAAAAGTGTATCGAAAATAGGAAGTCCAAGAATAAGTACAGGCACCGCAAAGGAAACCAGTGCATATGTCTTCATTATACCCTGAATTGAAATACACGCCAGAACAAAGCCTAAAAATGTTGAGCCCGTATCACCCATAAAAATCTTTGCAGGATTGAAGTTGTAAGGCAGAAAACCAATGCCAGCACCTGCAAGTGCAGCGGTAATAATAGCCGCATTATGATTTTGGGAAATAAGTGTAAGCGAAAGAAGTGCAACAGACGCTATGGACGAAACACCTGCAGCCAAGCCATCCAGTCCGTCAATAAGATTTACCGCATTTGTAACACCTATAATCCATATCATTGTCAACGGAATTGACCATAATCCCAAAGAAATATATTCAGGACCAAACCATTTCACAAAAGGATTCGCAACAAACTGAATATCTACTCCGAAATAAATTACGATTCCTGCCGCTATAAGCTGAAACAATAATTTCAACTTTGCATTGAGGTCAAACTTGTCGTCAAAAATGCCCACGGTAACCATTATGACAGAGCCAATAAGTATACCAATAAGCTCTCTTTCCATTGTTGCAAAGCAAGTAACGCTGACAGCAAAACCATAAAATATTGCAAGTCCGCCAATCAACGGAATCGGTTTTTTGTGTACACGCCGCTCGTCCTTTGGAATGTCAATAGCCTTTATTTTGTGTGCCAGAGCAATTACCGCAGGAGTTGATGCAAAGGATATCAAAAATCCAACTGCCAACGCCAGTATAATAAAAATATTGCTGTTTGTCATCATTTGTTATCTTCTTTACGGCTGAATAAAGCCGACCTTTCTGTATACCTTTGAAACAGTCTTCATTGCTGTTTTGTTTGCCATTTCAGCACCACGCTTGTACACCGTTTCAAGATAATCCTTATTTTTTATAAGGTCAGCGTGTTTTTCCTGAATAGGCTTCAAGGTTTCAGCTACCGCTTCGGCAACAGCACCTTTGAAATCTCCATAGCCTTTGCCTTCAAATTCAAGCTCTATATCTTCCATAGTTTTTCCCGTAACCGCAGAATAAATGCTCATAAGGTTCTCAACACCTTCCTTGCCTTCTCCACGTTTTACTTCCGAGCCCGAGTCCGTAACAGCTCTTTTTATCTTTTTTACAACCTTGTCAATCGGGACAAGCATAAGAATATATGAATTCTCATTGGGGTCTGATTTTGACATTTTCTGGGTAGGCTCCTGAAGGCTCATAATTTTTGCACCAACCTTTGGAATATAACCCTCCGGAACCTTGAATGTATCGCTGTATGCGTTGTTGAAACGCTGTGCAAGGTCACGGGCAAGCTCAAGATGCTGAGTCTGATCCTTTCCAACGGGAACAAGGTCTGCCTGATACAGAAGTATATCCGCCGCCATAAGTGCAGGATATGTAAAAAGCCCTGCATTAATATTGTTCTCATGCTTTTTGCTCTTGTCCTTGAACTGGGTCATTCTGGAAAGCTCACCCATATAAGTGTTGCAATCAAGCACCCAACCAAGCTGAGTATGAGCAGGCACATGAGACTGGAAAAAAATCGGCTCTTTTTCGGGGTCAAGACCACAAGCAATAAAGATTGCAAGCAAATCCATACAATTCTTCCTGAGTGCCGCCGGCTCCTGTCTCACGGTAATTGCATGAAGGTCTGCAATCATATAGTAGCACTCATATATATCTTCTTTTTGAAGCTGAACCCAGTTTCGAAGAGCTCCAACATAATTTCCGAGAGTAAGAGCTCCTGACGGCTGAATTCCACTGAGAATTCTTTTTTTTGGTTCTGTAATGTTTTCCATCGGAAAAACTCCTTTCAACAATAGGCTTTTTTGAACAACTTATTCTGAAAGCTGCTCAATACCCTTTTTGATTCTTGAAATTGTTTCATCCTTGCCGAGAATATAAGCAAGCTCAACACCGCCACCGGGAGTAAACGCCTTGCCCGATACAGCAACACGAACCGGCCAGAGAATTCTTCCGTTTTTCAGTTCCAGCTTCTCAACAAGAGCAATAAGAGAATCGTGAATATTCTCCTTTGTCCATTCTGTTAAGCCTTCAAGCACAGGAAGAACTTCATTCAATGCCTCAAGTGAATTTTCAGGATTGGTCTTCATTTTCTTGTGTGTATAAAGCTCATTTTCGTATTCCGGGAGCTTGTCAAAGAAATCGACCTGTTCTGGAATATCCGAGAGCTTTTCACATCTGGGCTGGAGAAGCTCGGAAACCTCCTTTAAATCAATGGCAGGGTTCGTAATAACACCTTCATAATACGGAAGGGCCAGCTCATGGAATTTTTCAGGAGAAAGCTCCCTGATATACTCACCATTGAGCCATGCAAGCTTCTTTTCGTCGAATATTGCAGGGGACTTGCTTATGCCTTTCACATCAAATGCTTCAATAAGCTCATCCATTGTGAACTTTTCTCTTTCGTCACCGGGTGCCCAGCCTAGTAGAGCAATGTAGTTCACAATTGCTTCCTTCAAGTAACCCTTTGCAATAAAGTCCTCATATGATGCATCGCCGTGACGCTTTGATAATTTGTTGTTTGCATCCTTCATAACGGGAGATACGTGAATATACTTGGGAATTTCCCATCCAAAAGCTTCATAGAGAAGATTGTATTTTGGAGTTGATGAAAGATACTCACTTCCGCGGATGATATGTGTAATCTTCATAAGGTGGTCATCAATTACATTCGCAAAGTTATATGTGGGAAGACCATCAGCCTTCAAAAGCACATTATCATCCAGAATTGCGTTCTCGACTGAAATTTCACCAAACACCTCATCCTGAAAGCTTGTCTTTCCGTATTTCGGCATTTTTTGACGAATAACATAAGGAACTCCTGCCTTGATTTTCTCGTCAATCTCTTCCTTTGACAGCTTGCTGCAAAGTCCATCATATTTGGTCGGAACTTTCATAACAGTTTGCCTCTGGCGAAGCTCTTCAAGTCTTTCCTTGTCACAGAAGCAGTAATATGCGTGACCCAGTTCAACAAGCTTTTCAGCATACTCCTTGTATATATTTCGTCTTTCACTTTGAATATAAGGGCCATAACCACCATCCTTGTCAGGTCCTTCATCGTGGATAAGTCCTGTATCTGCCATAGTTCTGTATATAACATCGACAGCACCTTCCACATATCTTTCCTGGTCAGTATCCTCAATTCTCAATATGAACTTGCCGCCCTTTGACTTTGTAAGCAAATATGCATAAAGGGCAGTTCTAAGGTTTCCTATATGCATATAGCCCGTAGGACTTGGTGCAAATCTTGTTCTGATTTCATTGTTGCTCATTTTCTTTTTCCTCCGTTTTGTTATTTGTCTGCATTTTCTGAACCGTATTCCACAATCAGTGCAGTTTTTGTATCTTTTGTTATCTTGTATTTTTCACTCACACGACTTCCCACTATCGCCAGAACTTCCGAGCCTGTACAAAGCAATGGAATTCTGTTTCTGTCCGATTGCGGAATTTTCATATCAATGAGTATATTTTTTATTTTTTTTGTTTTTCCGTCAGGGAACCATACAATACGGTCTCCTTCTCTTCTGCTCCTGAGGAAGAGCATTTCTCCCTGAAGCAAATCAAAATCAAGTGCAGTTTCGTTTATTTTGCACTTATATTCCTGTGCATCTTCAATTCTCAAGGTAACATTCTTTCCAAGGGATTCAACAAAAACCGTGTCAGATGGCGAAATCTTCACAAAAAAGCCGTCGCTTTCTTCCTTCACCTTTTTCATTGTATCCTCTTTGCCTTCAAAAACAATCCAGCCGTATCTGTTATATACCCTCAATTCATCAGGTAAATCAACAGAAGCTCCTGTTTCTTTTTGCATCAGTCCGAAAATATCATCAATATGCTTTTTTTCAAGTCTGACACCGGGACTTGCCTCATCTGCCGCGATTCTCAAAACCCTCGCCGAAATCCCTTTGTCCACCATACCAAGGCTTTCTGTATGAAGAGAAACCGGACGATTTCCCGGTAGCGGATTCCTAAGTCTCGTATAAAGTCTTTCTGCATATCCTTTCAAAAAATCTCCGTCTTCTCGAGCTGTCTCCGAAAGTCTGCAAAGACTATCTGTTATTTTCGTATTAAATTCTTTTTCAATGTATGGAATAAGCTCATTTCTGACCTTGTTTCGTGTATAATCATTTTCAGCATTCGTCTCGTCGGTACAAAACTCCAGATTATTTTCTTTGCAATAAAGCTCTATTTCAGCTCTTGAAACATCAAGAAGCGGACGTATCACACCATCTTCACGGATATAAGAAATGCCGCTTAGCCCGTCCACACCTGTTCCACGCAAAATGCGCATAAGAACAGTTTCTGCGTTATCGTTTTTGTTGTGTGCCGTTGCAATTCGACATATACCCAGTTTTTCGGACAGCTCATCAAAAAAACTGTATCTCGCTTTTCTTCCGGCTTCCTCTGTTGTGAGCTTTTCAGCCTTTGCCATTGCCAAAACATCCACGTTTTTCGAAAAAAACGGTATTTCAAGCTTCTCACAAAGATTTTCCACAAAGCGTTGGTCTCTGTCTGCGGTTTCACCTCGCAGACCGTGATTCAAATGAGCACAAAAAAGTTTTGTTCCCAGTTCATCCCTTAGCTTGTATAGTATGTGAAGCATACAAACTGAATCTGCTCCCCCCGAAACTGCCGCAAGAATTTTGTCGCCTTTTTCTATAAGCTTGTAACGGCAAATCGTTGCCAGAACCTTTTGTTCAACCGCATTGTTATTCTTCACGGCTTCCACTCCAATTTGAAAATTTTGTAAATTCACCCAGCCAGGTCAGAAATTCATAACCCGTTTCGCCGTTTCTGTGTTTTGCAAAAATACACTTTGTTCGGTTCGGCTCGGGAGCCGCCTCATTGTATGCACCTTCACGATAAAGAAACATTACCATATCAGCATCCTGCTCAATAGCACCTGATTCACGCAGGTCGCTGAGCATAGGCTCTTTGCTTTCACGCTTTTCAACGGCACGGCTGAGCTGTGAAAGGGCAATAACCGGAATATTCAAATCGTTTGCCATAACCTTCAATGCACGTGAAATATCCGAAATTTCCTGTTGACGGTTTCCGTCGCCCTTTGAGCTTCCGCTGATGAGCTGAAGATAGTCGATAACCACAAGTCCAAGGTTGTGCTCCATTTTCAGCTTTCTGCATCTTGAAACAATTTCAGGAGCTGTAATCGACGAAGTGTCGTCTATATAAATATCAGCTTTACTGAGAACGTCAACAGCTTCACCTATTTTTTCCCATTCGTCATCTCTTATGTTTCCTTTTTTCAGGCTTTCGGAGCTGACCATGGATTCACTGGAAAGCATACGGTTGGCAATTTGTATTCCGGGCATTTCCAGATTGAATATAGCAACACAAACACCCGAATCAATAGCCGCATTCTGGGCAATATTCAATGCAAAGCTCGTCTTTCCCATACCGGGACGGGCAGCTATAAGTATCAATTCCGAGCCATGAAGACCCGCTGTACGCTTGTCCAAATCAATAAAGCCCGTAGTAATACCCGTCAGGTCACCTTCATTTTCCGAAAGCTCTGCCAGTTTTTCAACGCTCTGTCCAAGATAGGTTCTGAGATGAACAGGACCCTTTGAGCTTCGAGCCTGTGAAAGGTCAATAAGCTGCTGTTCGGTTTTGCCGATAATTGCTTCCGGTTCTTCATCTCCCCGATAGCTTTCTTCGAGAGCCTTTTCCGAAATTCTAATAAGATTCCGAAGAAGTGCCTTCTGTGCAACAATTTCCGCATAGTGCTTTACATTTCTGGTGGTGGGAACCATATTCATAGTTTCCATAACAAATTCAAGTCCGCCCACAGATTCAAAAACACCGCGAAGAGTCAGCTGATCCTTTATGGTAACAATATCAATAGGCTTTCCCAGATTGTATAGCTCAATAATCGTATTAAAAAGCTCCTTGTTTCGTTCGATATAAAAATCGTCCGCCTTGCAGATACCCATTGCATCGGGGATACACTGTGTATCAAGAAGCATTGCACCGAGAACAGACTGTTCCGCCTCACGGCTGAACGGCATAGCTCTGTCAATACTCAGAGATTCCATATTCAGATTTTCATCCATAGTATAACCCCTTTCCTGGTATATTTTTCAAACTATTTCTGTTCGGTAACATTAACCTTGAATTTTCCCGTAATCTGAGGATAAAGACGAACAGCAACCTCAATTGTGCCGCAAGCCTTTATGCCGTCCTTCAGGTCAAATTTTCTCTTGTCAATATCAATATTATACTGTGCTTTGAGTGCTTCTGCCACATCCTTTGATGTAATAGAACCAAAAAGCTTTCCGCCAGCTCCTGCCTTTGCAGAAAGATTTACCGTTATATCCTTCATACGTTCAGCAATATTTCTCGCCTTTTCTTCTTCAAGATTCTTGCGGTATGCTTCAGCTCCCTTTTTTCCTTCAAGCTCGTTGAGCGCCTGCTTGCTTGCTTCAACAGCAAGTCCCTTTGGAAGAAGGAAGTTTCTTGCATAACCGTCACTAACGTTTATGAGATCACCTTTTTTTCCTTGAGCTTTCACGTCCTGTGTAAGAATTACTTTCATTTTTATATCCAACCTTTCTATGTGTATAAATTACTGTGCCATAACCTCTTCTATTGCTTCCCTCAAAAGTCGGTCCGCCTCGTCAATTTCCGTATTTTCAAGCTGTGCTCCGGCAATTGTTATGTGTCCGCCGCCGCCCAGCTTTTCAAGGATAACCTGAACATTCACAGATTCAAGAGAACGTCCGCTGATAAGCACGCGGTTTCCGCTTTTCGCAAGTACAAATGATGCATCAATGCCTGATATATTCAGTAGCTCGTCTGCTGCCTGTGCAACGACCACTGAAAGCTCGGAACATTCTTCATAAAGATAAGAAAGAGCAATATTCCCCTTGAAAACCTCTGCCGTTCTGATTATTTCAGCCTTTGCAATATAGCTGTCTATGTTTGTTTTGAAAAGTCTGCGAACATTTACCGTATCAACACCCATACGCCTAAGATATGATGCCGCCTCAAAAGTTCGCACACCAGCCTTGAAGGTAAAGCCCTTGGTGTCCATAAATATTCCGGCATAAAGAGCCTCCGCTTCCTGCTTGGTGAGGTGGTCATTATCCTGAATATACTGAAGGATTTCTGTTATCATTTCACAGGTCGAGGATGCATAAGGCTCATGATAGGTAAGCACTGCATTTTCTATGAAATCCTCACTTCTGCGATGGTGGTCAATGAGCACAATGTTCTTTGCGTGTTGCAAAAGCTCCGGACACTCGACCATAACAGGTCTGTGTACATCCACAACAATAACAAGGGTTTCTCTGTCAAATATATTCAAAGACTGCTCACCGCTTATGAAGGAATCCTCATACTGAGGGTTCGCCACAAAATCTGCAATCATCTGCTTTGCGTTACTCAGTTCTCTGTCAACAACAATAAAAGCATCCTTGCCACGGCTTGTTACAGCCTTGAAAAGTCCTACTGCCGCACCGATGCAATCCATATCCGAACGACTGTGTCCCATTATCAACACTTTGCTCGAATGGTCAATCAGTTCTCTCAATGCATGAGCAACAACTCTCGCTTTGACCTTTGTTCGCTTTTCAACCTCTCTGGTTTTTGCCCCGAAGAAAGTGAAGTTTGCAGAATCACGGATAACAACCTGGTCGCCTCCGCGTCCTAATGCCATATCAATAGCAAGCCTTGCATACTTATCGTTTTCCGCAACATCCAGACCGCTTTTTCCTATACCAATACTCAAGGTTGCAGGAATCTTGTTTTCACGGTTAATGCTTCTTACTCCATCCAGAACAGCAAACTTGTTTTCCATAATCTTTGCAAATTCCTTGTTGTTGAAAAGGACAATAAACTTGTCTCGCTCATATTTTTTTATAATACCATTTCCCAAAGCCGCCCATTCATTCACCTTTGACTCAATATCACCCAAAAGTGCACCTTGATTGGTGTCAGGCGTTTCCTTGAGAACCTCGTCATAGTTGTCAATAATAACTATACTTTCAATCACACGCTCATCTTCACGAAGCTGTGCTGTTTTGACTTCGGTTGTCTTGTCAATGAAATAGATAACTATGAGACTTGCGGCTCTGCCTATTTTCGGATTACGGGAAACATTCCCCCATACATCGTAGTGATTTTCGCCTATCGTCAACTTTACGTTTGTCTGTTCCTCCGTTTCCACGAATTTGACAATATCAAGACCCGGAACAAGCTCTTGAACGTTTTTTCCGAACAGCTCGTCCTGACCCACAGCCATTTTGAACCAATCATTATACCAGTTTATACCGCCGTTCATATCTGTTATAACAAGGGGTGCAGGATAATTGAGAAGAGAACCTCTCGCATTTTCATTTAAACAAAACTCAAGCTGTTCCGTATAACTCAGGAATTCCTTTTGGCTTTTTCTAACATGAAAAATTTCAAAAACAATAACGCCCACAGTCAATGCAAGCTCTGCCATAGCTTCAGGACGTTTGTTTATAGCCATAACAATTCCCAACGCTATAAGAAAAACTGCATAAACCACCAGACGTATGTATCTTCTTTTTGAATTAAAGAAAACCTTTGCCGCTGTTTTTTCGGTTTTCATGGTGAATCACCTCCAAGCTTATTCCATTTGCTCTCCAACATTTCTAAAATCACGGCTGCTGTCCAGTACTCCAAGAATTATCAAAGCCATTGTGACAAAAGACATCAAGAAGCTTCCAAAAATGAATACTGCGAAATATATACCGAATCTGCCCCAGGCTGATTTGATTGCACCTTTCAGCTTGTAATCAACCAGAGACAGTCCACAAATACCAATCAATGCATAGAGTATGAAAACCGCATTGGCAATCACAGCACCAAAGACAGATTCCACACCTGCAAAAAACCCTATAAGGTAACACAAAATCCCAACAAAACACATACTCCTTGTAGCCTTCATCTCCGAAAACGGAACAATTGCCACATCTGCAACCTTTGTCCTTTTTATGACAAAAGCACAAACTCTCATAATCAAATAACCCTCAAAAACAGAGCTCATTATTATTATTGAAGGGAAGTACAGTCTAAAGGTTTTTCCTATACTTTCAATAAACGCACCGACAAATTCCTCCCCCGACATATTTCCAATCGTAATCCCTGCCTGAGAAAAGCTTTCGGTCAAGGGTTTCATCATTTCCTCTGTCATTTTCAATGTCTGTGCAAACAAGTCATCAATACCGTTTCCCACAAAGGCATAAAGCACAAACAGTTCAAAAAGCCAACCAACACATACAGCTGTACATGTCGCAAAAAGTGCTGAAAAAAAGCCTTTTTTCTTTCCGAGAACATATCCTGCAGTCGTTCCGGGAACAACAGCCATAAGAACCACAGATACAGCTGACAGAAAAGTCCCTGTTACAAGGATAGCAACAAGAAAAACTGCAATAATCGCCGGAACAATGCCCTTCATACCATTTCTTGCCGCCATAGTTCCCATAGGTATTCCGCAGGCAAGTGTTGAAAAAACAGAAAGGAAAGGCACATACTGTGTTACAAGAATCAGAACAATCGTTAGCGCAACCATCATAGCTCCTTCACGAAGGGCTTTGGTCTTGTTTTGTTTCATTTGAAATTCACCTTGCATCAAAACAGATTTTGTCATTAAAGCTTTTGCATCTTCAAACTGCAGAAGCACGCTATACACCACATTTTACAGTATATATTTTCATATTATACCAAACATCTGTTTTTTTTTCAACTGTTTGAGAAGAAAAATTTCAAGAAATCTGTCTTTTTTTACCCAAAAATTTTTCTACCGTCTATATAAGTTGCACAAACCTTTGTTTTCCTGAGCTCATCAGGTGTTTTTTTCAAAACACCATCGGACAAAATTACAAAATCCGCAAGCTTTCCCGCCGCCAAACTTCCTTTTTCTTTTTCCTCAAAGGATGCATATGCACCAAAATACGTATAACATCTGAGTGCATGCATAAAGTCAATTCTTTGTTCTTCGCCTATTATTCTCCCCGATTTCAAATCCCTTCGTTCCATTGCCGCCGCAATACCAAAAAGAGGCTCGTATTCTTCAATCACCATTGCATCTGAGCCAAAAGGTGTGATTACACCCATATCCCGAAAGGTTTTAAGTGGCATAACCCTTTCAATTCTGTCGCTGTAATACTTCTCAAAAACACCACCCCAAACAGATAAAAAGCCCGGATTTGGCACAGGAATTATACCAAATGTCTTTATTTTTTCAAAGAGGTCAGGACGCATCAAAAAGCAATGTTCAATCCTGTGTCTCGAATCTTTTCTTGGATACAAGGTCATAGCCTTTTCATATGCTGCAATCACCATTTCAATCGCCTTGTCACCAACAGCATGAGCCGTTAACTGAAAACCTCGCCTATGTCCTTCAACAAACACTTCATCTAATTCTTTCTGGGAAAAGCTTGCGGGAGCTGTCGCATCCAAGTGCAAAAGCGGCTTAGATACAGCACAGGTTCCTCCCACTGCCGAGCCGTCTGCCATAAGCTTGATTGGTCCGATTTTCAAAAAGTCATCACCCAACCCTGTATAAAACCCCGAATCAATGGCGTTTTCTGCTGTTTTTAGTTGTTCGCTCTTTCCAAACAACGACCACAGCATCGGATAAGTCCGGCACAAGAGAACACCTCTATCCTTTGCCTTTTGCAAGGTACGGAAGGTTGCTGTTCCAAAACCGCCTGCATCATGAGCAGATGTTATTCCCTTTGATGCAAGCATTTTTGAAAATCGTTCAATTCCTGAAATTAATTCTTCATCACTCGGCAAAACAGGAGATTTCTCCAGCATTGAAAAATGTGCATTCTCTATCAACAACCCGTTCGCTCTGCCATTTCCATCCTTCATTACCCCTTCCGTATCCAAATTCAGCCTTGATTCATCCAAAGCCTTTGTGTTTGCAACACTCATATGTCCGCTTGTGTGAATTATCAGCACAGGAATATCCGGAAACGCATTGTCCAGTTCTTCAAGAGTAACGTGACGGTTTTCGTCCAAGCTTTCGTGGCTGTAACTGCTTCCGATTATCCATTCGTCTTTGCTTGTGTTTCCAGCCTTAAGTTTGTTCAACAGCTCCGAAACACTGTCAACTCCTGCCTTTTTTGATACATCAATCTGATTGGGAATTCTTGCACCTGCCACCGCCATATGAATGTGACAATCCACAAATCCGGGCACAACTGCACAACCGTGAAGGTCAACCCACTCGGTATACTTGTCTGCCAGTCTGAGTGCTTCAACAGTTTTGCCCACACAGGAAATTCTGTTGTCCTCAACCAGCATCGCTTCCTCCACATCGTTGTTTTTGTTGACTGTTATAATCTGTCCGTTGTAAAACAATGTCTTTTTCGTCATAACTCAGGCACCTCTTTCTTATTAATTCATTGTATCCCGAACTGTGGCGAAAAATTCCTGTTATAGAAAAACATCCACCAATAATTCGGCGGATGTCGTTATGTTATTTTATCATAAATATAAGCGGTATTGTTATACAGGACAACAAATGTGAGATTACAGCCATGCCTGCCGCAACAGAAGTATCCTTGCCGTATGCACTCGGAATAACAATAGTGTTGAGTCCAAGGGGCATAGCAAGTGAACAAAGCGCACAAAGATACACCGTCTCAGACATAGGAACAAGCTTTGCAACAGCAAGAAAAGCCAGAGGAAAGACAATAAGACGTACAATAGAAATCGTATACGTTCTTATATCTGTAAATGTCTTTTTGAAGCTTATGGTCGAAACCGTAATTCCTGTAAGGAGCATCGCAATAGGCGACATACAGCTTCCTGAAGTGGTAACAACAGAAGATAACCACTTTGGCAGAGAAATATTTAAAATCCCAACAATCATACCGATTATCATTGCCACAAACATAGGATTAACAAAGGCTTTAAATCTGCTGCTCAAAGTTTTCTGTTCTCCTGCATTTGCAATCAGCAGTTCAGGAACCCCCCAAAGATAAATGAGAACCCACAGTGGCAATGTAAAAATAAGATAATCCATAAAGAATTCAGGAAACAAAACGCTCACAACCGCATTACCCATAAAACCAAAATTTGAAAAGGACAAACCGTAAGTATAAATATTCTGAATATACTTATCTTTTGTCACGAGCTTAGGAATAAGTATTGCAAAAGGCAAAACCACAAACATAATAATGCAGCTTGAAAGCAGCAACCATCTTGCCGTAAAAAGTGTTTCAACCGTAAAGTTTTCCATAAAAGTTCCCATAACCAAAGCCGGTACAAACACATTATTTTCAAGCTTTGAAAGAACCATTGATGAATTTTCAGGAATGTACTTCCATTTTGCCAATATGTAACCTATTGCAATAAGAGCAAAAAGAAAAGTTGTTTGATTTAATGTAGAATAAAATATATCCATTTTTGTTTCTCCTTCAACCTCTTTATTTCAAGCAAGAGTATTCGTATATTTTCACCATTCCAAATGTATTTGCATTATCAACCACATCATCCGAAAGACAAATAATTTCTTTGTCGGAAACAACCTTGAGAATTTCTGTCATAGCACAACGAAGTTGTTTTTTCCCACCCAAAACAATCTTTTTTTCTGTAAAGCTCAACAGCTGAACAATTTCATCGTGAAGCATAATGCCCATAAAAAAGCTGTAAACCTGTTTCGCAGTAGCACCAAGAAGGTTTTTCATGGCTCTCACCCTGAACAGAGATTTGTTTATTCCATTCTCGCAGCAGTATTCATATCCCGACAGCAGATATTCACTGTCAGTTTCGGATATTGTCATATCAAGAGCATCACGAAGAATTGTTTCTTGTGCAATCGCACCTATCATTTCACCCGTAAGCATTGTGCAAAAATCAGTTATACGACCGTCAGCATCAGTCCTGATTGCTTTCGAATGTGATCCCGGCAGAACATAAACACTTTCCGTCTCACCAAGAATTCCCACAAGCTCCACTTCTTCACCGCGCATCATGTCGCTGTCATCAAAACCGGTACACGCAAGCTTTACACCCGGAATAAACACAAAAGGAATTTCGCATATATCATCGAGTACAACCTTCTTCATTCCCGCATTAAGCTCTTTTATTCCTGCAGGTACCGTCAAATGTTTCAACTCAAAAAGTCCGAATTCGGAGGTAATCATTCCCGATGCAATAATACATTCAATGCAATTTGCTGTTTTCTCGTTCTTGTTCAAAAGTTCTTCAATACTGTTTTTTACACCAAGCTTCAACGAGCTGTTTCCGTCAATAGATTTTTTTGCACCAATATTAAATCTTTTTGTTTCAAGAACCTCGCCGTCCGACACCAGTGAAACCCTTGTGTTTGTTGTTCCACCGTCTATAACAATATAATCTGCCATTATCCACGTACTCCAATCTGTGAAGTATATTTTCTTGCAAGTTCGGTTATTCTTTCATAATCCTCCTCGTCAAGTGCTTTTCTGTCAATAATATTTGAGCCTATTCCAAAACCGCACGCCCCTGCTTTTTCAAAATCGGACA